>NZ_JAIJYL010000002.1:0-343114 GCF_019753495.1 Klebsiella sp. TF21-TM | reverse complement strand
AAAGCGTGCGTATTGCCTGAAAACACAACCCGCTACGGGGGAGACTTACCCGAAATCTGATTTATTCAACAAAGCCATATCATTCTTCTATCTTGCCCACTTTCCGCCAGACTTTTGGATAACACCTCAACTCAGGTGACCAAATTCACTAAACCACTACAGACAGTAGCCACAATGATATAGTGAATGTTACCGGTGTCACTCTGGTAACAAGGAAGATCATAGGATCGTTGATGAAACGTAAAATAGTCATACCGCGAAATCAGATCCTGTCGAGGCCTGAATACAGTGCGTGACTCAGCCTTTCAAGAACCGTCTCGCATTCATTCACATCAGTATTCGCGAACCCTAATACGATAAAATCAGACGTCGCGTCAGTATCTGACGTGTAGTTTCCTGTATCAGCAACCTGAATATTGTTTCCGGAAAGCCAGTCATAAACCCAGATGGCTTTTTCGGGCTCGCTGAATTTGACGTAAAGTTGCAGGCCACCTGGCGGGACGCTGAATTGTGCGTCCGGCAGGTATTTCCGTACCAGAGCCACCATGTCATCTCGTTTATGCCGGTATACCGTTCGCATTCTTCGCAAATGTCTCGCATATGTTCCACTTTTCAGCAATTCAGCTACCCATTGTTGCACAAGCCCGCTTGTACCGCGTGACAGACTCCAGTGTAGAGCAGCCATCTGTTGTATTAGATGGCTGTCTGCAACCAGATATCCGAGCCGAACGTTATTGAAAAGTACTTTGGAAAAGGTACCCATATATACGACCTGTTCTGAGGCTGCGGTTGAACGGAGGGCAGGGCGGGGAACTTTGTCGAAGTAAAATTCACTGTCATAATCATCTTCCAGCAAAAGTATCTTCTTCTGACTTGCCAAATGAATTATTTCGCTTCGTCTGCTATCCGACAACGTGATGCATTGCGGAAAATGATGTTCCGGCATCAGATAAAGAATATCCTTCGCCGTTGGCCGAAAGTCGGATAGATCGATTCCCTCAGGATCCATCCTGTGTGACTGTAGATTGTAGCCGAAACGCGAAAAATTACGGGCAAACTCCAGGTAGCCCGGCTCGCCAAAATGAAAACATGTTCTCTCCTGGCGTACCGTCATGGCCAGAAGCAGACTTCCATACTGTGAACCGGGGACAATCAGCACTTCCTGGGGACTGGCTGAGATCCCCCGGGAAGGAAGGATTTGGTCGCAGATTAGTTGACGTAGCTCCAGATTCCCGGCGCTCTCGCCAAACTGATTAAGCCTGTCAGGATAACGCAGCACGCGGTTGAAAGCCTGCCGGAACTCACCGACCGGAAGATGAGCCGTGCTGGCATGGCTGGGAAGCAGGGATAAGCCCCCGGGAAGAAATTTATCGCTCGCGTAGGCGATCGGGGAGGGGGCAGCCGCAACCGGACCAGGCGGTGACGCATCCGGCTTTTCCCGGTAAATCACCATCGTTCCTCTTCCCGTATGGCTGTGACAGTACTCTTTCATGCAAAGCGCTTCATAAGCCCGGACAACGCTTCCCCGGGATACTCTCAGCTGCCGGGCCAGCTCCCGGGAGGGGGGCAGGTACTCGCCATAATTCAGTTGACCCTTGATGATCTGCCAGCTGATTTGCTGCTCAATCTGTTGGTAAAGCGGAAGAGCCGTCGCGCTGCGGCTGAGGTGAATTTCAATCACACAAACCCCTGTGGTCCAATTATTTATCTGAATTGGACCTTTAAACAGTAATGGCACAGGACCAATATAGCGGAAATTTAGCATGCATCTGTCCTGGGCGCAGTAATTTTGCCCGGAAATTAAAAGTGAGATATACGGTGTCCGAAAAATTTCAAACTGTCAGCTTCGATCTCTATTCCTCGGTGATGGGGATAACCGGCCTGGGCCTGGTATGGCGGGCCGCAGCAAAAACCTACGACGTGTCCGCGTTGCCTGGTGAAGTATTCCTTGCGACAGGATTAGCGGTATTTTTAGTACTGACCGGTATCCAACTTCTGCGGCTGGTTTTTTGCCGTCAGATTATCCTTGCAGAATGGCATTCACGTGCCAGTAAGAACTTTTTTTGTGCTGCCACAATTTCAGGTTTTCTGCTCGCAATGGGACTGCTACCTTACAGTATCCTGCTGGCGAAGGTGCTCTGGATAGCGGCCGTCGCCGCCCAGATTTTTTTCCTCACGTGTACATTCCGCCGCTGGCTTATCGATCAGCTCGATACGCATGAAATCAGCCCGGTATGGCTTATACCTATGGTGGGCAACGCCTCTCCGGCTTTCGCGGGCGTGGATCTGGGGTTTCCGGGCCTCAGTAAGATGCTGCTGTTTTCAGCTCTGCTCTGCTGGGCGCTTTTTATGCCGCTTATCCTCTGGCGTATCGTGTTTGTTCGTCCTGTTACCCCGCAGAAGGCCATGCCCGGCCTGGCTATTATGGTTTCAGCGCCTGCGGTCATCGCCGTCGGACTGTACTGTATTTATGGCGGTATGAATGACGTAATTGAATTCATGGCCTGGACCGCACTTTTCTTTGCCATTGTGCTCATCAGCCTGTGGCGAAGAATGATCCCGGATACGTTTGGGCGGATCTGGTGGGGATTTACCTTCCCGTCAACGGCACTGGCATCTGCCCTTATAAGGGTTGACGCGGCATCCATGACCACACTGAACCACACGCTTGCACTGGCGGCACTGACATTCGCGACCTTTGTAGTATGCTCCATTATTGTTATGACCGTCAGGCAATCACTGTTAACTCTGTGTTGGGGCAGGCATGCAAAACACTCCGGATAGCGTATTTTACAGTCCTCTTTATGTGAGAGTATCTGAATATCTTTTTTATGCCGGTAAGCGAAACGTCTTTACCGCCATTGCGATGGCGGTAATTGCTAAAATCGAAGAATTTCCGTATGTGAAAATCGAAGAGCTGGCGTCGTACTGTAATACGACGCCTTCGAGCATCACCAAATTCGTCAGGGAACTGGGATACGGCTCGTTCCAGGAATTAAAAAATGACATAGCTCCCTATCGGTTGACGCATCAGGGTATAAAAGGAATGACTGAAAAAGAGGTTATCGAGGAAATATATAAATATATACCTTATGAAGAGTGCAGAAAAATGGCAGAGGTCATTAATAACAGTCGTTCCGTCATTATTCTGTCTAACTCATTTCTTTTCAATATTGCAAATGTCATGAGGGAAAGCATCAGCAGCAGCAACCGGAAGGTTTATCTGGTCGAGCGTTCAAACAACGAACTGATCAAAACCATTCTGCGACAGGTTGACTGCGTTTTTATTCTTACCCTGACAGGACAATGGATAAACTCATGCCAGTATATAAATAACGTGTCTGAAAAGTCGCAATTATGCCTTATTTCAGGAAGCGTGCCAGCAATCCTGAATAATAAACCAGCCCATTCCATCGAACTTAATAATTACCCTCAAATGTTATACGCAAACTATTTTTCTCATAAATACCTTGAAAGTATTGTTTTTAATATCGTACAGAACGTGATTTAGCTCACAAAGTTATTTTCCAAAACAGGAAAATGATAGTTTTTGATTTACAGCCTGTTCACGGATATTTTCAGGTTATACCCTACCCTACATCAAGAGAGTCCCGCAAATGTCTGAACAACAGCAGATATTGTCTATCATTGACAATTTAGGTGGCCGTGAAAATATTAAGGATTATTACCACTGCGCTACGCGCTTACGTTTTAATCTCTTCGATTATGACAAGATTAACAAGGATGCCCTTAAAGCGAACCCGCTGGTCCTCTCAGTCGTGCAGGCCAGCGGACAGTGCCAGCTCATTATCGGCAACAAGGTAGGGGCAGTATACAGTGCCCTGCATGGCGTGCTTGAAACCGGTGGTCAGAACAGCGCGCTGTCCTCTTCCGGGACGGCAGCAAACCGGGAATCTTTCATCAGCCGTATCTTCGCATTCATTTCAGGCAGCTTCCTGCCTTTGATCGGTATTCTCGCCGCCGCAGGTCTGCTACGTGCTTTCACCACATTGTTGCTGAGCCTGCCTTCTCTGACGGGAAACAGTACGCTAACCCTGCTGTCATTTATCGCTAATGTGCCGTTTTATTTCATGCCAGTGCTACTTGGTTTTACCATCGCCAGGAAGCTTAAATCCAGTGAGCTAACAGGCGCGATCATCGGCGCGTCATTACTGTATCCCGAATTTACCAGTCTGGCAGGGCAGACGCTGAATATCATCGGCCTGCCGCTTGTGGTTATGGAATACGGCTACAGCATCTTTCCGGTATTCTTTGCCGTACCGGTTGCTGCCGCGCTGGAGCGCTTCCTGAAGGCCAGGTTGTGGGATTCAGTACAGCTGTTTATGGTGCCGTTGTTATGCGTCGTGATTGTGGTTCCGCTCACCATGTTTTTACTTGGCCCCTTCGGCAAGTACCTCGGTGATTATCTGGCATCAGCCATCGTTTACATCATTGGCGTGAACAGTCTTGTGGCCGGGATGATCATCGGGGCAGCCTATTCCTTTATCGTCCTGTTTGGGCTGCACTGGGCCATTATTCCGGTAGTCTTTTCAAACATTGCCCATGGCGGTGACCCTATCTATGCCATTGGCGGTATGTCAGCCATCGCTCAGATGGGCGTGGCACTCGGGATCCTTATCAGAACGCGTGATGCAGGTACGCGTCAGCTTGCCAGCAGTGCCTTCTTCCCTTCATTAATCAGCGGTGTGACTGAGCCTATCTTATACGGCCTCATCATCCCTAACCGCCGCACGATTTATTACATCATTATTGCCGGTGCGGTCGGAGGGGGAATTGTGGGTGGCTGTAACATCACGATTAATAACCTTGTTTTTGCGAGTCTGCTTTCCATCCCGACCGCAAGTAACATGCTGATTTACAGCGTGGGTCTATTCGCCACTTTAATTACTGGCGCAGTTTTACCGGTTATTTTTGGTTACAAGAGCCGGTCTTAAAAATGGGAGAGAACATGAGTAACGAAACACTGAATTTTCCTGAGAACTTCCTCTGGGGCGGCGCTATCGCGGCCAACCAGGCGGAGGGGGCCTGGAATCTTGATGGTAAAGGTATCAGCGTTGCCGATATCAATGAATATGTTTTCAATGAAGACATGCGCAAGATGTATAATATCGAGCTCACCCGGGACTATGCTGTTCAGGCACAGGATGATAAAGACGGCGTGTTTCCTAAAAGAACGGGTATCGATTTTTACCACACCTTCCGTGAAGATCTGGCGCTGCTCAAGGCCGCCGGTCTGAAGACCTTCCGTACCTCAATCAGCTGGGCGCGTATTTTTCCTGACGGGGATAACACGGCACCTAACGAAGCGGGCCTGAAATTTTACGATGAGCTGATAGACGAAATCATCAAAAATGGCATGGAGCCGATGATTACGCTCGCCCATTATGAGATGCCCCTGAACCTCGCGCTGAAATATAATGGCTGGAAGAACCGTCAGTTAATCGATTTTTATTTTAACTTTGCCCGCACTTGCCTCGATCGCTATCACGATCGCGTTAAGTACTGGATCCCTTTTAACCAGATTAACCTCATTCGCTACGAGTCCTTCAATCATCTGGGCATTTTCGAGGACGAAGGCACCTATCTGGAACAGGATAAATATCAGGGCGTTCACCACGAACTGTTGGCTTCGGCCATGGTAAAAAAATATGCTGCCTCCCTGGGCGGAGATATTAAGATCGGCATGATGCTGTATACCGATTTTGCCTACCCTGAAACGACAAGTCCGGAAGACAACTTTGCCACATGGCAGAAAAACCAGTATGAAATCTACTTCGCGGATGTGCTTCTGCGTGGTGAATATCCCGGCTATATCAAACGGTTCTTCAAAGAGAAAAACATCGTTCTCAGCATCACGGATGAGGATAAAGCTCTCCTGAAGAATACGGCAGATTTCATGACGTTTTCTTATTACACCACCTATGTAAGCAATGCTGAGATTGCGCACCAGTTCAGGGGGAATAACAAGCGTAACCCGCTTTTATCGCAGACCCCCTGGGGCTGGGCAATTGACCCGGTAGGGCTTCGCTATGTGCTGAATTTCTTCTGGGATCGCTGGCAAAAGCCTATCATGATCACCGAGAACGGTATTGGCTGCTTTGACGAGCTGGTTAACGAAACCGTAGAGGATGATTACCGTATCGCCTTCTTCAGGGATCATATCCGCTCTGTCGGTGAAGCCATTGCCGATGGCGTGGAAGTGCTGGGCTACTATATGTGGTCTCCGATCGACATCATCAGCTGCTCGTCAAACCAGATGTCAAAACGTTATGGCCTGGTTTACGTCAATCTTGACGATCTGGGGCGTGGTGACGGCAGGCGTTTCTGCAAGAAAAGCTACTACTGGTATCAGAAACTCATTGCGACCAACGGTAAATCAGTCGAGGAATAATGTACCAGGGCTGCACTGAGGACTTCACATTCTCTGACGCAGCCCTTCATTTATAACGATTATCAGGGCATGCAGATGCATAGACGCTGATGTTATCTTCAGCATTTTAAAGGAGTATAATTATCCGGATCGTCTTTAGCCCAACGGGCTGCTGCCGTGCAATTCCAGATAATCATATTAAGAATAATGCAATGAAAGAAAACCTTATCGGTATGTTTGATTCCGGTCTCGGGGGCCTGTCTGTGTGGCGGGCGCTGGTTGCAAGTGTGCCGGATGTACCCGCCCTGTTTGTTGCCGATCAACAGCACTGCCCGTACGGAAACCTCACGGAAGAAGCCATCTTTGGCAGAAGTATCGCCATTTGTGACTGGCTAGTATCTCAGGAAGTCACGCAAATCGTGGTGGCCTGTAATACTGCGACAAGCGTAGCGATCGAGCGCTTACGCCAGCGTTATCCGATACCGGTTATCGGGATAGAGCCTGCCGTTAAACCGGCAGCCGCACAGACCCGCTCCGGGAAAATAGCCATCCTGGCAACTGCCGCAACGCTGAGAACAGAAAAATATCATCAGTTGAACGATCGTTACGGCAAGATGGTTGACGTGTACGCTGTAACACCTGAAGGCTGGGTTGATGCTGTAGAGGGGCATCCTCATGCCCTGTTTGAAGTGCGTAAAATGGTTAACCGCGTTGTTCAGCCTCTGATTGATGCCGGAGTGGACCAAATCGTTTTCGGATGTACACATTATCCCTTCCTCCGCTATCTCATTGAACAGATTGTTCCAGCAGAAGTGACAATACATGATCCCGCCCCTGCGGTTATCAGCCATGCGGCCTCAATGTTGAATAGCTGCAACTGGCCTGAAGAGCGCGGCCAGGAGAAATACCGCTTTTACACCACTGGTAATACAATCCGGATGAAGGAGTCACTTTACAGGCTGCTTGGAATCCATGCAGAAGTAAGTAGTCTTTCTACTTAATTATGTGATTATTTCTTCCAACAACTATTACGGAATAAGTATTCATATGGCGTTTGATTCTGAAGGCATTAGAAAGTTCTATAAGGGGCGGGCTTATGTCTGCCATCAGATCCATGTCATTTCCTTGTACCGAAAATTTCCTCAGAACGGGACTGTAATGTCTTCAATGCTTCCAGCATATCGTCACCATTCAGGGAACGCTGGGATTTCTTCTCTGTCGGTTTTCTGCGCCGCCGGGAAGGGCCATCTCCGGCAGGGAGAGCTTGCGAACGGTTATCGTCGCGTTTGCCCTGAACCAGCTTAATAAACTCAAGTGTCCGCCCGAGGCGCTTGTTGTCCACGATAGCGCCCTGGTCTATTTCCTGAAGGCGATCATAGGTGGAGTAGGGAAGAACAGCGCCATTAAGGCGGAGCTCTTTACGACCATCCGGGTAATGCCAGACCTCAATATATTTTCCGATAGCCCTGCGGCTTAACTCATTATCTTCAATCAGATAGAGCACTTTGTCATATTGCACTGTCAGGGATTTTGACACACGGCGCGGCTCCCTCCATGTGAAAAATGCTGCCAGGTCATCGTCAGTTTCAAGTGGTCGATGCACATCAAAGTCATGCCGGGGCGCTTTAGCAAAACGTCGGTTGTAATCGGCCATAAATTCATCGGCATAATCATTAGCTGAATCCATTGAAGAGATGCCCCTGAGCCTGAGCTCCTTTACGAGGCGATCCTGAAGCGTCAGATGGGCACGTTCCACACGGCCTTTGGCGGAGCTAGTATTGGCGCAGATAGTCTGGATGCTCAGTTCGTGCATCGCACGGCCAAACTGGGTGTAACCATCGCCGCCGGTGGCATTTTTATTGTTGATTCTGAAGACGCTGGCTTTGTCACTGTACAATGCCAGTGGTTTACCATGCTTTTCCAGATAGCCCCGGGTGGCCTCAAAATACGTGAAGGTCGATTCCGATTTAACGAAACGAAGCTGCATCAGGCGGCTCGTCGCATCGTCGACATAGACCAGTGCGGTACAGGCGGGTGCACGGTTCTCGAACCAGTGGTGGTCACAGCCATCTATCTGTATGAGTTCGCCGCAGCAGGCCCAGCGATAGCGTGGCTGCTGAATTTTTGGCGCACGTTGTTTGCGGGGGATCCAGAGACCGGCTTTAACCATGAGTGAACGGACAGTCTCTTTGGACAGATGAACATCATGCAGTTCTGCGAGTTTCTCACACGCCAGCGTAGACCCAAAGTCGGTATAGCGCTCGCGGATAATATTGAGCGCGTACTGTGCAAGGTCATCTGGCAGCTGGTTATTGCTGAGATTTCAACAACGGCGGTTAGCGATATCTGGCGAGCCTGATTCACGGCAGTGCAACAGAAGGCGTCGGTACTGGCGATCAGATATACTCAGGCGCTGTGTGGCCATCAAGTGTGGTCAGACTCCGGTCGACAACGTCCTGAATGATTTTGAGTCGGTTAACTTCGTCCAAAGTGAAAACGTCCGCTGCATAAGCCGTCATCAGAATCCCTCCATGGTGAATCTACGGGTCACTTATCCAGCAGCAGGCCTTACAACTCAGCCACCATAATCTAAGTGCGCATAATGTATATTATGTTAAATGACGTATAGTGCCCAATAACTTCATATTTGACAGCGGCCTCTTAACAAATCAACACGGTACTTATTTATGACTGACATCCCTTTTCTTGCGTTATGTTCATAGTACATGTTCGCCCTGTCATCTGATATTCAAACTCCTACCTTAATGGACAATGCTTCCTGAAGATGAACTTTCACCGGACCAGAAACTGGCGGTTGTGTATGTTTCATACTTGCCTCCAGTTTCAGGGAAATTAAAGTTAAACAGGCAGATTTTGTCTCACAGAACACCCAGTATCACTTTGACAGGAAATCACGAAGGTAAAATCTCAATCGTGGCCGCTCTGGCGCGTGTCCCTGTCATTGCTGAAACATAGCTGCTGCTGGAGTACTTTTTCTGATAAGCCTGATCAATTTTACTTTCAAGCTCAGGGTCTGATGGTTTTGCGAACAGGACGTCGAACTCCTGTCCAATAGCCAGTATCTTACCCGCCTGCTGGGACAATGCAGCCTGATACCATTTTGAACGGGTACCACTATAGGCTCGGACGAAAAGTCTGTTCTCCACCTTCACTTCCCAAATCCACGTCGGCGTACCGGTCGTATTCATATCGGGATGATACGGAGCGATTTTCAGGTCGTCGGCCGCATCTATTCTTGTTAATAATTCAGGGTTCCAGAACATAAACTTCTCCTCTTTCAAGAGCAGTGTATGTCGTTTGTCGCACAGACACTGCATCTGAAAGCACCGGACGGTGCTATGGCTTACTTATTAAGATTTTTGTTAAAAAATGCAGTGATGTTATCGAACGGGATCTTATCCATACGATCATATAAATCGACATGTGTGGCATCTTTAACAATCAGAAGCTCTTTTGGTTGATTTGCCGCTTCATAAGCCGTTTTGGAGAAGTAAAGCGAATGCGCTTTTTCGCCATGGAATCACGGTTCTATTGGTGACGCTTTATTTTGCTCTTACTCTGTTGCGTCGATACTCGCTTATAGTGCTGACCTTCTGAAGGTCCCTATTGGCGATCGGATCAATGCAGGACAACTGCTGGCCACGCGTGTCATACCAGCACGATGGCGCACAGGCCGACGTTTCAGGAGACTAAGCGTCTGCATAGAGGTCTCCTCCCTTATCGCCAGTCGAAAGCATAAGCTCATGCCATTAGTCCCGTTTGACCGCATGCGCTCAAAAAGCAGCAGTCATGTAATCAGCTGTTAGCGCGCGTTATATGCTCAAATCAGATTTATTAAACTTTTTAAAACTTCAGAGCATCTGTCTTTGCGCCATACTAATTCCCATTCCTGTACCAGGTTTAAATCTTCTAATGCCACAAACGACACGTTTGGCGGAGCAAGGTGTCTAATCCCTTCTGCAACGATGGTACATCCCATGCCGGCGCTAACTAACGTAAGCATGGATACTGCATCCACGCCGTGCATAACGGAACGCGGCGTAAAACCCGCATCGTAAAAGCAATGAATAAGTCGATCATGCCACGCCGGTGCGGCGGTACGAGGAAGCCATATAAAGTCAAGATTTTGCAAATCTCTTAAGTAACGAGGTTCCTTATTATCAGGCCACTTCCATTCAGCCGGATAAGCTAATAACATTTTTTCTTTGAAAACGGGGATTCCTGCAAAAAGAGGATCATTAAGTGGTCTGAACAATAAAAAACCAGCATCAAGATCTCCCTCAGCGATCTTTGAAAGTTGCACTTCAGATATGAGGTGGTGAAGCGTAATGCCGACGAGCGGTGACGTTTTCTTGAATTTTTTTAATAATGCCGTGATCGGCGGCGCTGCATTTTGTATTACAGGAAGTGCTAGAGAGATATTACCACATTCTCCACGGGAGGCCCGAATAGCACGTTCCTTTATGACCGTAACATTGTCGATTAATATTTCTGCGTCAATGAGGAACTGACTTCCTGCATCAGTAAGTTGCACTCCTCGCCCCGTTCGTTTGAAGAGCATGACTTGAAGATCCTCTTCCAGTTTTTGGATCTGCCGAGTTAGAGCAGGTTGAGCAATATGGAGTTCTAAGGCTGCTTGACTAATGCTGCCGAGCTTCGCTACTGAGATGAAGTAGCGGCATTGACGCAATTCCATAGATATACCTCGATGGTATGAGTTAGATGTTGAAAAGGTATTTTACGACATAGCTAGCATTCTCTATCATCCATGTAGAATGAATTCAAGCAAGTATTTTTCGGGCAGGAATTCACTAAGGTGGTTTGAGAAGATTGATTTTATGTGAATTAGATCAATAAAGATAAAATATTTGTTACCTTTTCGAGGGTTAACGCTAACTAAAAAGAGATTTCTCATGTCAGATAAGAATATAACAACTCTTAATGTGAAGAGGCTCACAGAATTTAGGCATGATTTACATATGCATCCAGAATTAAAATTTATGGAGCATCGGACATCCGATAAAATCGCAGATTTTCTTGCGGATCTTGATATCCCCTACACGCGAGGGCTAGCTTCTACGGGTATTGTTGGCAGTATATACGGTAAAAATCGTAGCGCTAATGATCCTGGACCAGCATTAGGTATAAGAGCAGATATTGATGCCCTGCCATTAGAAGAAGCGAATAAATTCATGCATGCTAGTAAGCGTAAAGGATGTATGCATGGATGCGGACATGACGGGCACACCGCTATGTTACTTGGCGCAGCCGAACTGCTTTCAGCTAATCGAGATTTTGATGGGACCATTCATCTGATTTTTCAGCCAGGGGAAGAAGGCGGCGCCGGGGCACGCGTTATGATGAACGAAGGGCTGTTTAAGCTCTTTCCTTGTCAGGCCGTATTTGCTTTGCATAACTGGCCTCACCTTCCGCAAGGACAGATGGGGACAAAAATTGGCCCAATAATGGCATCGGGAGTCACCTTTGAGATCACCGTTTTTGGAAAAGGTGGACACGCGGCTCTCCCCCAGTCAACTATTGATCCTGTGCCGATCGCCTGCTTTATTGTAACACATCTACAGACTTTAATATCACGTCGGATGAATCCTCTGGACGCCGCCGTGTTGACTATTGGAAAAATTGAGGCAGGCAGTTCTCCGAATATAATCCCTTCTGAAGCAAAAATTATGGGCACATGCCGTACCTTAACAAACGAAGCGCAATCATTAATTTTGGATAATATGCAGCACATTGCCATCAGCATAGCAGAAGCACATGGCGCACATGCTGAGGTAATTATAAAAGAAGGTGGTTATCCAAATACAAACAATCATCCCAAAGAAGCTCGATTTATGGCTAAAATGATGCGGGAAATTGTTGGTGAAAATAATGCGCATGATAATGTTCTTCCAGCGATGACCGCCGAAGATTTTGGTTTTATGCTCCAGGAAGTACCTGGCGCATATGGATGGATTGGGAATGGTAATGATGCACTTTCTCAAGGGGATCTTCATAGTACATCATATGACTTCAATGATAAAAACCTCGAATTAGGTGCTCTCTTTTGGGAAAAACTGGCACGTCAATGGTTTATTACAGAGGTTTCACATAGTTAGCTGTCATTTCGCCCGTAAAGTCCTAACAGGTAAAATTTGCTCTCTCCAAATATCAGGAAAATAATAATTTATCGCCCTATAATAATCATAAGGATTAATAAATGAAAAATGATACTGATTTGCCCCAAAGTGTCACAATTTTAGAGCATGTACAAAAACCTACCCGACAGCGTTTTTTTGTGTTAGGGATTTTATTCATTAGCTTATCGATTATATATCTTGACCGTGTCAATATTTCTATTATTGCAGCGAATACACATTTTTTAAACGAAATGCATCTTAATGACAAACCAATATTAGTTGGCTTGTTGATGTCTTTATTCTTAGCGAGTTACGGGATTGCTAATGTTTTTTTAAGTCCTATAGGAGATTATATTGGCCCTCGAAGAGCCATGCTTATCGCTTATGTGGTGATAAGCCTGTCACTTTTGGTTGGGGGGATGTCAAGTTTCTTTGCTATATTATTAGGAACCAGAATTTTGCTAGGTATTGGTGAAGGTCTTTACTACCCGATGCAAAATACAATCATAAAAAATTGGTTCCCTGCTGGAGAACGAGGTCGAGCAAATACGGCATGGATCTTAGGGCAGTCCCTCGCTCCTGCACTAGCCATGCCTCTTTATACCTGGATCATAGCTGAGCATTCCTGGCGTCATACTTTTTATTTTTCATTTTCGTTAACCTTGTTACCCATTGTTCTAATCTATTTTTTTACATCAAACTTCCCACAGGAGAATAAATATGTAAACGATCTTGAACTCAAAACAATCAATAAAAGCACCACGGAGGAAGTTTTACATAAAAATAGCAGTGAAAAAATTTCAGTTATTGAACGTGCCAAAGTATATCTGTGCAATTTTAACTTTTGGATTTTATTGGCTGTTTTTTCCTCTAACTCCATGCTGTCATGGGGTGTCGTAACTTGGCTTCCAACATATTTAAATACCGAGCGCGGTTTTTCATGGGCAAATGTCGGTTGGATGTCCGCGCTTCCTTTTATATTTGGACTTTTGTTCAAAGTGCTCGCTGGGTTCATTGTCGACAAAACTGACAGGAAAGGCATGGTAATGTTTGCCTCCGCCATGTTGTGTGCTGCAAGCATCCTGATTGGAGTGAATATAACTAATAATGTTTTCGCTGCCATCGTGATCTCTTTCGGTATCGGTGCCTCCTCAATGCAGCTGCCCTGTGTGTTTACCCTTTTGCAATCAATGGTTCCTGCAGAAGCGATGTCTGCAGCTGCGGGGGCTTTAAATGGCATGGCCGTTGGTTTTGGTGCATTATCACCTGTATTAATTGGTTTTATTCTGAGTGTTACTCATAACTTTTACGTTGTTATGTATCTCCTGGTTGGGATAGTGATACTTGGCGGTTTGTTTTCATTATTATTTAGCCGTCGCAGAAATTAATTTTTAAAGTAAGCGCTATTCATTGTTTTGATATTAACAATGGCGACACTCACGTGTCGCCATTATTCTACAAGAAAGCATAGTAATATAACGCGAGATTAAATATAGCCATATCTGGTTTTAGATTTACGCGCCATAACATTTTCTGTCATAAATTTAATGTGTGCATATAGTTTGTCTTCCTTCTTTAAACGTATTCAGAGATAAAATCACCGGGTGCCAGGTCATGATAGAAGACTGTCTCCCTTCGTTGGACTGATATAGTTGCAATCTCAGGCCACGGGAACGATACCCCATATCGCGATTGACTGGCAAACATTATGTAATGAATGGATTATACGTGATATGTGTGAAATGAAGACCATTCACAAATTACAGAATGATGAATAAAACGGTTTGCGATCACTTGGTGCGCCCCCTAATAACTGCATATAATGCTGCCAGAGAGAACCAGCGAGGGGTATTATTACAATATTCTTCCCATTGTCGGCCAAACAGTTCTTGCATGCCAGCCTCTTCAACCTGTATATGCAAGTTGCTCAGAAGTAAAATGAGAAGCGGGGTAATCACTAAACCAGCTACACTACTTAACAATAGGGCAAAAGCGATATGTATCCCTATAAATCCAAGGTACACGGGGTTACGGGAAAAACGAAAACATCCTCTGGTCACCAGCGTACTGGTTCGTTCCGGATGTAATGCATTGAGGGTTGTGTGATTGCTCATCAACGTTACCAGTCCCGTCAGAGACAGGCCAAGACTAATGCCTCCAGTGACCAGGGCGGTGCATACTCTCCATGATACGGTGAATATCTCATCAATATGCATAAGTACAGGCCAACGCGCCCACATATTGACCAGTAAACATAGTAGTAAAAGCACCGGCGGTGCCAGCCCCTTTCTTGCAATATCTTTCATTCTAAACATGTTATCCCTGCTGCTGTGGATTCAGGAGCGAGTCAAAATTAACACTGATTTTCTCACTCATTGACGCGTGCCTGCCCCTGATCCTTGCCTACGCAGTTATGCCCTCATCATTCAACTTCTTCAGTTAACAGGATTAAAACAAATATTATTTCTGTCTTCTTATTTTACATGTAGTAAATAAATTCAATATCGTCAATCCAGGAAAGAAACACGGAGGCCAAAGCAAAAATAGTGCACCTGTGTTTACAGCGTCTATCCACTTTGCCTCCTGTTGTATTACCTAATATACGCGATAGCTTCGATTTCAACTAAGGCTTCTTTTGGTAATTTGCCGGCCTGAATGCATGAACGTGCTGGCGCTCCTGAGTCGCCAAAAAATTCGGTGTAAACTTCATTAAATACTGCAAAATCCTCCATCTTTGCGAGAAAACAAGTGGTTTTAAGCACAGTATCCAGCGAGGCGCCTGATTGCTCCAAAACGGCTTTTACATTCAATAATGATTGACGAGTCTGTTCCCTTACTCCTCCTTCGGGAAATTTCATTGTTGATGGATCCAGAGGTAGCTGGCCTGAAGTCATCACCAAATTACCAAATGACACCCCTTGAGAATAAGGTCCAATGGCTGCTGGAGCTGCTTTGGTATTAATAATTTTTTTCATCTTTATCTCCTGAAAATAAAAAATGCCGTCTTCTCGCGCAAAAAAAACTGATTTACATCATTATTACGTTGTTTGGATTTCAGTTAACAAGCGTAAGCAGTGCTGTCGGGTAAAGTTAATAAAGTCAGTGATATAGTCCTTATTGATGTTTTCTGTAAGTGTAGCAAGCCAAATTTCTGAAATTAGTTTATTTTCTGTAATTGACTTTGCTGTGACGTATTTTTTATCAAGATATTCTGATACTGCCCAGATAGGCAATGCGGCAATACCCCGCTGGCAGGCAACCTGTTGAATGATAGCCATGGTGAGCTCTGTTGTTTTCCTCCTTATTGGAATGCCGGCAGGTTTAAGGACTTTTCGACAAAGATCGATACGTTCATCCGGTACTGCGTAGGTGATGAGCGATTCACCACGGAAGTCCTCCGCTTCAAGCCAGGGCTTTCGCGTTAAAGGATGTTCATTTGCCAAAATAGCAACCATTTCATATTTAAATAAGGAGCTATAACTCACCAGGTCTGTCTGCTCGGTTTCATCCACGATGGCAACATCAGCTCTGTTTTGCAACAGAAGACCCACTGGATCTGGCTGAAAACCAGGCAAAATATCAATTTCAACCTCAGACCATTTCTTACGAAACTCATCCATCACCGGTAGTAACCAGCCATAACAGGTGTGACACTCAAGGGTTATCCGGAGCGCGCCCTGTTTTCCGAGCGCTAACTTATAAAGATCCCTGTTGGCTTCCTCCATTGCATTAAGCACGGTTTCAGCAAGCTGTAACAGACGCTCACCCGCCAGGGTAAACTTTACGGGCGATGTTTTTCGCATAAACAGAGAAACGTTATAGTGCTCTTCGAGCTGTTTGATCTGGTGCGATAATGCCGATTGAGTCAGTTGCATAGCTGCTGCCGCGCGCGTCAGGCTTCCTGTTTTACGCAATGCTAAAAGAGTTTGTAAGTGCTTAAGGTCTATCGGAATATCCATTACTGCTTCCGTTAATCACAACGTTTTGTCATAGCGCTAGTATAACAAGCGCCAGCCTGACTGGCGCTTTTCCTGGTTCTTACGCCTTTAGATGACGTAGCGCCCGATCCAGGTCTTTTACTAAATCTACGGGATCTTCTAAGCCGATCTGTAAACGGAAGGAGTGCCCTTCGTACGGCCAGTGATATTCCGGACGATCTTTACGCGGGTTAAACGGAATAGCCAGGCTTTCAAAACCGCCCCACGAAAAACCGATGCCGAAATACTCCAGGCTATCAATAAACTTCTCCACGGACTCTTTTGAATAGTGAGGTTTAAGCACCACGCTAAACAAACCGCTGGAACCGGTGAAGTCACGTTTCCAAATTTCGTGACCCGGACAGGAAGGTAATGCCGGATGTAGCACCTGCTCCACTTCTTCACGTTCCTCAAACCATTTAGCAATTTTAAGCGCTGAATCCTGATGGCGTCCAAGACGCAAAGACATAGTACGCAATCCGCGCTGTGCGAGATAAACATCATCCGGCGCAGCATGCAGACCAAAGAGATAGATAAAGCGACGAATGGCAAGCCAGGTTTCTTTATTTGTGGTGATCAACCCCATCTGCGCGTCAGAATGTCCAACGATATATTTAGTGGCAGCATGCACGGAGACATCCACACCGTGCTCAAATGGCTTGAAAAACAGCGGTGTCGCCCAGGTATTATCAATAATAACTTTAGCATTGTGGGCATGCGCCACGCGAGTTATTGCCGGAATATCCTGGATATCGAAAGTTTGGGAGCCAGGAGATTCTGTAAACACTACGGTCGTGTTTTCCTGGAACAGTTCAGCAATGCGATCGCCAATAGTCGGATCGAAAAAGGTTGCCGAAACGCCCATTTTGGCCAGCACATTATTGACGAATCCACGCGTCGGGCCGTAAACGCTACTACTGACCAGGATATGATCGCCATTTTTAACCAGAGCCAGTAACGCACTTGTGCAGGCTGCAAGTCCAGTAGGCACCAGTAAAGATCGGTACCCCCCCTCCAGTTCGGCCAGGGCTTTCTGCACGGCGAAGGTGATAGGCGTTCCAAATCGACCATAATACATCACTTCATCTTCCGCATCTTCAAACAGCGCCTGGTGGCGCTCATTGAGCTCTTTGCAGTTTTTGAAGATGACCGTTGAGGCGTGATATACAGGCGGGTTAACCACGCCACCAAATACTTCGGGATCGAACGGACCATGACATAGATACGTTTCTGGTGATATCTGGTTATCAAAACTATGATTAGACATTATTACTATTCCTCTGATTACAACTCTTACTGTCTTATTTATGGCCTATGACCTCTCACGGGATAACTGGAGAGGACAACTCATTAAGCGCGGTTTTTAGGCGTTTTACCGCTTCTTTAAGGCTCTCTTCTGTCGCGCTGACATACGACATTCGTAGGGTGGAATGATCCGGTTCTTCGCAGTAGAAAAATTCACCAGGCACGTACACTACGCCGTTGCGCAATGTTTTCTGAAGCCACTGCGTGGTATCCATCTCATATTTAAACTTTGCCCATAAAAACATGCCGCCCATCGGCTGGTGGAACGTGATGTGGTCACCTAGTTCGTTCAACAAATGGTGGCTTAGAACTCGACATTTGCGCTCATAAGCCTTTCGGATGAGTGCGATCTGTCCCGGCAAGCGGCCACTGCTTAAATAGTGGTAGGTAAGCGACTGCGAGAGAGAACTTGTATGTAAATCTGTGGTTTGCTTGATGTTGACAACCCCTCTTTTGAGCCAATCCGGTAGCACCAGCCACCCTACCCGAGCGCCTGGCGCGAGGATCTTCGAAAAGGTTGATGTGTAAACAACGTTATCACTGTTACCCCTTTCCGCAGACCATGCTCTGAGCGGAATGAATGACGTATCCGTAAAATTGATTTCGCCGTAAGGGTCGTCTTCGATGATGATAAAATCGTAGCGTAGCGAGAGTTCCACCAGCTGTTTACGCCGTTGCTCCACGAGGGTAACGCCGCTGGGATTACCAAACGTGGGTACGATATACACTGCTTTTATCCGGGTCGTTAGAAGCAGCGTTTCCAGCTCATCGACAATCATGCCCTGAGCATCAGTTCCTACCGACATCAGGTTCGCTTCAGCAAGCTGAAATACCTGCAGTGCCGCCAGGTAAGTAGGCCGTTCTAACACCACTACATCGCCAGGATTAATCAGTGCCCGAGCAAGAATATCCAGAGATTGCTGCGAGCCAGAGGTCACAACGACATCCTCTATGCTGCAGTGAATTCCCCGGTCACGCATGATCTGGCAGATGGCTGCCCGCAATTCAGAATGACCCTCACTCAATCCATACTGAAACGCGTCTTTCCAACCATGGGTCAGGATATTATCCATAGCAATCTGTAAGCCTTCCCGATCAAACAAGTTTGGATCTGGTATTCCGCCGCCCAGGGAAATAACACCGTCCATTTTGCTGTGTTTCAGTAGTTCTCTAATTGCAGATGATTGAAGGTTTTGTAACTTTTTTGCGATCTTATTGCGCGACATCTCCGCTCCCCACTTTTTTTATATAACGCTTTTAATATCACAGGTACGCAGCGATGATAATTATTTTTTCGCTGGCACTTTTATTTGTGGGTCAACATGAATTGAATTAATGATGACCCACAACAGGACTAATGATTACGCAATGCAAATATCAAGGTTGCAGTAAGGTGCAAGTTGTATAGGTAATACTTATTGTGAAAATAACATGACAAAAGGACCAATGCACATGAGCATGCCGATTAAAATCACATAGTAAACCGAGACGCCACGCAGGTCAGAAAACTTGTCATTTTTAAGAATAATAAAACCGGGAATGATGCAGCTTATAAGACCGTAAGTCACGCCACCAAACACGAACACCTTCAGAATGGGAAAGTTCGTTAGCACGATCAACCACAGCACCAGTACAACCATGACAAAAGCGGTAACTGAAATCGCCTTGCTGTTGTTTGCCTGAGGCTTAACCATTTTTTCAACAGTGACTTTGATCAGACCTACGAAAGATTCATGTACGGCCAGATAGAGCGCCAGGAACGCCGTCACGATGGAAAACACATTGAGAACAACGCTCATATACTTGACCGCGGCACCAGGAATGACCTTAGCGGCCAGAGCCAGGGCCGAGATATTGTCCTGATAGGCTCGTAGCGCATCGGCTTCACTGATAGAGAGTACGATGGACATGACAAACAACAGCACGGTAGCGACAAGAACTAAATAAGCCACTTTATGTACGCGTAAAATTTTATACTTTGCCACGTCCTTATCTTCTTCACGTTTTTTGTAGGCGATGTTCATCGGATTTAGTATCCCAACAAACATAATGGAGAAGATAGCGAACGGAAGCGTCGGGAACGTACCTACGACAAGGTGGCTAACGGTTGGGAATGCACCAATATTGCTCAGATCCCAGAAGGGGATCACCATGAAACCAATCGCTACGATGATCACCAGCTTTACGGCAATCATGCTGCCTGAGACTTTGAAGAGCAGCTTTTCTCCTTTCGACGCGACCAGCGAGAGCCCGGCGATTAACAGCAGAGACCACCACCAGTGTTCGGATAGCGTCTGGTTAGTAAGCCCAAAGGTTTTCAGATACGAGGCGCTGTCGTTGGTAATGGCAAGAGCATACTCCACCATCGACTTCAGCATGGTGAAGGAGTAAAGCGCGCCAAGCAGCACGCCCCAGCGACTGCCAACGTAGCTGGTGATGATACTCAGATAGGAATCTTGCTCATCGCTGCGCGCCATCGTTTCGATGAATAGCTTCTGCATGTAATAAACTGCCGGATAGCCCAGGATAACGGCCAGGGCAAAGACCCACACCCCTTTCAATCCAACCTGTAACGGGAAAAAGACGATTCCGGAACCTATGGCAGCTCCGATGCAAAGCACCACCCACCCTAAATCATACATGGTAAAGGGAATATTCTTATTATTAATTGCTTCAGTATTAATTCCTACGGTCATAGGAGTCCCCAATAGACTTAACAAAAACACAAAGTTATGCATGTTTTAATTACATACTGGAATGACTTGTCTACATTTAATCCAGCAACCTACAAGTCCCTGACGATATTTCAATCAAATACCTGATAGATATCTTTGATTGAATGCATGAAGCTTTACACAGCATACAAAGGGTGGCTAATGAATATTAGAGAAAACAGTTTATACTTTTATTCACATCAAATTTATTTCAGCACAATATGATATGCACCACAAAATATAACTCCTTTTATCTTAAAGTGTGATCGATGTTATAGCTTTTTCTTATATTTATAATTTCGCCACGGCTAATTATTGTGATCTGACGCACGTTGATTTTTACCTATTAGAGCAAATTATCTATCGCTTTTTCCCAGTGATTCCATGGCTGGTTTTCTTCCACCAAAAAATCAATAAAGGATCTTACTTTTGGATTACGAAACTTGCTGGGGAAATAGAGTGCATAGAGGCTATGCGTCGGGTAAGCGTATTTACCATCAAGCTTTAAAGGAACAAGCTCCCCTGCATCGATGTGCTGGCTGATGAGATAAGAGGGAAGCCAGGCAATACCCTGCCCTGAAAGAGCCGCCTTCAAGAGCAACAGGCTGCTGTTGGCTTGAACCGGCGTTCGGGGTTTTATCGCGCACTGCGGATGCGGGGATACGATATCGTTATAGCGCAAGGGCGGCGTTAATCCTGGATAGATCAGGCACTCATGGCTTGCAAGCTCGGCACGTTTAGTCGGGGAGCCCATCCGTGCAAGATAATCAGGGGAAGCGCAGTATAGCCAGCTGATTTTTGAAAGTTTTCTGGCGGCATAGTTCTGCGGGGGCGTGGCGGTAACCCTCAATGCGATATCAACATTGTTTTCGTTCAGGTTCGTCAGGTGATCGTCAAGTTCCAGTATAAGTTCGACATTATGATTTTTCTTACGATATTCTTCGAAAATATCAATCAAATGTGCGTAGCCAAACGCCACAGAACTGGTGACCTTCAAGGCCCCGTGTGGCTGGTTGAAATAGCCACAGGTCGTGTTAATGATATCGTCGAACTCTTTGAGCAGTTCCGAAGCTCTGGAAACGAAGTACTCCCCGGCTTCAGTCAACTGAAATGAACGGGTTGTTCTTTGGATCAGCGGAACGCCCAGGTTTTCTTCCATTACCGCCAGCCCCTTACTCACGGCGGAGGGCGATAAATTAAGCAAGCGCGCCGCTTCTGACAGCCCCTTCCCTTCACTTATTTTTACCAGCATTTCAATTTGTTTGATCGTCAATGGAATGGTCATCGTTCTTTTCAACCGTCATGCCTGTGGCGTTTGATAATCTCACTATGAAGCAGTATGAAATGGAAACCGAGGTCATACCAAGCAGATAAACTTCCTGGCTAATATAGTTTTTCTTTTAACAAAGCCATCCAGGCAGCAGGCCCGGATAGCATTCGTACGGTTATGCTTTCAGACCCGCTGCAGATCTCAAGGCCCGGGAAGACGTCACAGCGCCAGTAGGTGTAGGGATAACCACCAGGATACCGGCCAGCATGAACGACGGTCCCGATAGATAGTGGAAAGAGAGAGGATGGTGACGCTAGATATCC
Source organism: Klebsiella sp. TF21-TM (assembly GCF_019753495.1). Lineage (NCBI taxonomy): Bacteria > Pseudomonadati > Pseudomonadota > Gammaproteobacteria > Enterobacterales > Enterobacteriaceae > Klebsiella > Klebsiella sp. TF21-TM. The sequence continues at coordinate 320,976 of NZ_JAIJYL010000002.1, read as the reverse complement.
AGCGCCACCAGAAAACGCGAAACCACCTTGTAAGCAGCCACGGTCTCAACTGTTTTGGCTTCACCGATGAGACTTTTCAGTGACGCAATGACTGCGGCGTCGACATTAACGTTTATGGAGGATAGATCGGTCAACACAGGTAGGTATTCAACGATGTCCCATGGTGAGAACCATGCGAAAAGACGCCTTTCCGCTACGCATTTTTTCATACGCCTCTTGTGCTTGTGCCAGAGAACGCGTTTCAATCTGCGCGCGCACAGCTGCCAGCAGGCTGAAATGAAGCGTTTTTTCTAATTCAATTGCCGTCCCGGTCATGGCGCCGTTTATCTGTAACTCCCGCCCGACCATGAGACCCGGGGCAAAACTCAGTGGCGCTTTACCCACACCAACGACCATCAGCCTTCCCTGGGGAAGCAGCGCGGGTAGCAGAGTGGAAACGGCGTGGCTGTCAGTGATGGTCGACAAAATAATTTTGGCGCCGCCCAACGCCTTAATGGCTTCAACAGCCTCTTCGATGTTGGTATCGACGTAGTGATGGGCTCCGAGCGCAATGACTTCTCGTGCAATATCATCGCCCCTGCCAACGGCGATAACGCGAAAACCCATTTTGCGTGCATATTGCAAAGCTAAATGTCCTAACCCCCCGATCCCCTGAACAACAACCGTATCGCCAGCCTGCGCTTGAGATTTTTTTAAGGCATTAAAGGTCGCTACTCCCGCACAAAGTAATGGTGCGGCGTCGACGGAGGACAAGTCATCCGGTATAGCGACCAGTCCCGTCTCACGCGCCAGCATGTATTCTGCATACCCCCCGTCTCTTGTGCTGCCAGTAACCGGTTGATTTTGACAGAGATTAAAGTGACCAAGACGGCATTGCTCGCAAGCGTTGCAATGACCACCTAGTCGCCCAACGCCGACACGTTGACCAGGTTTGAGCCAGGCAGGGAGCGGCCCCGATGTTTTGCAGATCGTACCGACCACTTCATGACCCGGTACGCGAGGATACTCAACACGCTTTTCCAGACCTTCAACGACGCCAGAATCCGCTCCGCAAATTCCACAGGCTTCCACTTTTATCAGCACTTCGCCTGGGCCGGGATCCGGGAGTTCTTTTTCCACGTATTCCAGTTGACCAGGACGAGAAACCTGCATTGCTTTATAAGTTTGCTTCATCTTTTATTTCTCGATTATGTGTTGTACGCCTGCCGCAGCGGCATCAATCGCCCCTGCCAGATAGCCAGGAAAGACGGTGGACCATTCGCTCGCGATACCGGTAAGACAGTTACGCCACGGACCGTGATTTGCGCTGGCGGGTGGTACAGAATGACCTGCGGGTAGGGTTAGATCGCGCGAGGTGGAGGTAAAGGGATCTGCCGCCCAGTCTTTAAGAAATTCAGCATGGGGATAGGCGGCTTCCTCGCCAAACAGTCTTATCAACTGGTTTCTGCATAAATCTCTCAGGACCGCGTCACCTATCTTATGACGCTCGTGAAAAGGCACGCCAATAAACCCGAATAACGCAAACATCCTGTCAGGTTCTGAAACATCGTGAATTTCAACCATAGGCCCAATGTTGCTTCTTACCTCCCCGGATAGTCCCTTCCTTTTCCAGAAATTATCGGGATACACAGCGACATACTTTGCATGGGGCGCCATCCAGGTTCCGGTGTTACGCCATGCGTGCAATAACGTCGTGGGTAGCGCGGGGAAAAAATTGATCCCTGCAGCCAGCATAGGGGGCAATGCCAACAGTACATGTTGCGCCTGCCGGCTAAACGGGCGTCCATCGGCATAAGTTCCGCAAACGTTCAGGGTGCCATTTTGCTGTTCGATGTGTTTAACCTGCAGTCCGGTCTGAATGCGCCCAGGCTTTAACTCCGCCAGTAATACATTGGGCAGTCGTGACATCCCACCACTTACACGGGCGGCTGCAGGCGAAGAGACAAATCCAGGATGGCGAGAAGGGGCATCTTTGGGACGCTCAAAAAGCATGTCCCCCCTCTCCTGGTGACTGAATGACTCAATGTTCAGTTCTCTGAATAACTGCTTCAATGCAGGTTGTATCGTTGGCCAGAACCAGGTCGCGCCTAAATCTGCCTCAGCGGCATTCGCCTGTAAGATACGCCCCCCCATACGCTCACGACCTTCGAGAAGTGCGTAGTCAATACCCGCTTTTTCCAGCAATCTGGCCGCGTATAACCCGCTGAGCCCCCCTCCCACAATGATGACCTCAGCATTCATCATGGTACTGTTACCTGCTTAACGTCGAGATGGCCTTTTTTGAGATACACCAGGGTGTTGTCGATCCCGGCAGTAAACGCCATTCCCTGCCCGGACGGGATGCGTATCCAGCTCCCCTTCGCATGAATGCGGTTGCCTTCTATCATGCTTCCTTCCACGATGAACAACTCTGCCCCTCCCTTCAGTGCAGGGTCCACCAGTAGCGCACCAGCATGAATACGCAGCAGACAAACACGTTCTTGTGCACTCTCAAATAACGGACAAACAGACATTCCGCCGTCCGCAAGCCAATTTTCAGGCGCACGGGTATCGATACGTAACGGAACAGTTTCCTGGGTTGTCATCTGGCCAAGCTTAACGAACAACAGCGTGCCGTTTTTGCTGTGAGGTTGATGGGAAGAACCCGGTGGGTTACGCAAATACCAGCCGGTGGGATAATCGCGGTTACCTTCTGAGAATTGACCCTGCAGAACCAGGATCTCTTCTCCACCGGGATGTTGATGTTGCGGGAATACTGTAAGAGGCAAATAACGAACCACGCTGGTGGCGCGGGCCTGCTCACCACCGATACGATCCAACATAACCCGATCAATCCCTGTCTGAGGGGAGTGAACCCAGTGGTAATCATCACAGGAAACGGTAACGCGCTGGGTGAAATCGTGGTTTATTAACATGCATTTTCCAGGGTATGTGTAAGGCGGCCCCACACGGAAGCCGCGACTATTTTTACTTAGGCAGGTTGTCGAAGGCGTCAAGTGCTCGGCTGGAATAGACCAGCGCGGCGCCCGTGTTTAGTGTGATTGCCACACCAAGCGCCTCAGCGATCTCTTCGCGCGTTGCCCCCTGTTTTGCAGCAGCTTCAGCATGGACGGACAGACATCCATCACACCGGGTCGTGACCGCCACGGCAAGCGCGATCAGCTCATGAGTTTTCGCGTCCAGGTGGCCTGTTGCGACAGCCGCATTTTGCATCTTATCGATGCCTTGCATCACATCGGGTTGCAAACCTGCGAATTCTCCGATCGCTGCCCGTAGTTCTTTGCGCATTTCAGTCCAGTGAACCATCACTGCTACCTCCGTTTTATAATGCGTTATCGGGCAAGGTCGTAGATACGCACGTCAGGCGCGCGGTTCAAATAGGGTTTGAGTGCCTCAACCACATCCGCGGTAAATAACTGAGATCCGAGATACGCTTCAGCCTGTTTAACCGTGTGGAAACCATGCAGAACTTGCACATCTTCGGCACGTACCAACAGTTCTTTTGAAACAGCGCCGTCGATCGTTGAGAGGAATGGTGCTTTGTATTTTTGATATACCGCTGCAGCTGCTGCTCTGTTCTTTTCGCTGATATCCAGGTTGATCTGCAAATAAGCCATTGAAAACTCCTTAATTCATTTATTCGCGGAAGTCATAAAGATAGCCTCAGGCCATACTTCGTTACGGTGACACTCGCTTGCCCATTGCAAAGAAAAGCTTTGCGCATAAAGTCGCCACTAAGTGTTGGGGGTACAATAATTTATTTTGTAACCCTCACCGTTTCTGCATTATGTTAAGCAATACCCTCATGAACAAATGAGATAATCTTGGTTTTGTAAGAAGGTTTTCTATCAGGTATGAAAACACCCGTTCATCTCAATGCATTACGTGCCTTTGAAGCCAGTGCGCGCCACCAGAGCTTTTCTCTTGCAGCCGAGGAGTTAAATGTCACCCCGGCAGCCGTCGGACAGCTGGTACGTTCACTTGAAGAAGTGGTCGGTTTTCCGCTGTTTCATCGTAGCAATAATCGTCGTGCCGCCCTCGTTTTAACAGAGCCTGCGCTGCGTGCGCTCCCCGATATACGCATGGGTTTTCAAAGCCTGAACCTGGGGATGACGCTCCTGCGGGAAGGCGCGACAAACGGTATTCTGAACGTAACCGTCAGCCCTGCCTTTGCGGCTAAGTGGTTATTACCACGTATTGAAGATTTCCAGCATAAATGGCCTGATATTGACGTGCGCCTGGAAACCAGCCTGAAGTTAATGGATTTTACCGCACAGGGTATAGACGTAGGTATTCGCTATGGTCTGGGGCAATGGGAAGGATTAGAGGCAGAACGCTTAATGTCTGAGGAGGTTTTCCCAGTATGCGCCCCCTCTCTTATGGCAGTGAATCCAGCGATTAACTGTCTGACGGGGGTCACTGAGCAGACGCTTATTCACGATCTGTCGATGGAGCAACACCAGGATTTTATCACCTGGGATCGCTGGTTACGGCGCTTTAACGTCCAGTCGATAGCCCGTAAACCCGGCCTGCGAATAAATAACTCCGCCGCGGTACTTCAGGCAGCTATTGATGGTCACGGCATCGCGCTGGCGAGGAGCATAATGGTTGATGATGACATCAAAAGCGGGCGCCTTCTTCGCTTATGTCCGGAGGTTTCTCTGACAAGCCCGCTGTCTTATTATCTGGTCTACAGGCCAGGGTGTGAAAGCCTGCCGAAAATTGCCAATTTTCGTAAGTGGATAATTGAGCAAGCTCACGCGTTTAATAACACCGTAAATCCCGGAAACCTCCCCAGCAAGAGCGATTCAGCGTAAGTTCTGCTCGCTCCCGCTAAGGCCTTGAATACTGGGTATCAGTCGCGCTCAAGGGGGCCAATATTGAATGCAGCCATGGGAGGAAGCATCCTTTACCATTAATACAAATCTTCGTCGCGCTTTGAATACCATGTCTGCTGCATGGAACATGCAAATCATGCTACGAACTCACAGAGTTTGTTTTCATCTTAACGCTTACGTAAAAAGTAAACCTTCCCTGACCATGATTATTTATACTCAGAAAACAGGTCATTAAGAAAGGAAGCCACGCGTTGAAATGGGTAACCTGGTTAAAACGTATCGTGTTGTCCCTGCTGCTGTTGATTGTTGGCGCTCTGGGACTACGCGTTTATGACATTCAGCGCGGGCCCGATCTGCAGCTCTGGCATACCTGGGTTCCGCATGAAATGGGCGCGGATGAAATCGACAATGCTGACTGGAACGATTACCTCCAAAAAGAGAATGCGCTCTTCGGTGAGGTAAAACGCCAGGTTACCGATAAGCTGGACGCTGAACAGCAAACCGAACTGAATCGTTACTACAGTCACAGCCCCATCTATCCGGACTCGTTTCCCACCAACTGGAATCGGTCATATATCATGATGCCGGATGGCAAACCGCAAGGCGCTGTGGTGTTGCTGCATGGTCTGACGGATACACCCTACAGTCTGCGGCATATCGCCGAAAATTACCGGCAACAGGGTTATGTCGCCATCGGTATCAGGTTACCGGGCCACGGGACGGTACCCGCCGGGCTGACCGACGTGGACTGGCAGGACTGGCTGGCCGCCACGCGCCTGGCGGTGAGAGAAGCGAAACGACTGACGGGGCATGATGCGCCCCTGCATATCGTCGGATTTTCCAACGGCGGCGCGCTGGCAATGAAGTATTCGCTGGACGCGCTGGATAATGCCGGACTGGCAAAACCCCAGCGGGTGATCCTGATTTCTCCAATGATCGGTATTACCCGCTTCGCGCGCTTTTCCGGCCTCGCGGGCTGGCCCGCGTTTCTTCCCGCCTTCTCGAAAGCCGCATGGTTAAACATCATGCCTGAGTTTAATCCGTTTAAATATAACTCCTTCCCGACGAATGCCGCCCGTCAGTCGTTTCTGCTGACCAAAGCGCTGCAAAAGCAGATAGTGACGGATTCGAGAAATCATAGGCTTAACAGCTTACCGCCGGTATTGACCTTTCAGTCCGTTGTGGATTCAACGGTCAGTACACGGGCGATCGTGACGGCGCTGTATAACCGCTTGCCGGATAATGGCAGTGAAATTGTCCTGTTCGATTTAAATCATGCGGTCAGGTTTAATTCATTATTACGCCGGACGTCTTACACCGCGCTGGCGCGGTTGCTGCCCGCGGCGCCGCGAGCTTATCAAACCACGATCATCACTAACGCCAATTCCGCCAGTACAGAGATGGAAATTCGCACCACCCGCGCCGGGAAAACAGACACCACGGTGGAAAAGCTGCAGGGAATGCACTATTTACCGGACGTCTACTCTCTTTCTCATGTCGCGCTCCCCTTCCCCTTGAGCGATTCGCTGTACGGGCGCTATCCCCATCCGCTGAATCAATACGGGATCAGCCTTGGCACGTTTGCAGCTCGCGGTGAGCGTTCTGTGCTGGTTGTGGGTCTGGACTCGCTGATGCGCCAGTCTTCCAATCCGTTCTTTCCCTATATGATCAAGCGCATTGACGAAGGGATCGACACTCGCCCGGCGCTCTCCGGAAAATAACTCCCCTCTGGATAAGTGGCCGCCGAGGCCACTTTTTCCTGAGGGCGCTACACTATGCTTTCGCCGACGTCGACAGCCACTGATATATCGAGGACAGATCCTGCCCGGCAAATCCCGCATCCGCCGCCTGCTGCCACAGTTCGGCGATGTTATCCAGTCCCGGCATGGTGTGCGGCTCGGACAGGGACAAGGCCAGTCGGGCATCTTTCAGCGCATGCGCCAGCTGCATCTGCGGCGCGAATTGCTCATTGGCGATGGCGTCCAGTTTCACTTTGACATACGGCGCCGCCAGCGGGCCGCCCTCCAGGGCGCTCCACAGCTGGTCGGGGGTAAAGCCCAGCGTCTTCGCCAGCTGTGCGCTTTCCGTGATGCCCTGCATCATCGCAATCAGCCAGGCATTGAGGACCAGCTTCATTTTCTGGCTGTTGCCCGCCTCGCCAAACCACTGCGTCCCACGTGAGATAGCGGCAAATACCTGTTCCGCCGCGCCACACTTTTCACGATCTCCGCTGGCGAGCACCAGGATCTGCGCCTTCTCGGCCGGGGCTTTGGTCCCTGAAACCGGGGCATCGACGAAGGTCATCGCCGGCTGACGCTCCCGCAACAAAGCGATAGCCTCCTGGGTCTCCGCCAGGCCGATGGTGCCCATCTGGCAATAGATGGCCTGCGGCTGACAGGCAGGCGCTATTTGCGCCAGTACCTGCAGGGTAGCCTGACCATCGGCGAGCATACTGATGATCACCTCGGCATTGGCCACCGCCTGCTGCGGCGTGGCGTGCAGGGATAATCCCTGCGCCTGTAAATCCTCGCCGCGCGCTGGCGAACGGTTCCAGCCCGCGACGGTAAAGCCCTTCTTCAGCAGATTGCTGGCAAAAGCGTGTCCCATGGCGCCGAGTCCCAGCACCGCGACTTTTGGTAATGTACTCATCTTGTCTGTCCTGATTCGCGTGTTAATAAATGGCGGACGTCTACTATCGCATCTCTGGCACGGATGTCAGTAGCAATAACCGCCCTATAAAGTGACACTGTCACTATATGATAGCCACGTTTATCGCGGCTCAGGGCTGGCGGAGCCACTCCAGCAAGCGGCGCATCGCTGGCGACAGGCGTTCGTCATCCTGATAGCACAGGCACAGCCGACGCAGCGCCCAGCGATCCTGCAATGTGATAACGGCGAACCGGTAGCGAGGCAGGTAGCGTTCAGCAATAACGCGCGGCAGGATCGCCCCGCCGGCGCCGTGAGCCACCATCTCGCAAAGCCCTTCAAAATGGCTCATCCTGATGCGGACGTTCAGCGCCTGGCCGACTCCGGCGGCCTGCTCTTCGATATGCTGCTGCAGCGCGCTGGTCTGATAGAGCGCGACCAGCGGCTCATGGATAATCGTTGCGAAAGCCACCTCGGCGGCGTCACTCAAGGCATGGGCCGGCGGCACGATCAGCACCAGGGGATCCTCCGCGACGGGCTCCAGGCGCAACGGCCCGGGGTCGACCGCATCGGACACCACCCCGGCCTGCGCCACGCCAGCCAGAATGCTGCTGACAATATCCGCGCTGGTGCGCTCTTCGGTGTCGATCTGTATCCCGGGATGCGCGGCCATCCACGCGGCGAGCTTGCCTGGCAGAAAAGCCGACATCGCCGAGGTATTGGCAAACAGGCGCAGCGTGCCCTGCTGACCGCGGGCGAAGGCGTGCATCGCCTGGCGCAGACGCCGCTGCTGCTCTAACAACGGACGAGCATGGCGCGCCAGCACCTCCCCGGCCTCGGTCGTTGTCACCCCCCGGGCATGACGGTGCAGCAGCGGCACACCGACCTCCGCCTCCATTTTGCGCAGCCTTTCGCTGGCGGAGGCCAGCGCCAGATGGGCCGCCGCCGCCCCGCCGGTAATGCTGCCGCTATCCACGATGGCGATAAACAGTCGCAGATCGGCGAGATCCAGTCGCATAACGCCCTCCTTTCCCTTCGGTTTTACCGTAGCCTGCGGGCAACATACCGCATTGTCCACCCGGCGACCAGCTGTTTCAATGCCCTTCTCTGAGCCGATAAGTGAGCCATGATGTTTGATCTTCACACTCTCTGTTTACTGCTGATCTTTATCGCCGCCGGGCTGGTCAAAGGGGTGACCGGTATGGGACTGCCCACCGTGGCGATGGGCCTGCTTGGCCTGCTGATGCCGCCACCGGCCGCGGCGGCCCTGCTGGTGCTCCCCTCGCTGTTAACCAATCTCTGGCAGCTGCTGGCAGGCCCCGCGCTGGCGCAGATTGTGCGTCGCCTCTGGTTAATGATGACCGGGATGATTATCGGCACGCTGGCAGGATCGTCACTGCTCATCCACCTGAACCCGCGGTGGTCGGCGCTGGCGCTGGGCGCCGTGCTGATAGCTTATGCCGGATACGCGCTCCGTGGTCCGGCGGTGCAGGTTTCCGCCCGCGTGGAAAAGCGCCTGTCGCCGCTGATGGGCGGACTGACCGGACTGATCACCGGGGCGACCGGGGTATTCGTTATTCCGGCGGTGCCCTGGCTGCAGGCGCTGGGCTTTCGTCGCGACGAGCTGGTCCAGGCCCTGGGACTGTCGTTCACCCTCTCCACTCTGGCGATGGCGGCCGGCCTCTCCCTGCACGCTGGCTGGCGCGCAGATTTGCTGCTGCTGTCGGCGCTGGCGCTGTTGCCCGCGCTGCTCGGTATGTGGCTGGGACAGCGGATCCGCTCGCGTCTCAGCCCGCAGCGCTTTCGTCAGGGCTTTCTGTTGTTCCTGCTGGCGCTGGGGCTGGAGCTTGTCCTCCGGGGTCTGCTGGGGGGATCGGCCTAGCGGCGGGTAATGTGCTTCACATTGTATTTACTGGTGTTCTGGTAGATCTCTGAGAAATCAACGATCGCCCGGTTCTGGGCGTAGCTGACAGACTGCACCCGTAGCAGGAGGCTGTTAGGCGCCACCTGCAGCAGCTCCGCCTGCTCGCGGGTCGCCAGCACCGGCGTATAGCTGCGGTGGCTCTCGATAATGGTGATATGGCACTCTTTTTTGAAATAGTTGAACTTAGACTGCTCAAGGTTACCCACGCTGAGCCACGGAAAAGCGGCGTACGGAATGTAGCTGTTCTCCACCAGGATCGGGACCTCATCAATCAGGCGCACCCGCCTGACGTAGTAGACTTTCTCTCCCGGCTGGATCTTTAACTGCTGGGCAATAGCCGGCGGGGCGTCAAGCAACGTGAACTCAATGACCTTATTACGGTAGTTGGTGACCCCCACCACCTGCATCTGGTAGTTAAACCCCTCCAGCTCGCCGCCATGATAGTTACTCTTACGCACAATGCAGGTTCCGCTGCCGTGCCGCCGGGCGATCAGCTTTTCCTCCTCCAGTAGCGCCAGCGCTTTGCGCAGCGTCATCACCGAGACCTGCAGCTCCGCAGCCAGCGCTTTTTCGCTGGGCAGCATATCCCCGACGGCGTAGTCGTCGCTGTTGATACGGGCCTTCAGTTCGGTGGCAATCTTTTTATAAATCACTTTTAGATGTCTCGTTGAGATGGAAGGCGTGGAAAAGAACGGCAAATAACGCCTTGTATTTACAGATAATAGTTAACTTTTACGCGAGAGATTAGACGTTAACTCATCTATAAAAATGACTATATTTATATATCTCTCCTGCAACAATATATATGACTTTCGTCACAGATGGCCTTTTTCCTGCTCGGGATCCCGGTGGTCTGCTCCTAGTCTGATAAGCCTATTGATCAGGTGATGACAGCGGGCTATGAAGACGAGAGGACAACCATGATTGGCGTGAAAAAGCTTCAGGACTTTTCCAAGGCGATGATCGGGCCGGTGCTGTATCTGCCGGCTATCGGCCTGTTGATCGCCCTGTTCAGCATGACCACCAACCGGCTGTGGGTGGAGGAAAGCAGCGGGATCTATCTGTTAGGGAAATTCGTCTCCAGCATGCTCTGGGCGCTGATGAACAATCTCGGGTTTCTGTTCTGCCTCGGGCTGGCAAGCGGTCTGGCGAAAACCCGCAAAGCCGAAGCCGCTTTCGTGGCGGCCATGACCTGGCTGGTCTACCTGGCGGCGAACAACAGCTGGCTGACCCTGACCCATCGCCTGGCGACCGGGGCCACCAACGCGCAACTGTATGGCAGCGGACAAACCTACATCTTCGGTTTTCAGGTTATCGATATGGGCGTGTTCCTCGGTATTATCCTTGGCTGCGCTGTCGCCTTTGTTCACAATCGCGTGATCGGCATCGAATTTCGCGGCGCGCTGTCGATCTACGGCAACAGCAAGCTGGTGCTGATCGTGATGCTGCCGCTGGTGGGCCTGTTTGCTATCGCCACCGTCTATCTCTGGCCGGTGGTGGAGCTGGGCATCTCGGCGCTGACCGGCTTTATGAAATCATTTGGCGCCATCGGGGTCTTCCTGTACGGCTTTCTCAACCGCTTCCTGATCCCTACCGGGCTGCATCATCTGATCTGGTCGCCGTTCGTCTTTACCTCTATCGGCGGTCAGTTGCTGATTGATGGCCAGACCGTCATTGGCGCCAAGCCCATTTTCCTCGCCGAAATCGCCCGTCATCCCGTTGACGCGCTCAGTGATTCCGCCCGCTTTTTAACCTATGGGATGGTGAAGATTTTTGGCACCGCCGGTATGGCGCTCGCCTTCTACCGCACGGCGAAACCGGAGAATAAACAGCGACTCAAAGTCACGCTGATCCCCTTAATTGTCACCTCAGTGCTGGTGGGGATCACCGAACCGTTTGAGTTTCTCTTTATCTTCACCGCCCCGCTGCTATGGCTCATCTACTCCCTGCTGGACGGTTTCTTCCAGATGCTGGCCTGGCTGCTTCACGTGCGGGTCTGCGCCACAAACGGTCTTATCGATTTTGTCGTCTATAACCTGCCCGCCGGCGCCAGCATGACGCGCTGGCCGGTATTTGTCCTGCTCGGCCTGCTGGAAACCGCCACCATGTACCTGGTCGGCACCTTCTGCATTACCCGCCTGCGAATGCTTACCCCGGGGCGCGAAGCCGCTGCCGATGCGGCGTCTTCCCCACAGACGGATCAGGCGCATGGCGATTCAGACAAAGGCGCGCTGGTGATTGCGGGGCTGGGCGGTAAAGAGAATGTTTGTACGGTGGAAAACTGTTTTACCCGTCTGCGGGTCGATGTGCGCGACCCCGCGCTCATCCAGCAGACGCTGTTGAAAGAGAGCGGCGGGAGCAGCGTGCTGATTAAAGGCAATCATGTCCAGGTGATCTATGGCCTGGGGGTTAACAAAATTCGAACGGCGGTCAACGCCAGTCTGGGTGTAACTGAATAACGAGGTGGTAAATGAAAGATAACTTTGTGGTCACGATTGCCGGCGGCGGGAGTACCTACACGCCAGGGATTGTCATGATGCTGCTGGAAAATATGGCGCGCTTTCCCCTGCGGGAGATCCGTCTGTACGATAACCATCACGAACGTCAGAAGACCATCGGCGACGCCTGCGCCATTCTGGTGGCTGAACGCTTCCCGCAGGTGAAGTTCAGCTATACCACCGATCCGCAGGCGGCCTTCACCGACGTTGATTTTGTGATGGCGCATATTCGCGTTGGCCTGTATGAGATGCGGGAAAAGGATGAAAAGATCCCGCTGAAATATGGCGTGCCGGGCCAGGAAACCTGTGGGCCGGGGGGGATCGCCTATGGTATGCGCTCGATTGCCGGCGTACTGGAGCTGGTCGATTATATGCAGCAGTACGCCCCGGGGGCGTGGATGCTCAACTACTCCAACCCGGCGGCCATCGTCGCGGAAGCGACCCGTCGCCTGCGTCCCGACGCGCGCATTATCAACATCTGCGATATGCCGGTGGCCATCGAGGGGCTGTTTGCCGACATCCTCGGTCTGCCGTCCCGCAAGGCACTGAACGTCCGCTACTACGGCCTGAATCATTTTGGCTGGTGGACCAGCATCACCGATAAAGCCGGTAACGACCTGATGCCGGCGCTGAAGCGTCACGTGGCGGAGCAGGGTTACAGTAGCCCAAAAGAGGATTTTCAGCATAAGGCGCCGAGCTGGATCGAGACCTTTAAAAAGGTGAAGGATGTGTTTGCCCTTGATCCCCTGACCCTGCCTAACACTTACCTGAAATACTACCTCTACCCTGACTACGAGGTGGCGCACTCTGACCCGGACTTTACGCGGGCCAACGAGGTGATGGCCGGACGTGAAAAAGAGGTCTTCGATATGGCCCGGGAGATCACCCGTCGCGGCACCGCGGAAGGCGCGCATTTCCACGCCGGGGCCCATGCCACTTTCATCGTCGACCTCGCCTGCGCCATCGCCTTTAACACCCAGGAGCGGATGCTGTTGATCGTGGAGAACAACGGGGCAATCGCCAACTTTGACGAAACGGCGATGGTGGAAGTCCCCTGCCTGGTGGGCGTCAACGGCCCGGAACCGCTGGCGATGGGAAAAATCCCTTCGTTCCAGAAAGGGTTGATGGAGCAGCAGGTGGCGGTGGAGAAGCTGGTGGTTGACGCCTGGATCGAGGGCAGCTACCAGAAACTGTGGCAGGCCATCACCCTGTCGAAAACGGTCCCCAGCGCCGCGGTGGCGAAAGCGATCCTCGATGAGCTGATCGTCGCCAACGAAGGTTACTGGCCCGCGCTACACTGATTTTTTGCCGCAACCCTGCCGGGAGACCTTCTCTCCGCAGGGTTATCAGCGGCACCCGTCCCGCGATACCTGCCCCATAACCTCCCCCCGCACAGACGCGTCAATGGCCTGCGCTACCTCCTCCACACCGATGCCCCAGAGCCGCCAGCCACGCTTTTCCCTGATCGGAGTAATGAAATATAAATTCTATTCTTCGATATTATGGCGTAAAAATGTGATCTGCGTTGTATTCTTTGAGTTACATTAACCCACTGAAAACAACATCATTATTACTCACTCGCAAAATTAACCCCCTTTTCATGGGGATATCGCGCTGCATGCCATTGTGATTGGCTTCATGTATTTACCTTCCTGCAACACTGATTTGAAATTAAATTTTCATAATGTGATCTTGTAGCATGCTCGTTCCATTTCTTTGTGCCATATTCTTATCACAGTAAATCGCCGGAACGACAGCAACATGCCACACCAGGGCGCTGTCCTGCCGACGCACTGAAGACCGCTAACCCCGAAAAGGAGAACGGATATCGACAACATCCATATCACCACCAAGCCGTAAACCTCTTTGACCGCCATTGCTTAGCGTACCCTGCCATGTGCTGAGCAATTACACAAAGAAGAAAATCATTGAATTCAGTTAGATACGACAACACAGGCGTGATAAATCCTGACTGGGGAGATGTATTTTTATCTTGTGTCGTTCAACAAAATAAAGGGACTACCATGTCATTTATAACAAACCTGAACCAGCAACAGAGAAAACGACTTCATCAGATCACCTTAGTGGCCACCTTCGGCGGGCTGCTTTTCGGTTACGACACTGGCGTTATCAACGGCGCCTTTTCCTCACTGAAGCAGTACATGGCGCTGACCCCGACCACCGAAGGGCTGGTGATGAGCGTCCTGCTGGTCGGCGCCGCGCTGGGCAGCGTGTTTGGCGGCAAGTTTGCCGATTACTTCGGCCGGCGCAAATACTTACTCTTCCTCTCCTTTATCTTTCTCATCGGTGCCCTGCTTTCCGCCGCGGCTCCCGATATCACCACCCTGCTGATTGCCCGCGCCCTGCTGGGCTACGCCGTCGGCGGCGCCTCGGTTACCGCTCCGACCTTTATTTCTGAAGTGGCGCCCACCGAGATGCGCGGCAAGCTGACCGGCCTGAATGAAGTCGCCATCGTTATCGGCCAGCTGGCGGCGTTTGCCATTAACGCGATCATTGGCATCATCTGGGGCCATCTGCCGGACGTCTGGCGCTATATGCTGTTAGTGCAGGCGATCCCCGCTATCTGCCTGTTTGTTGGTATGTGGCGCGCGCCGGAAAGTCCGCGCTGGCTGATCAGCAAAAACCGCCACGAAGAAGCGCTGCATATTCTCAAACAGATCCGCCCGGCGGAACGCGCACAGAAAGAGTATGACGACATCTCCACCCTGATCAAAATTGAAGCCGGCAATAAGTACAGCACTCAGAACACCTTCACCACTATCCTCACAACGCCATGGATCCTCAAAATTTTGCTGGTGGGCATTACCTGGGCCGCACTGCAGCAAACCACCGGGGTGAACGTCATTATGTATTACGGTACGGAAATCCTGAGTGCCGCCGGCTTCTCAGAGCGTACCTCGCTGATCTGTAACGTGCTGAACGGTGTCTTCTCCGTCGGCGGTATGCTGATTGGCGTGCTGTTCCTTGTCGACCGCTTCAAACGTAAGACGATCATCATCTACGGCTTCGCCATTATGGCCACGCTGCATCTGATTATCGCCGCGGTTGACTACACCCTGGTGGGCGATCTGAAAGCCACCGCTATCTGGCTGCTGGGCGCGCTGTTCGTCGGCGTGATGCAGGGCTCGATGGGCTTTATCACCTGGGTGGTATTAGCCGAGCTGTTCCCGCTGAAATTCCGCGGACTGTCGATGGGGATCTCGGTATTTTTCATGTGGATCATGAACGCGGTAGTCAGCTACCTGTTCCCGCTGCTGCAGGCGAAACTGGGCCTGGGGCCGGTCTTCTTCATCTTCGCGGCCATCAACTATTTGGCGATTCTGTTCGTGGTGTTCGCCCTGCCGGAGACCTCCAATAAATCGCTGGAGCAGTTAGAGGCGGAGCTGTCAGCGAATCATGAGGATAAAAAATCCACTCGTCTCACCAGGGAGGTTGGCTATGATCGATAACATCACGCTGGATAATCTGCACATCGGCTGCAAGGCCAGTAATAAAGCGGAAGTCATCGCCATGATTGGCGCGGAGTGTAAAGCCAAAGGCTATGTCAATCAGGAGTGCGTTCACTTTCTGCTGGAGCGTGAACATCAGGTTTCCACTTTTTTGGGCAATGGCATCACCCTGCCGCATCTACCGAAATCAGCGACGGATATCATCCTCAAAACCGGGATTGAGATCTTTCAGTTTCCTGATGGCGTTATCTGGGATCGCGGCAACGTGATGTTTATTGCCATTGGCGTGATTGCGAAAGAGAAAGAGCATATTGACGTGCTCAAAGAAATTGCCTCGATATTCAGCGATGAGCTGATCGCGAATGCGCTGTCATTAATCTCTGACAAAAATGACTTCCTGAAGATCCTCCAGCATAACGCACTGCCCCATTAAGTGCGCCACCGGCCGGGGCGCAGCCCCGGCCCCTCTATTTATTGGTCTGAATCCGCCACCAGCCTAAGCGGCATGCCACCTGCTACTGCGCGCATAAAAAGAAATGAGAACCATTATCAATGAAGCTATGCTAACGTGTCAGCCCAGGCAAAACGCCAGATGACAGAGAACAGGAGGACAGACGAGGTGAAGCAGGATTCAGGGATCATCACAGCGCGGCAGACGCACGGATTGCTGACGCTGGCGATAGGCGCGCTCTTCTACAGCAGCGGCAGTTTCGCCCGGCCGGATCTGCAGCCGCTGGGACCGAATATTGCGGATAAAGGGTCAGCTTTCTATCATTTTACCCAGCGCCAGTACGACTCTGCCGATGGTGAACGCCATTACCGGGTGTGGACCGCGGTGCCGGATAAAGCGCCGCCGGCCGCCGGTTACCCGGTGCTGTATATGCTGGACGGCAATGCGGTGATGGATAAACTCAACGACGCGTTTCTGCAACAGCTCTCCACCGCTTCCCCGCCGGTCATCGTCGCTATTGGTTACCAGACGGCGCTGCCCTTCGATACCGCCGCCCGGGCCTGGGATTACACTCCGCCGCTGAAGACGCCTGAACCTCGCGCCGGGAAAACCGCGCTGCCGCCGCGAAAAACCGGGGGTAATGATCTGTTTCGTCAGCTGCTGAGCGAAACGATGGTTCCGCAAACAGAAGCTAACCTGAAAATCGATCCCCGCCAGCGCGCTATCTGGGGCCACTCTTACGGCGGACTGTTTGTACTCGACGCGTGGCGAAACCACTCCCTTTTCAGGATCTACTATTCTGCCAGCCCGTCGCTTGGCCAGGCGCAGACGTCTCCCCTGAAGGACACCCAGACCCTTGATGCCACCGCGTTTACCGGGACGTCCCTGTATCTGCTGGAAGGCGACGGAAAAGCCGCTGGCGAGCCCTCCGGGCATGAAGCCTCCCTGGGCGTACTGCGTCAGACCCAGCAGCAGCTGGCCAGCAACGGTCTGACGGTGCAATTCTGGCGCTACCCTGGCCTGACGCACGGTCAGATGTTCGAGGTCTCCCTGCGCGCGGCGCTGCTGCACCTTTCCGGGCAGCCTACGTTAGCGCATCAGTAACGCTCCCGCGCCCACCAGCCAACGGCGGGTGCGTTAATTCTGCCGTGGCAGATGTTTAACATCGACCGGCTCGCCGAACAGAAAGCCCTGCATTTCGTCGCATCCCTCTTCTTCGAGGATTTGCCGTTGCCCTTCGGTTTCTACCCCTTCGGCGATAAGCGGGGTATTGATTGAGTTGCCCAGCGAGATAATCGCCCGCACGAACGAGCGAACCTGAGGATTGCTCTCCACATCCTGCATAAAGCTACGGTCGAGCTTGATGACGTCGAAATGAAAATCGCGCAGCATGCTCAGGGAGGAGTAACCGGTGCCGAAATCATCCAGCGCAATACTGATGCCCATCTTTTGCAGATGATGCAGCACGCTGAACGCCAGCTGTTTATTGATGATAAACGCCGTCTCCGTCACTTCAAATTCCAGCAGGCTAACCGGATAAGCGGTTCGCATCAGGATCTCGCGGACTTTTTCGATAAAGCTGCGGTGACGCAACTGTACCGGTGAGATATTGACTGAGATTTTTTTATTCAGCCGATTATCCAGTGATTCGCTGCATACCTGCTCCAGTACCCAGTAGCCTAATGGCACAATAGCGCCACTCTCTTCGGCGATGGGAATAAACACCTCCGGCGGGATAGCCCCCAGCTGCGGATGCTGCCAGCGCAACAGCGCTTCATAACCGGTGATGCGACGATCTTTAATGTTGCGGATCGCCTGATAGTGAAGCGAAAACTCCCCCGCCTGAATACCACGGCGGATGTCGGCGGCCATCATATTCCGCTGACGCGTCTTGTCGTCCATCTCACGTTCGTACCAGCAAATCTTGTGGTCGAGACTGCTCTTTGCCCGATACATGGCCAGATCGGAATTGCTCAGTACCGTATTAATATCCGTCCCGTCCTCCGGGTAGACGGAGATACCTATGCTGGCGGAGAGGATCACTTCCGTCGCGGCAAACGTCTGCTTACCGCTGAAGCAGTGCCAGAGACGGGTGGCAAAGGCGTCCACCTCGCTTTCATCGGCAAAAGGTTTGACGGCCACAAACTCATCGCCGCCGAAGCGGGCGACCATCTCCTCCTTCTGCAGCGTTTTCAGCACGGCGCCTGCCACGCGCTGCAGCAGCTGATCGCCAATAAGATGGCCCTGCAGATCGTTAATCTCTTTAAACTTATCTAAATCGATGGTGAAAACGGCAAAGCGGCGGGCGTCATTACCGGTGATCAGCTTTTCCACCCGCTCAAAGAACTCCACCCGATTGGGTAAACCGGTCAGCGCATCGTAGCGCGCCATCCACGCGATGCGGTCATTGATCGCCTTCTGTTCGCTGATGTCGCGGGTAATTTTGGCAAAGCCCAGCAGGTTATGTTGTTCATCGCGGATGGCATCGATCATGACATGCGCCCAGAACCGGGAGCCATCTTTACGATACCGCCAGCCTTCGCCTTCAAACTGGCCGCTACGCAGGGCAATTTGCAGATTTTTTGCCGGCACCCCGGAGAGCTGTTCGGCTTCGCTATAGAAGAGACCGAAGTAGCGACCGACGATCTCGTCGCTCAGGTACCCTTTTGCCCGGCGGGCGCCCTCGTTCCAGCTGATGACCGTCCCGTCGGCGCTCAACATATAGATGGCATAATCTTTAACACTTTCAATAAAGTGGCGATAGGCAATATCCGTCAGGTGATCGTTACTCATGGTACAGCGCTCTCTGTGGCTCGGTCGTGGCAAAACGCATTAGATATAACAGAATCACGCCCATAATGAATACAAGGTTAAGGTGTTTTATGGTCGCCTTTCCGGCCCGGGCATGCGCCGACCGCGCGGCGCACACGCCTGTTAAGCGTAGTGGACCTGGCCATCTTCGGGAGTGACAAACTCGGCGATTTTCGCACTTAGGTCGCCCACTAATAGTTACTTTTATTGATTAAAAAGTTTGATTGAAAGAATAAATAAAAGGAGTAATGTTAATAATACTTTCTATGGAGGTTAAATATGTTGCGTGATTATTTAAAAGTGGAAAAAGAAGATCGCCTGGTTGAACAACAGAGTCGTCATGACAATAGTCAGCATTATTCTTCGGTGACCGAATGGGTTATTTTAAGTAAAGATGGTCAGCGTAAAGGTCGGGTATCCCTGTTTGACCGCTTCACCACCCGCCGCTCCTGGAGCGACAGCTTCCGCATTACGCAGTTTGATAATGCGGGTAAAGTGGTGGTGGATAAACTCACTGACGCGCTGTAAATCCCCCGGATTCCCGGCCTGACGGGAGAATATTCATACGCAAAATTAACACCTGCATAAAATATATTGATGCGTCGCCATCATGTTATTTTCATTCCGCATACTGATAACCTAATGGGTAATTTTCGCCATGGTAAACAGCGCGAATTTTTAACCCGAACACATGCTGAAAAATAAGCCCGCCGGTCGGGCTTTTTTGCATGGTGTTCGCCGCCCAGTCCACAAAATGCCAGGGACATCCCGCGCTGGATGGTATACGATACATATACGAATCATATATGGGTTGTTGCTATGGGAATCGTCAAAATCTCCGATCTGCTGCACGATGACATTCGTGATGCCAGCAAAGCCATGTCCCGCTCCGTCAATGCGCAGGCGGAATACTGGATCCGTCTGGGCATGATGAGCGAACTCTACCCCGAGCTTAACCACCAGCAGATCAAACTGCTGATGCTGAAATCCGGCTCTGACCGTCTGCTGGAGGTGATCAATGCCATCAATAATCATTAAAACCGCCGATGAGCTCGCGCGCCAGCGTCATGCCGGCCAGCTGCTGGCATCGGTGTTTGCCATGCTGGATACCTTTATCGTTCCCGGCGTGACGACGATGGAAATCAACGATCGAGTGGAAGATTTTATCGTCAACCAGCTGCACGCCCGCCCTGCCAGCAAGGGGCAATACGACTTTCCCTATGTGTTGAACACCTCGATTAACGACGTGGTCTGCCATGGGATCCCCAAGGCGACCGAGCATCTGCGCTCCGGGATGATCGTTAACGTCGATATTACCCTCGAGAAAGCGGGCATGATCGCTGACTCCAGTAAGATGTACCTGATAGGCGACGTTTCCCCGCTGGCGCGCCGGCTGGTAAAGACCACCTATGAAGCGATGTGGAAAGGCATTGAGGTGGTGAAACCTGGCGCGACGCTGGGCGACATCGGCCATGCCATTCAGCGCTGGGTCGAGGACCATGGCTACAGCGTGGTCAGAGAATACTGCGGTCACGGCGTCGGTCAGGAAATGCATGAAGAGCCGCAGGTGCTGCATTACGGCAGGCCCGGTGAAGGCGCCGTGCTGCGGGAAGGCATGGTATTCACTATTGAACCGATGGTGAACCAGGGCGACAGTCGTATCAAGACCAAAAAGGATGGCTGGACGGTGGTCACCCGCGATAAAAAACTCTCCGCGCAGTGGGAGCACACCGTGGCGGTGACCGCCAACGGTTTTGAGGTACTGACGCTGCGCGACGACGAGCAGTCGCGGATCCGCTGAGTTACCTGTTCGCTTTGCCGAGGCGCCCATAACGGATAATCCTGCCCGGGGCCGGGAATGCTGAGGTACCTTCTGGCGGGGCAGCCCGACTGACGCCTCTCTCTTGATGGCCGCAGTCCGAACAAGGAATTGCTCTGACCGGCGAATCGTAAGAGAATAGCGCCTACACGCGACGATCTGATTACACGGGAGTTCATCATCAGCCATTCTCGTCGATTCCCCTTAGCCAGCAAAGTGGCGCTGGCAGGCGCGGCGCTCATCGCCGCCGGCATGCTGTTCAGCTGCACCAGTAAGGCCCCGAAATCCCTCGTCACGCCGCCGAAGAGCGCGGCCGTTAAAGCCGGTCAGACGCACCGGGAGCCGGTACGCGGCGTCTGGCTGACCACCGTCTCGCGCCTTGACTGGCCGCCGGTCGGGTCGATTATCGCCAGTACGCCGGAAAGCCGCATCACGCAGCAGAAGCTGGCGCTGATCGCCAAACTCGATAATCTGCAGCGCCTGGGGATCAACACCGTCTTTTTCCAGGTGAAACCGGACGGTACGGCGCTCTGGCGGTCGGATATTCTACCGTGGTCCGATATGCTGACCGGCAAAATCGGCGAATATCCCGGCTACGATCCGCTGCAGTTTATGCTGGATGAAGCGCACAAGCGCGGCATGAAGGTTCACGCGTGGTTTAACCCTTACCGCGTCTCGGTCAACACCAAACCGTCGACCATTGCCGAGCTGAATAACACCCTCACTCAGGTACCGGCCAGCGTGTTTGTCCTGCACCGTAACTGGATCCGCACCGCCAGCGACCGCTTTGTTCTCGACCCGGGTATTCCCGAAGCGCGTGACTGGATCACCAGCATCGTCGCTGAAGTGGTGCAGAACTACCCGATTGACGGCGTGCAGTTCGATGACTATTTCTACACCGAAACCGCCGCTTCCCCGCTTAACGACAACGAGACCTTCCGCCGTTACGGGCAGGGCTATGCCTCGAAGGGCGACTGGCGGCGGCATAACACTCAACAGCTTATTGCCCAGGTCTCCGCGACCATTAAAAAACTCAATCCGAACGTCGAGTTTGGCGTAAGCCCGGCCGGGGTGTGGCGCAACCGCTCCCACGATCCAGCGGGGTCTGATACCCGTGGCGCGGCCGCCTATGATGAATCCTATGCCGATACCCGCAGCTGGGTGCAGCAGGGACTACTCGACTACATCGCCCCGCAGATCTACTGGCCATTTGCCCGCGATGCGGCGCGCTATGATGTGCTGGCCAACTGGTGGGCCGAGGTGGTTAAGCCCACCCATACCCGGCTGTATATTGGCGTGGCGCTGTACAAGGTGGGTGAACCGTCCAAAAATGAGCCTGACTGGACGGTGGATGGCGGCGTGCCGGAGCTGAAAAAGCAGCTCGATCTCAATGAGTCCCTGCCGCAGATCCAGGGCACCATCCTGTTCCGCGAAAACAACCTCAATCAGCCGCAGACCCGCCAGGCGGTTAACTACCTGCGCAGCCGCTGGGGGCAGCCGCAGAGCTAACCGCCACTCGGCTTCGCTATCGCGCCTGCAGCCCTTGCTGCAGGCGGGCGTGCAGTTTCAGCATGTTCTCCGTGATCGCCCGCCAGACGTGGGCGGAAAAGTCCGCCGGCAGCGTTCGGCGGGCGCTTTCGATGGCCTGCGGCACGCGGTCGGCAAACTCGTCAAGGATCGCCAGCATCTGGTCCCGGGGAAAGTTAACCGCTTTGGCGGTCGCCAGAAAATGACGCGGATAGATGGCGTTAATCTCCGTTTTCCGCCCTCGGGTGGCGTTGAGCCCCATCGACAGCTTCAGGTCGCGCAGATGCAGTCCCGTCCCTCCCAGCACCGGAAATGCCGAAATAATGTCGTAGAACGGCGTGAGCCGATAGCTGCCGCCGGGCAGCAGAAAGAGCGAGAAATTCTTCGCATGCCCGTCCGTTGCCCCGGTCAGCCACTGGAACACCATGAACTTCATAAAGTCATAGCGATCTTTCAGGGCTTCACTGGAGCCCAGCAGAAAGGTCATGATCGCGGCGATACCCGGCCCGCCGTCAGACTCGTATTTCATCGACGACGGTATGCCGAATGCCTGACACAGATCCTCCTGCGGCAGCCGCAGCAGCACGCGCCCCTCCTGCGCCCAGCGCCGGTCGAAGCGGGTCACCGCCAGCGCACGGATCCGCGGGGTGGTGATAATCTCCGCCTCCGGCACCGCCAGGCCCAACGCCCTGGCCAGCGCCAGGCACAGATATTCGTTATCCACGCTTTCACGCAGATCCAGCGTCGCATTGGGCTGTTTTATCTCGCCAATGGGCAGTTTAATGATATGGGTGGTCGGGGTGGTGCCCTGCGGAATACACCAGTGCTCGCCCATTCGCAGCAGCGCGGTTTTCTCCTGGGCGCCGGCCACCGAGATACGAAAATCGTCCTGGCCGGTCACCATCCCGAGCGGAATATCCGACTGGTAGGCGGTCAGCAACGCGGTCAGTTGCGCCTCATCCAGCGTCTGCCAGCGCATCGCTGCAAGATGCGCCTCTTCTCCCGGCGGCAGCAGAGTCACCGCCCCTACGCTATCCCGGCCGACCTCGGCCAGCAGATCGAACGGCTGTTTCGAGCGCGCCTGATAGCGCCTGACGATCCGGTCGCGGACCTGTGGGCTGTCGGGCAGCAGGTTATCAAAATAGTGATACACCGCGTCGGCGGTGATATTGCCATACTGCAGCGGCAGCGAGAGGGAGAGCGGCCTGGCGCGCGGGCTGCGCAGCCACTCGTCATCATAGCGGAAACTGTGCGCCCCGTTGGCCTGGCGGGTTAAGGTTCCCACGCGCACATTGTTCATCCAGGTGGTGAGCGTCGCCATTACCAGTCCAGATCCGTGGTATTATCGGGGGCCGTCGCCGTCTCGGCCGGCTTGGCGTTCAGGGTCATCACCACCCCCAGCGACTGGAGGATCTTGAACAGGGTGGTCAAGGTGGTTTTGTCCGGGTGATTTTCAAAATTGGACAGCGTCGCCTGTTTAATGCCGATCCGGCTGGCCAGCGCCTCCTGAGTCCAGTGATTTTGCTGGCGCAGCAGTTTCAGGTAATTGGCCAGCTGAACGGGACTGTATATCTGCGGGGAATGCATCGCTTGTTCCTCACCATTGTTTATCCCCCTATCGGGATAAATTTGCTTTTATACCCTACAGGGGATAATGTCAAGGTTATCCCCTGGTGGGGATAGGAGTATAATTATCCTTGTGTGGGGATAAAACAGGAAGAATGGTGGCCGGAGACACCTTTACATGCCCGGTGGCGGCTACGCCTTACCGGGCCTACGGGCTGTCTCTGCCCGCTCCGTAACGTTGTAGGCCGGGTAAGCGTAGCGCCGCCCGGCAACGGGCACAGGGCTTAGCTGCCGCGGTAGGTCGACCACCCGCCCGGGGCTATCAGAAACGGCAGATGGAAATGGTCATCTGTCGCCTCGCCAATGACAAAATCAATCTGCGCCCGGGTAAAAACGCTCTCGCGCCCGACGCGGGCAAACCACGCCCCCGTTTCCGCGGTTAAGCAGTAGCGCCCCGCCGGCAGCGGCGCGGCACTGAAGGTGGCGATACGCCCCTGGGCGTTAGTCACCAGGTTCGCCAGCGTCTCGCCCTCCCGGCTCAGGCTGACCGTCACGCCTTCCGCCGGCGTGCCGGTGGAAATATCCAGAATATGGGTGCTCAGGGTACTCATTCGCCAATCGCTCCTTCCAGTCTTAACATCGTAATTTCCCGCAGCTGGGCAAGCGCCTCAGCCACTTCTTCGTCGGCGGTATGCTGCAGTCGGCGCGTCAGCGCCTGCAGCATCTCTTCGCCGCTGCGCCCTTTGGCGCGGATTAAAAACACCCGGCCAAAACGAGCCTCGTAGCGGGCATTCCCCTCCCGCAGGGCCTGCGCCAGCTTTTCATTATCGCTGTCCACCGCCGACTGCTCCTGGCGCGACATCGTCGCGTGCGCCTGGCTGCCGGTCGGTTTTTCGCCGATCCGCGGATGGGCGCTGAGCGCCGCGTTCAGCTCGTTCTTCCCCCAGTCGGCCATCGCTTCCCGGGCGACCTGCAGCAGCGCTTCACGGCAGGCGAAGGGTCGCAAGCTCACCAGCGTATCGCTCCAGGCCGGGATCGCCACGCAGGGGGCCAGCAGCGCCACTGCCTCATCATGACTCAGACGGTTAAACTGTCTCAGCGCGATCATCCTGACTCCTTATCGTTTTCGTCGCCGCCTGCTCCTGCGGCAGAACAAGGTTCAGCGCTATCGCCACCAGCCCACCGCTGGTGGCCGCCGAACCGAACAGATCGCCGACCATCGGCGGAAAATGGCTGAGAAACGCCGGCACCGACTCCACGCCAAGGCCCGCGCCAAACGCCAGACCAACGATCAGCACATCGCGTCGGGTGAGCGGGTTCTGGGTAATGATCCGGATCCCGGCCGCTACCACACAGCCAAACATCACCATCGTGGCGCCCCCCAGCACCGGCGCCGGGATCTGCCGCAGCAGTTCGCCCACCGGCGGGAACAGCCCAAGCAGGATCAGAATCACGCCAATGTAGCGCCCGACATAGCGGCTGGCCACCCCGGTCATCTGGATCACGCCGTTGTTCTGCGCGAAAGTCGTGTTCGGAAAGGCGCTGAGCATCGCGGCCACCATGCAGCTGACGCCGTCCGCCAGGATACCGCCCTTCAACCGGTTGCGGAAAGCGCGATCGTCAACAGACTGTTGCGAAATCAGCGAGTTGGCCGTCAGATCGCCCACCGCCTCCAGAATACAGACCAGCGACACCAGCGCCACCGGCAGAAAAATCGCGCTGTTAAACTGAAAGCCGAACGGAAACAGCGTCGGCAGGCGAAACAGGGTGTCGCCCAGGCTGTGAAGGTGGAACTGACCGCTCAGCCCTGCCGCCACACAGCCCACGGCAATGCCCACCACCACCGAGGAGAGCCGCAGCCAGCGGTTTTTGGCGCAGCTCAGCAGGACGATAACGCCAAGGGTACCCGCCCCGAGCGCGATATTGCTCATGCTGGCGAAATCCTGCGCCTTTTCTCCACCGCACCAGTTAATGACGCTGACCTTGATCAGGCTGATGCCGATCAGCGCAATCACGCTGCCGGTAATGATGGGGGTAAAGATTTTCTTCAGCGGTTCAATAAAGCGGCTGACAATCACCGGCACCAGGGCGGCGACAAAGTTAACGCCAAACAGCATCGCCATAATATCCTGCGGCCCGCCGCCCTGCGCTTTCACCCACATCCCTCCGGCTACCGCCACGCCAAGAAAGGCGAAGCTGGTGCCCTGCATGCAGATCATCCCGGCACCAATGCCCCAGACCCGGTTGGACTGCAAAAAGGTACCGATACCCGAGGCCAGCAGCGACATACTGATGAGATACGGCAGCCAGTCGCCAAGTCCGAGGGTGGCGCCGATAATCAGCGGCGGCGTGATGATCCCCACCAGACCCGCCAGCACATGCTGGAGGGCGCTAAAAAAGGCCGCAAGCGGTGGGATCCGCTGTTCAAGGCCGTAAAGCAGGCCGCTGTGATGTTCGTCAGACATGGTGTTATCCCGTAGCAAAGAGAAGTGCAAGAGCTTCTGCACAAAGCAGGCCAGAGACGACCAACGCGAACGAATAAATTTATTAATACTTTAAAATCATTTAGTTAAATCACTCCAGTCATGCCTCGCTTCCCACCGCTGCGGAACCAGAGTGCTGAAACGATAGATTCTTAACGCAGAATAAAGAAACTTTTGATTCATAAAAAGGCAACCAATGCGTCACATTGCACCGATATGGTGCGTCATGACCTATCGCTGTGCCTCAGGCCGGCGGTTTTCCTCCCTCCGGCGAACTGGTACGCAAATTGCTGTAGTCAGTCACAACATCGGGAGAAGGAGAAAAAAATGAAAGCAATCGTGATTGGCGCCGGCATCGGCGGCTTAAGTGCGGCAGTGGCGCTTAAACAGTCGGGGATCGACTGCGAAGTCTATGAAGCGGTGAAAGAGATCAAACCGGTCGGCGCGGCGATTTCCGTGTGGCCCAACGGCGTGAAGTGCATGGCCCACCTCGGCATGGGCGATATCATGGAAACCTTCGGCGGACCGCTGCGCCGCATGGCGTATCGCGATTTCCGCAGCGGCGAGAACATGACCCAGTTCAGCCTCGCGCCGCTGATCGAACGTACCGGCAGCCGCCCCTGCCCGGTCTCCCGCGCAGAGCTGCAGCGGGAAATGCTGGATTACTGGGGACGGGAAAGCGTGCAGTTCGGCAAACGCGTCACCCGCTGTGAAGAAAACGCCGACGGCGTGACGGTGTGGTTTACCGACGGCAGCAGCGCCAGCGGCGATCTGCTGATTGCCGCCGACGGCAGCCATTCCGCGCTGCGTCCGTGGGTGCTCGGCTTTACCCCGCAGCGCCGCTACGCCGGCTACGTCAACTGGAACGGTCTGGTGGAAATAGATGAAGCGCTGGCGCCCGGCGATCAGTGGACCACCTTTGTCGGCGAAGGCAAGCGCGTCTCGCTGATGCCAGTCTCCGCCGGCCGGTTCTACTTTTTCTTTGATGTGCCGCTGCCGGCGGGTCTGGCGGAGGATCGTGACACCCTGCGCGCTGACCTCAGCCGCTACTTTGCCGGCTGGGCGCCGCCGGTGCAGAAGCTGATCGCCACCCTCGACCCGCAGACCACCAACCGTATTGAAATCCACGATATCGAACCATTCAGCCGCCTGGTGCGCGGTCGCGTCGCGCTGCTGGGCGACGCCGGACACAGCACCACCCCGGATATTGGCCAGGGGGGATGCGCGGCGATGGAAGATGCGGTGGTACTGGGCGCCGTTTTCCGCCAGACCCGCGATATTGCGACCGCCCTGCGCGAGTATGAAGCCCAGCGCTGCGACCGGGTCCGCGATCTGGTACTGAAGGCGCGCAAGCGCTGCGATATCACCCACGGAAAGGATATGCAGATCACCGAAGCCTGGTACCAGGAGCTGCGGGAGGAGACCGGCGAGCGGATTATCAACGGCATGTGCGATACCATCCTCAGCGGGCCGCTGGGCTGACGGTCGCCATGGATTCAATCACCGCGCTCAGCGTCTGAATGGCCATCTGCGCAGGACGCGATAGCTGACGCGAAGGCGCGGTGCACAGCGCCAGGGTCAGCGGCCGCAGCAGCGTACTGCGCAGCGGGACAAAGGCCAGCTGGCCGCGCTGAACCTCGTCCAGCACGTCGAGCAGGCTGAGGAGCGTCACGCCGCTGCCGCGCAGCACCAGCGACTTAATGAGCCGGATATCATTGCAGCTGATGGTATTCTCCGGCGCAAAGTCATGGTGGCGATAGAGAAGCGCCACCCGCTCATGAACGATCAGCGGCGCGCCGGGCACGATGTGCCGCTCGAGGCTGAGCTCGCCCAAAGACAGAGCCCTCGCCCCCGCCAGGGGGTGGTCCGGGCGCATCACAATCCCCACCTCCAGTTCGGCAAAGGCCAGCACGCTGAGTCCTGCCTGCCCCTGCGGATCGAGGATCAGACCGACGTCCAGATCCGCCTGACGCACTTTCTGGCTGACGGTGTGGCTGTCGGCCACCTGCAGATCCAGCTCCAGCCACGGCCAGCTGGCGATAATCTCCGCCAGCGCGGCGGCGAAGCCACCTTCCGCCAGCGCCTGCACCATACCGACGCTGACGCTCCCGCGCTTCATCCCCTGCAGCTCATCAAATTTCTGCCGGGTCTGGCGAAACTCCTTCTGCCAGCGCAGCAGATTGTCATACAGCAGTTCGCCCGCGGTGGTCATTCGCAGCCCCTCCGGCAGCCGCTCGAACAGCGGTGTCCCGAAGGCCTCCTCGGCCTGCAGGATCTGGCGGTTAATCGCCGAGGCGGAGATATGCAGCTGCTCGGCGGCCCGGCGCAGGCTGCCGCAGCGGGCCACGGCGATGAAATAGTGGGCGAAACGGGAAAATGGACTCATGGCGACCCTGTACTCTTTTTTGCAACAGCAGAGTGAATTAATGGTGATGGATGTGAACACCCTAATATGACAACAATAATCTCACAACAATAAAACAATCACCGATGTGAGCAGGAAGAGAAATCATGAAGACAACCATCCCGACGCCCCCCGCCCATTGCACTTTTGATCCAGAGGACTGGCTGCGGCTGGCCCGCTGCTGGCACCCGGTGGCCCGCGCCTGCGATATTGGCGGCGCCCCGGTGAAAGCCACCCTGCTGGACGAACAGCTGGTTATCTATCGCATTAAAGGTCAGGTGGTGGTCGCCCGCGACGTCTGCCCGCACCGCGGCGTCCCGCTGACCCTGGGGTTTCATGAAGAAGAAGGCATCGTCTGCCCCTATCATGGCCTGCGCTTTGGCGAGGATGGCCGCTGCAACCGCATCCCCTCCAGTCCGGGGCAACCCATTCCAGCCAAACTGCATCTCACCAGCTTCGCCGTGGAGGAGCGCTACGGGCTGATCTGGACCTGTCTGGCCTGCGATCCGGACAATCCGCCGCCGTTACCGACCATGCCGCACTGGGACGACGCCGGCTTTCAGCAAATCAACTGCCCGGCCTTCGAGGTGAAGGGCTTTGCCGGCCGCCAGGTCGAAGGCTTTCTCGATGTCGCCCACTTTGCGTGGATCCACACTGATACCTTTGCCGACCCGGACAATCAGCAGGTGCCGGACTACACCCCGCAGGAGACACCGTTCGGCTTTGTTGCCGACTACTGGAGCTCGGTGGGCAATTACCCGGCCAGCTCCGATTTCCGCGCGCCGGAAGGGTTCCAGTGGCTGCGTCACTTTGAAATGCATCTGCCCTTCACCGCCACGCTGACCATCCATTTCCCTGCCGATGCGAAGCTGGTGATCATGAACGCCGCTTCGCCGGTGTCGTCGCGCGTGACGCGGATGTTCGCCCCTATCGCCCGCAATTTTGACCTGCATGTGCCGGTGGAAGACGTTCATGCGTTCAACCTGCGGGTGTTTGAGGAGGATCGCCTGATGGTTGAGACCCAGCGCCCGGAGCGGCTGCCGCTGGATCTGACCCTGGAGGCGCATATTCCGGCAGACCGCAGCTCTATCGCCTACCGGCGCGGGCTGAAGAAGATGGGCTTTGGCGATTTCTTTCTGGTATGAGTGGAGGTCTTATGCGCGACATACTCCCGGTGGTGGTCGATGGTCTGTGGCGCCAGGGCGCGAAAAATCTGGCCGTTCGTCTGATGAGCGCCGATGGGCAACCGCTGCCGGCGTGGACGCCCGGCGCCCATATCGACCTCCATCTCCCCTGCGGGCTGATCCGTCAGTATTCGCTGACCGGCAGCCCGGCCGGGCGGGATCACTATCTGCTCTGCGTCGCCCGCGAGGCGCAGTCGCGAGGCGGCTCCCGTTATATTCATGACACCCTGCGCCCGGGGCAGCCCTTGCTGATCTCTGCCCCGCGCAACCACTTTCCCCTGCGCGGGGGCGGCCACGTGGTGCTCCTCGCCGCCGGGATCGGCATTACGCCGCTGCTGGCGGTGGCCCACGCCCGGGCGGCGTCCGGCGCCAGCTTTACGCTGCACTACTACGTCAGCCGCGCGCAGGAGCCCGCCTTCGCCACCGAGATCGCCAGCCAGCTCACCGGCGGAACCTGCCTGATCCACTGCTCTGCCGACGGACAGAGTCCGCGCCTGCGGCTGGCGCAGGATCTGGGCGCGCCGGACGCCGACACCCGGGTCTATTTCTGCGGGCCGGCAGGGTTTATGAACCAGGTGCGCGACACCGCGCTGGCGGCCGGCTGGGCGGAGGCGCAACTGCACAGCGAAGCGTTCCAGCCGCCCGCCCCGACGGCGGCCTCGGCGGCGGACGGAACCTTCACCATCACCCTCGCCTCCACCGGGGAGCGCTGGCCGGTACCGGGGGACAAAACCATCGCCCGGGTGCTGCAGGAGCATGGCGTCGACGTGCCGCTCTCCTGCGAGATGGGGATCTGCGGCGCCTGCCTGACGCCGGTGCGGGAGGGAACGGTCGACCACCGGGATACCGTGCAGTCGGAGGCGGAAAAACAGGCAGCGGAGCAGCATATTGCGCTGTGCTGCTCCCGCAGCCTGTCGGCCAATTTAGTTATCGATCTCGCGGGATAAGCGACCGGTCTCCGGCTGGTCGGCGCGGGCGACCGGTTTCACCCGCACGGCGGTGAAGACCACGACCATCGCGGTCAACAGCAGCACACCGCTGCCGGTGAAGACGCCGCTGGCGCCGTGCAGATCGAACACCGCCCCGCCGCCGGCAGCGCCGGCGCTGATGGCCAGCTGAATAGAGGCCACCAGCAGACCGCCCGCGCTTTCCGCCTCATCCGGCACGGTGGTGGCCAGCCAGGTGGACCAGGCCACCGGCACCAGACCGAAGGCAAACCCCCAGAGGGCGACCAGCAGCCCGTCGAGCACGCTCAGATGGCCAAACGTCACCATCAGCAGCGCCAGGACGCTCATCATCAGCGGCACCAGCGCCAGGGTCAGACGCAGGCTGCGGCTCAGCAGATAGCTCGCTACCGAGGTGCCGATAAAGTTAGCGATACCGAAACCGAGCAAAATCAGTGAAACGCCTTCAACGCTGGCCTGCGCGACGGTCTCAAGGAACGGCCGCAGGTAGGTGAAGAAGGCGAAATGGCCGCTGAAAATGAGGATCGACGCCAGCATGCCGCCCAGCATACCGGGACGGCGCAGCACCCTGAACAGCGTGGAGAAGGTGCCAACGCTTTCCGGGCGCATGGAGGGCAGCACCCACAGCTGCCAGAGCAGCGCCAGCAGACTGGGTATCGCGCAGAGAATAAACACGTTGCGCCAGCCGATCAGCTCCCCGAGGTAGCTGCCGAGCGGCGCGGCCACCACTGTGGCGACAGACACCGCGGAAAAGATGATCGCCAGCGCCTTCGGCACATGGGCCGCCGGCACCAGACGCATCGCCGTGGCGGTGGACATCGCCCAGAAACCGCCGATGGCGATCCCCAGCAGCAGACGACCGAGCAGGAGAAACGCCAGCGAACCGGCAAAAGCGACCATCAGGCTGGAGACAATCTGCAGCACGGAAAAAAACATCAGCACCCAGCGGCGGTCGATATTGCGGGTGGCGGTGGCGATCAGCAGGCCGGTGACTAACGCCACCAGCGCCGTGGCGGTCACCGCCTGCCCGGCCATCCCTTCGCTGACGCCGAGGCTGCTGGCCATCGGCGTTAACAGGCTGGCGGGCAGAAACTCGGCCACGATCAGGCCGAACACCCCGAGGGCCAGGGCATAGACGGCACGCCAGGCAGGCCTGACGGGGGTCAGGCTTGCGTCAGCAGCTATGCAGGAAGTCATATACATCTCTCCAGGTTTATTAACATCCTGGTCATCTTAGGGGCTTACCCCTGGACGATATATGATGCATACTCTTCAGTTATTGATTATTCGTCCGGAATTACCATGAGCCAGCCTACTATCGACCTGACCAGCGAACTGCTGCGCGGTATGCGCCTCTCCGGCGTGAATTACCGGCGCATCGAAACCTCCCGCCCGTTTGGCGTCGGTTTTAGCGCCGTGGCGGGCAAAGCCCAGTTCCATTTCATCAGCCGCGGGCCGGTGCTGCTGCGCATGGCCAGCGGAGAACAGTTCACCCTGGAGAGCGGCGACGCGCTGTTTATTCCCAACGGCGACGGACATGCCCTGCTCTCCGATCCGCAGGCCGCGGTGGTGAATGTGGCGCAGTTGAACAGCGAAACGGTGTGCAGCACGGTAAGTTGCATCAACGCTGGCGGCCAGCCTGACTGCCCGGAGCGCGCCGTGATTTTCAGCGGTTGCATGGACTTTGAGCTCGGCGGCATGCAGCCGCTGGTGAAGGCCATGCCCGAGGTGATGCGGGTGAGTTGTCTGCTCCACACCTGGCCGGAGATCCAGCCGCTGCTGGCCGCAATGGAGCGGGAATCCCTCACCCGCCAGGCGGGCTATGCCGGGATCCTCGCCAGGCTGGCGGACGTGGTGGCCGCGCTGATTGTCCGCGGCTGGGTGGCATGCGGGTGCGGTAACGCCACCGGCTGGGTGCAGGTCCTGCGCGATCCCCGGCTGGCGAAAGCGATCTACGCCATGCATCAGCGTCCGGGCGTGAACTGGAAAGTGGAAGATCTGGCGCGGGAGGCGGGGCTGTCGCGCTCTCTCTTCGCCGAGCGTTTTCTTGCCGCCACCGGCACCACCCCCGCCCGCTATCTGACCGAGCTGCGTATGCGGCTGGCGGTGCAGTACATCACCCACGAAGGCCAGGCGCTGGAAAAGGTGGCCTTCCGCCTCGGGTATCAGTCGCTGGCGGCCTTCAGCCGGGCTTTCAAACGCATCACCGGCCAGCCGCCGGGGGCCCTGCGCGCCACGGCACGCTAGAGTCAGCCTTTATATAAAGCGATACACGCCGTTGCCAACGCGAAAGCGTTGCCCCTTAAGCGCCGGGTTGGCGACGCGAAACACCAGTTCGGTCAGCTGGTTGGCAGCTCCTTCGCGGATAGTAAACCACTGGCCGCCCACGTCCAGCCCCTGCTCCCCCTGTGGCGGGAAGCCCAGCAGCGCCTGCCAGCGATCGCGCACCGCCTGCGGATTGTCCACCTCGAACACCGCCTGCTCGAGCACAATGTCGCCCAGCGGATGAGGCACGTCCAGCCCCTGGGCGCGCAGCCGCGCCAGCCGGGTCTCGTCGTCTTCTCCCCACTGCAGCACAAAAGGATAGACCAGCCCGTCGGTGTCGCCATCAATGGTGAAGATCCGCCAGCGGATGACATTGCCCTGCGGATCGTGGCGCTGGCCATCGACGATCGGTGACACCGCCAGCCCCTTGCGCCGCAAGTGGTCATGGGTGGCGTCGATGTCGTCGCTGCGCAGCGCGACGCGAAACAGCGCTTCGTTCTCCGGCAGCAACCGCGCGGCATCCCGTGAGAGCAAAAACCTGTCCGTCGCGGCGCGCAGTTCGTCCGGGTCGGAAATGGCGAGGAATTCGATATAGGTCAGGCCAAAATAGCTCAGCGCATTGCGGGTTCCCCACCCCGGATGGCGCCCGCCGGCCACCGCCCGCAGCTGCTGTCCGGCAAAGGTTTCAATCGCCGCTTCCGGCTGATTCACAAACTGTACTGCGTGGTCCCACTGCAAGGTTGCCATGATCTCTCCCGCGGTTGTGCCTGTTCAGGCGTCTGCGGCAAAAGATAGTGCCGGGGTGAAGGGAATGGCAAACAAGAATTAAGTATATCGAAAGCTGGATACGTGATTTATATCAACGCGGTATATGGAGTCTGACAGGCGATGAAACGGCGGACTAACGAATGGCCCGCCGGCGGGATCAGACCGACCCTTCTTTCTCAATCACCAGAATACGCGCCGCCCCCTGGGGATGAGCGACATGCTCGCATCCCACCTCGGCGTAGAAGATATCGCCGGCGTTCAGCACGATCACCTGCTCCTCGCCGTTGACTTTCACATGCATCGCCACCTGACCATCCATGACGGCAAATACCTCCTGACCGTCGTTGATGTGCCAGATATAGGGTTGATCGGTCCAGTGCAGGCGCACGGTGGTGCCGGAAAAATTGGCGATATCCAGCGCGCCCCACGCGCGGTCGGCGGTGAAATCTTTACTGCTCCAGCTCTGCATAATGATGTCCTGTGATAAGGGTTATTTTTTCTGCCAGTTTGCCCATGGATCCGCTTTCTCTGCCGGCGCATCGTCGTCGAGCGAAGCCAGATACATCGCCTCCACCTCTTTACGCGCCCACGGCGTCCGGCGGAGAAATTTCAGGCTGGACTTGATGCTGGGATCGCTTTTAAAGCAGTTAATGTTGACCTGGCGGGCCATTTCCGCCCAGCCGTAGCGCGCGACCAGGGCATTGAGCAGCGCTTCCAGCGTCACGCCGTGCAGGGGATCTTTTGAACTGTGCATGAGGATACATCCGTTCCGCATTAAAAAAGTGCGCCCACCTTACTGACTCTCGGTGACAGGCGCAACGGCTTCAGTTCGCCCTTACGCCTTTATCTATTTAACGCAAAAGCACTGAACCCCGCGCGAACATAAATTAGAAAATAACGTTATTGGTTGATTATCTGGCCCTGAGGCAAGCTGTGTTCAGCCCCGAACAGAGGAAATCACCATGCGCTGCTGTTGTGCCCGAACCCTGAACCTGAATCGACCCATAACATATTATCCCGTTTTCGGAGAACACCATGAACGCGACAACCCTGCCGATTCTCGATCTGGCCCGCTACGCGGACCCCGCGGATAAAGCGGCCTTCCTGGCCGACCTGCGCCACGCCGCCCGCGACATCGGCTTCTTTTATCTGATCAACCACGGTGTCGACGACGCGCTTCAATATGAAGTTCAGCGCCAGTCCCAACGCTTTTTTGCCCTCGATGAGGCGCAAAAACAGCAGGTGGCGATGATCCACTCCCCCCATTTTCGCGGCTATAACCGCGCGGCCTCTGAGCTGACGCGCGGCCAGCCTGACTGGCGAGAGCAGTTTGATATCGGCGCCGAACGTCCGGCGCTGACCCTCAGCGATGACGCCCCGCGCTGGCAGCGCCTGCAGGGTCCGAATCTGTGGCCTGCCGCCCTGCCGTCGCTTAAACCGGTATTACTTCACTGGCAACAGCAGATGACCCAGGTGGGGATCCGCCTGCTGCGCGCCTTTGCCGAAGCGCTGCAGCTCCCGGAGAATGCCTTTGACCGGCTCTATGGCGACAAACCCAACGAGCATATCAAACTGATCCGCTATCCCGGCCAGCAGGAGACGCAAAGCAGCCAGGGCGTCGGCGCCCATAAAGATTCCGGTTTTCTCAGCTTCCTGCTGCAGGACGAACAGAAAGGGCTGCAGGTTGAGGTGGCGCCCGGGCAGTGGATCGACGCTGTGCCGCTGGCCGGCAGCTTTGTGGTCAATATTGGCGAACTGCTGGAGCTGGCCACCAACGGCTATCTGCGCGCTACCGTTCACCGGGTGGTGTCGCCGCCGGCGCAGCAGCAGCGCCTCTCCATCGCTTTCTTCCTTGGCGCCCAGCTTGACGCGGTGGTGCCGGTTTATACCCTGCCGCCCGAGCTGGCGCGTGACGCGCGCGGTCCGGACAGCGACCCGCTCAATCCGCTGCTGCGCGATGTCGGCTGGAATTATCTCAAGGGCCGTCTGCGTTCCCATCCGGACGTGGCGGAACGCTACTATCAGGACGTGTTTCGCGAACGCGCCGAGCAATTGATCGTTTAACCATAACTAAAAAGGAACACACCATGAAATATGCCGCTTTTAAACTGGCAGGGGTTGCACTGTCTCTTTCTCTGGCATGGACGTCTGCCCAGGCCGCCGCGCTGCGCGTCGCCGCGGACCCGGTTCCCCACGCGGAGATCCTCAACTACATCAAAAAAATCGATCCCAGCCTCGATCTGAAGGTGGTGGAGCTGACCAGCGGGGTCAACGCCAATGAACTGCTGGCCAGTGGCGACGTGGATGCCAACTACTTCCAGCATGTTCCCTACCTGAAGGATCAGGAAAAAGCGCTGGGTAAAACCTTTGCCGTCGCGGCCACCGTGCACATTGAGCCGCTGGGGATCTACTCGCATAAACATATAAATTTCTCGTCGCTGCCGGACAACGCCACGGTGGCGGTGCCGAATAACACCACCAACCTGAGCCGTGCGCTGTTCCTGCTGCAGGCGCAGAAGCTTATCAAGCTGGACCCTAAATTTACCGACCCGGCCACCACTCTGGCGACGCCGAAGGATATTGTCGAGAACCCGAAACACCTGAAGATCCTGGAGATTGAATCGCCGCAGATCCCGCGCTCCCTCGACGATGTCGACCTGGCGGTGATTAACGGTAACTACGCCCTCGAAGCCGGGTTGGTGCCGGCGAAAGACGCTCTGGGGCTGGAAAGCGCCGAGCATAACCCCTACGCCAATATCCTGGTGACCACCCCAGCCCTGGCCAATGACCCGCGCATTAAGGCGCTGGCGAAAGACCTGACGTCGCCGCAGGTAGCGGAGTTTATCCGTAAAAACTACAACGGCTCGGTGATCCCGGTGGCCCCTCAGTCATGATAACCATCGAAGGGCTGAGCAAAACCTACGCCGGAACCGGCCGACCGGCGCTGAACGATATCGCGTTACAGATCCCGAAAGGGGCGATATACGGCATTCTCGGGCGCAGCGGCGCCGGCAAAAGTACGCTCATCCGCTGTCTCAATTTGCTGGAGCGGCCCACCTCGGGCCGCATTCTGGTGAACGGACAGGATATTACACAGCTGAACAAGGCGGCGCTGCGGGATTATCGCCTGCGTACCGGGATGATTTTCCAGCACTTCAATCTGCTGCATGCCCGCACCGTCGCCGACAACATCGCGGTGCCGCTGGAGATAGCCGGGGTGCCGCGGGCCGCTCGCGAAGCGCGGGTGCGCGAACTGCTGGAGCTGGTGGATCTCAGCGACAAGGCCGCCGCCTTCCCGTCTCAGCTTTCCGGCGGGCAAAAACAGCGCGTCGGCATCGCCCGGGCGCTGGCCGCCCGACCGGAGGTGCTGCTGTGCGATGAGGCGACCAGCGCGCTGGATCCCGAGACCACCGCCTCGGTGCTGGCTCTGCTGGCGGATATTAACCAGCGGCTCAATCTGACCATTGTGCTGATAACGCACCAGCTGGAGGTGGTGAAAACCATTTGTGACCACGCGGCGCTGCTGGAACAGGGCGAAATTGTCGAAAGCGGCAAACTCGCCGACCTGCTGGTGACCCCGTGGTCACGGCTGCGTCAGTCGCTGCTGCACGACCCGCAGGCTGAACAGGATTTTCTTACCCGTCACGGCGTTCAGGGGAGGCCATTATGCGGAGTAGCATGAGCTGGGAAGATTTGTGGCCGTTATTACTCGACGGCACGCTGGATACGCTCTATATGGTGGGCCTGGCGGCCCTGTTTACCGTGCTGATCGGGCTGCCCACCGGTGTGTTGTTATTTATTTCCCGGGCCAACGGCCTCGCGCCGATGCCGAAACTGAACGCGCTGCTGGGGGCGGCGATCAACATCGGCAGATCGTTACCGTTTATCGTGCTGCTGATCGCGCTGATCCCTTTTACCCGCCTGATCGTCGGCACCACGCTGGGCAGCACCGCCGCTATCGTGCCGGTGACCATCGGCGCCTTTCCATTCTTTGCCCGTCTGACGGAAAACGCGCTCGACGAGGTGGATTACGGGAGAATCGAAGCCATTCTGTCGATGGGCGGCAACGTCTGGCACGTGATTTTTAAATCTCTGCTGCCGGAAGCCCTGCCGACGCTGCTGGCCGGGATTACGCTGACCATCGTGATGCTGATTGGCTTTTCGTCGATGGCCGGGGTGATCGGCGGCGGCGGACTCGGCGACCTCGCCATCCGCTACGGCTATCAGCGGTTCAATAATGAGGTGATGTTTGGCACGGTGCTGATCCTGGTGGCGATGGTTCAGGGCGTACAAATGGCCGGCGATCGGCTGGTGCGCCGCCTGGCACACCGCCGCTAACCGTCAGACATTAATTCCAGCCGCACTCTGCCGCCAGCTGGCGGACCAGACTGGCGGCGTCACACTCGCGGATCAACCCCACACCCTGCCCGGCCCAGTGCGCGCCATACTCATGGACGCCCTGGGCTTTCGCGGCGGCGGCCAGCGCTTTGCCGATATCATATGCCAGCGGATAATCCGGCACAGCGCTCGCCGGACAGGCTTCCCCCACTGCGCAGAAGGTATTCGCCAGACAACGTGCCGGACGCCCGGATATCGCTGAGGTCAGTACCGTACGCCCGTCAATGCTGTTAGCGATCGCCGCGCGGTAGCCGGCGTCGGCGGCCGATTCCGGACAGAGTAAAAACGCCGTGCCGAGCTGAGCGCCCTGCGCCCCCAGCTGCATCACGCTGGCGATCCCCGCGCCGTCCATGATGCCCCCGGCGGCGACCACCGGGATGGTCAGCCGACGCCGCAGATGTTGCACCAGAGTAAAGGTGCTCATCTGCGCATCTGGCTCCTGCGGGTCGAAGATCCCCCGGTGCCCGCCCGCCTCAAAGCCCTGAGCGACCACCACGTCAATCCCCTGCTGCTCAATGACCTGCGCCTCCTTAAGCGACGTCGCCGTGGCCAGAGTGACGATCCCCTGCTGTCGCAGGCGCTGGATCGCCTCGCGCTCAGGAAGGCCGAAATGGAAGCTCACCACCGCGGGTGAGAGATCGAGAAGCAGCTCCAGCATGGCGGTGTGGCCGATAAACGTCTGGTATATCTCCCTAAGCGACGCCGGAGGGATACTGCCAAAGCGGGTAAAATGGGGGCGCAGCGTCTCAGCCCAGTCCGCCTCCCGTCGGGCGTCGCGCCGGGGCGGCGCATGGCAAAACAGATTGACATTGAACGGCCGGTCCGTCAGCTGGCGGGTGGCGACGATCATCGCTTCCGCCTGGGCAACGGTTGAAGCACCCAGCCCCAGCGAACCCAGCGCCCCGGCATGACTCACCGCGGCAGCCAGCGCGGGGGTGGAGACGCCCGCCATCGGGGCCTGGATCAGGGGGTAGTCAATATCAAGAAGCGAAAGCAGTGAATTTTGCATGGGTTCCTCGTTCATGAGCGATGCCGGAGGCTTACCATCTCTTTTAAAGATGATAAGATCAATATCATTATCATATTGAGAATAAAAATATGAACCACAGCACACTGCAGATTTTTATCCAGGTGGCCGACACGCAAAGCGTCACTCTGGCAGCAAAACGGCTTGGCCGCGCCCAGTCCAATATCACCACCCGTATTCAGCAACTGGAGGAGGAGCTTGCTGTGGAACTCTTCGTCCGCGGCAACAAAAAAATGGTGCTGTCGCCGG
Source organism: Klebsiella sp. TF21-TM (assembly GCF_019753495.1). Classification (NCBI taxonomy): domain Bacteria; kingdom Pseudomonadati; phylum Pseudomonadota; class Gammaproteobacteria; order Enterobacterales; family Enterobacteriaceae; genus Klebsiella; species Klebsiella sp. TF21-TM. The sequence continues at coordinate 281,683 of NZ_JAIJYL010000002.1, read as the reverse complement.
CAGGCGTTCAGTTTCTCAGCTATGCCCGGCGGATCCTGAGCCTGGCGGAAGAGGCAAAGCAGAGTCTGCATCCAACCACGCCCGGCGGCAGCCTGCGGCTGGGCGCGATGGAGGCGACCGCCGCCAGCCGTCTGCCGCCGCTGCTCATCCGCTTCCAACAGCGGTGCCCGCAGGTGGATGTCACGCTCAGCACCCGGCCGACCCGCCAGTTAACCGAGGGGGTATTAACCGCCGCCCTTGATGCCGCGCTGGTCTGCCTGCCGCCAGGGACGGATGGCCAACCGGCTTGCCCGCCCGGCCTGGGATCTGTCCCGGTGTTTCAGGAAACCCTGATGCTGGTCCGTCCGCAGAGCGCTGGCCCGCTGCGGTTCGCGGCATTTGCCAGCGGCTGCAGCTATCGGGCGCTGGGAGAGCGCTGGCTGGCGGAACAACAGGCGGCCGTCGAGGTGCATGAGGTGAGCTCCTATCACAGCATGCTGGCCTGCGTGGCCTCCGGGCGCTACGCCTGCCTGTTGCCGCAGAGCGTGCTGGCGCTGATGACGCTTCCCGAAAACAGCTTAAGCGAACCGCTGTGCGAGGCGACCACCCAGCTTATCTGGCGCCAGGGGTTCAGCACCTCCGCCCTCAGCGAGTGGCGCATCCTGTTGCAAAGCGCCGCGAACGGCTAAGCTAAATGAGGAAACCGCGACGCATTCGCCGGAGGCGAACCTGAGCTCTTACCGACAAACGCAGAGGCCTTTTGCCGCTACAGTATCCATCCGAGCGACAAAATCGTTTTCGCCAGGTCGCGGCCATGATGCCGCTTTTTTGCCGGGTGGCGGCTACGCCTGACCCGGCCTACATGGCGGCGCTTAGCCGGCTATAGGGATCCTCCGCTCCGTAGGCCCGCGCAAGCGCAGCGCCGCCGGGCGCCAGGTCGCGGCCATGATGCCCTTTTTTGCCGGGTGCCGGCTGCGCCTGACCCGGCCTACACCTTTTGGGAGTCATTATGTCGTTCTGCCACATGCGCATCGCCAGACCGGTCAGCGAACTGGAGAGCACCGCCAGCATGTATTGCGCCGGGCTGGGGCTGCAGCAACTTGGAAGCTTTACCGATCATGAAGGATTCAGCGGGATGATGATCGGTTCGCCGGATGCCAGCTGGCATCTGGAATTCACCCACTGCCGCCACCATCCCGTTACCCCCTCGCCAGGAGATGAAGATCTGCTAGTGCTGTACTATCCGCAGCCTGAGGCCTGGAAGGCACAATGCAGCGCCATGGACGCCGCCGGGTTTCTGCGCGTCACGGCATTCAACCCCTACTGGGAGGTCAACGGCGTCACTTTCGTCGACCGCGACGGCTATCGCACCGTGCTGCAAAACCGCGCCTGGGGGGAAGTGCGAAACGTTTCACATCACGAGGAGCCTCAATAACCTCCCTGAGGTGACCCGCACCGCGCCCGGCGGGGGCGTTAAGCCTGTTCCGACCGCAGCCACGGCGTCACGGTAAGCCCGGCCAGCAGACCTTCCGGACTGAGCAGACGGGTGACGGTCTGCCCCCACGGCTCGTCGCGCGCGGCAACAAGGAGGTGGTACCCCTGCTGCTGCAGTCGCGCCGTCGCCGCGGCAAGGTCGCGGACCTCAAATTCAATCCACGCCTGCGGCACCGGCTCCGTCTCCGGCCACTGCTCCTGACCAAAACAGGACTGCGCCGCCTGCGCCAGCGGCCACAGCGCAAAATGCTTCACCCCGCCGATGGCATCCTGCTCGCTGAGCAGATACGCCTCGTTACCCGGCATCGGCTTCAGCGGTAATCCCAATGCCTGACAATAGAAATCACGGCTTTGCGCGGTGCTTTGGGTAATAGGGCCGAAGCCCGCAATGAACATAACGTCAATATCGGCGAATTCCTGGGACATATTCTCTCCTCAAGGCGGCGGCAAGATACCGTCATCATGCCCCGAAGCCGGCGTCCGCGGCAACACCGTTAATGACGGCGGTGAGGCCATCGATCACGGATAAAACGCCCTCGCCACTCGCCAGCCTCTTCGCGGCGCGTTATGCTAAACATCCCTATGTATTAACCCTTTATCCCTATGAGCACTTCCGTCAGCACCACGCAACTTAATCTGCGCATCATTTCGATCGTTGTTTTTACCTGTATCTGTTACCTCTCCATTGGTCTGCCGCTGGCCGTTCTGCCGGGTTATATTCACTATCAGCTGGGCTACAGCACCTTTGTCGCCGGGATCGTGATCAGCCTGCAGTACATCTCGACGCTGATAAGCCGGCCGCACGCCGGGCGCTACACCGATATCTGGGGCCCGAAAAAAGTGGTTAGCCTCGGGATCGTCTGCTGTCTGCTCAGCGGCGCCTTCACGCTGCTGGCGGTAATGTTGCAGGCGATGCCGATGCTGGCGATTGCCGCGCTGTTGGCGGGCCGGGTGTTTCTTGGCGTCGGCGAAAGCTTTACCGCCACCGGCGCCACGCTCTGGGGGATCAAAACCGTCGGCGCGATCCATACGTCGCGGGTGATCTCCTGGAACGGCGTGGCAACCTATGTGGCGATGGCGGTCGGCGCGCCGCTGGGGGTCACCCTTAACCAGTATTTCGGCATCAGCGGCTTTGCCACGGTGGTGGTGCTGGTCGCCGCCATCGGCCTGCTGTTCGCCCGCACGCGGCAGGACGTCAGCGTGACCGCCGGCGTCAGAGCGCCCTTTCACGCGGTGGTGCGCAAAATCTGGCCTTATGGGCTGGGGCTGGCCTTTGGCACCGTCGGTTTCGGCGTTATTGCCACCTTTATCACCCTCTACTTTGCCGCGCACAGCTGGCAGGGCGCCGCGTTTACCCTCTCGCTGTTCAGCGTCGGCTTTATCTGTGTTCGCCTGGTGCTGGGGAACACCATCACTCGCTATGGCGGAGTCCCGGTATCCCTGGCCTGCTTCGTCATCGAATGTCTCGGCCTGCTGCTTATCTGGCTGGCGCCGTCGGCCTGGGTGGCGGGGATCGGCGCCTTTCTCACCGGCTCGGGTTTTTCGCTGGTCTTCCCGGCGTTGGGGGTTGAGGCGGTAAAACAGGTGGAAGAGCAAAACCAGGGGACCGCCCTTGGCACCTACTCGGCGTTCCTTGATCTCGCGCTGGGGCTGACCGGGCCGCTGGCCGGCTGGGTCGCCGGGTACTACGATCTCGCCACCCTGTATCTGCTGGCGGCAATCGTCGTAGTGTTCGCTTTCCTGCTGATTTTACGCGTATATCTGCAACAGCGGGCCGCGGTCAGGACGTAGCCAGGCCCGGCTCGCGGAACGCCGACACCGGCAAAAAACGAATCGGCAATTGACGACGATTCGGCTTCCGTGCCAACATCCCCTTCAGCGTCTGGCGACAGATGCAAGGACGGTGGCGGAAAACAACAGAGATCGCGCAACGATCCGGCCCGCCGCCGTAGTCCAATCCGAATCACTGACCCACACGGTGAATTCCTGATTCTGGCGGGAAACACAGACATGCACCAAAGTTTTAATCAGCGCGTTCATTTCTATTACTGCGTCCTGGTCGCGCTGAAGATGCACGGAAAGTCGAAAAAGTCGGGCGGTATCAGAGGAAAGAACAACTTTCTACTGAAATGGCTGCGCCGGGCGCAGGATAACAACATTTTCCCTCCCGATATCACCAGTGAAATCGAATGGCTGCGCGGGAAGATTATTCAGGCCGGCTACGATACCGATCTCGAGCCGATGCTGGATTTTGTTTACGCCACCGCCAGCCGCGCCGAAGCGCTCAAGAACGCCGAATAAGCCACTGCGCCCGCTGCGGGCGCAGATGCTGCCCAATCCGCTTACTCCCTGACAATATGCCCATCACGCACGGGATAGCCTGCTGAGGTTATTTTATCGGTGACACTGTCACGCAAGGCAGATGCTGCAGTGGATCATTTCCCCCTGACAGGCGGCCCCGGGCGTTCTATGCTTTGCCCTGTCTCCCTTACACAGGACAACGCCCGATGGCCGACTGGAACCCTTCGCTGTATCTGCAGTTTGACGCTGAGCGCACCCGCCCGGCGGCTGACCTGCTTTCCCGTATCGCTCACCTGCAGGTCGAGAGCGTCGTTGACCTTGGCTGCGGGCCGGGCAACAGTACCCGCCTGCTGCGTGCCGCCTGGCCGCTGGCGGCGATCGTCGGTATCGATAACTCCCCGGCCATGCTGGACCAGGCGACGCAGGCCTTACCTGACTGTGAGTTTATCGAGGCCGATATCGCCAGCTGGCGGCCTGCGCAACCGCCAGACGTGATCTATGCCAACGCCTCGCTGCAGTGGCTGGCGGATCATGAGACGCTGTTTCCGCATCTGGTTAACCAGCTGACGGAGAACGGTACGCTGGCGGTGCAGATGCCGGATAACTGGCAGGAGCCCTCCCATACTCTGATGCGTCAGGTCGCCAGCGAGCTGGGATTACCGGACCGTGGTCGCCAGCCCTTGCTTCCGCCGAACGCCTGGTACGATCTGCTCACCCGTCAGGGCTGTGAAGTTGATATCTGGCGCACCACCTATTTTCATCCGCTCGCTTCCCATCAGGCGATCGTCGACTGGCTGCAGGGCACCGGACTGCGACCTTATCTGACGGGCCTCGATGAACCGGCCAGGAGCGCCTTTCTGACCCGCTATTTGGCATTGCTGGCCGACCACTATCCGTTACAGTGTAACGGAATGGTGCTTTTGCGCTTCCCGCGTCTGTTTATCGTGGCGCGAAAAAGAGCCGCCTGACGGTTGGCCTGAGCAAGTCGTAAAACATAACCAACACAAAAATAAGAGCGGGCCAGCTGACCATCCTGATTTTCAGGATTAACTATCCTGAACATTGCGATATTCAACACATTCCTCAGCGTGCGACAGTGACGACCACTTCAACCTGTAACGGGAGTCACTATGCATACCCCCCCTGTCGATCGCCACACGCTGGCCGCCATTGCGCCAAAACTGGCCGAACTGACCGAAACGGTGCTGTTTGGCGATATCTGGGCGCGCAGCGAGCTGTCGCTCCGCGAACGCAGCTTAATCACCCTCTCCGCCCTGACGGCGCTGGGCAAAACGGAGCAACTGCCCTGGCATATCGCCTACGGCTATCAAAATGGCCTGAGCCAGGAGGAGATGGTCGAATTGTTTACCCACCTGGCGTTCTACGCCGGCTGGCCGGCGGCGGCCAGCGCCCTGACCTGCCTGAACGCGCAGGAGGCGCCATGCCTCTGACGCGTATTTCGCTTGGCGCGGCCTGGCGTCCCGCGGAGTTTGCTCAACTGTCGGCGCTATTCCATGAATGCCTGGTGGCGGAGTTTGACGTGCCGCCGGCGGACAAATTTCAGTTTATCGAGCAGACCGCCGACGGACAGCGCATTTACGACCCGCATTATCTCAGCGGCGGGCGCAGCGTCCGCTTCGTGCTGTTTCATATTTTCGCCGGGAAGCCGCGCCGCCGGGCGCAGAAACAGGGGCTCTACCGTCGGCTGTGCGCGCGGTTAGCCGATGAGATGGCGGTCAGCCCGCAGGACGTGATGGTGGTGATCCAGTTTAACCAGCTGGAGGACTGGAGTTTCAGCGCCGGCATAATGGCGGGTGAATAAGACAGGCGGCGCCTGCAGGGCGCCGCGATTCAGGCTATTTTGTTGCTACCAGGCGAGATGATGCACCAGTGACAGATCCCAGGCCGTCGCCAAGAGCGAAAGAAACATTATCAGATTGACCACTGTTTCGAGACGTTTTTCCATCGTTGCTTCTCCTGAGCCTGTTTCCCCTGTTATAGCGGGAAAAGCTTAACAACATCTTATCGCTTCAGGAGTCGAGGGTGATCCTGTAGCGCACATAATCGTCAGCCGGGGTGAATTCATCATACAGGTGGCGGGCGGGATTATCACGGCGAGTATGCCAGTACAGACGTGACCAGCCTTTCTCAGCCCCTTCGGTTTGCAGCGACTTAATCAGCGTTCTGGCAATGCCTTGTCCGCGGAAGGCAGGATCGACGAACAGATCCTCCAGATAGCAGATCGGCGTGGTGACCCAGGTGCCTTCGTGCAGAATGCAGATAGCGAACCCCACCACGGTATCATCCACCACCGCGACTCTGCCCAGCACGGGTGAGTTCACCTCCAGCATCCGCTGCCAGGTGCATTCGGTCACCTCTTCCGGCTGCGGGCTGCCGTAGAAGCGGGTATAGCCTTCCCAGAGCTGAAGCCATTCGGCTTTGTCATGCGGCCGAACTTCCCGGATATCGATGACCATGCGAGTTTCCTTACAGATGAATGAATTAGCCTGCGAACATTGGCAGGAAATATGTGATATGTGTTAAGGCCATTATTTTCCTGCGCAGGTATTTGTTCAAGCGGCTTAACCACAATTCTCCCCCTGTGCAGGGCGATTTGGCACTAAAAAGCCTTTTGCAGCGAGGCTGCCGACCGGCTAAATCTGGTTAATAAAAAAGTATGTTGTAACTAATTCGATTGCGATTAAACCCGGCCGCAGCCGGGTGAATAGACTCCGCTATCAGCAGAGCGGCCTGACGGCGTCGCGCATACCGCGGGTCAGGATAGCGTCAAGGTCAGCGGCGACCTGCTCCACCAGGCCGGGGATCTGGCTGAGATCCTGCTCCCAGTGGGACTCCACGCTGAGCACAGCGGAAACCAGCTCGCGGGTGCATATCTGGCCGTCACGATGGCGGGCCCAAAGCGTCTGGTAGCGCGTCAGCCATTCCGCATCATCCTGTACCGGATAGCTTGTCCCCTCCCGCTCTCCCCGGTAGAAGGCGATCAGCGCCGCCAGGGCGAAGGTCAGGCGCGGCGGCAGCGCGCCATGCGCCTTCTGCCCTGCCAGCAGCTGCGGCAGAATACGGGTGCGGTATTTGGTCATGCCGTTGAGAGCGATCGAGAGCAGCTGATGTTTGATATAGGGATTACGGAAGCGCCCGGTCACGGCGCTGGCGAATGACACCAGCTCATCGCGCGGCAGATCCAGCACCGGAATAATCTCGTCATAAATCGCCTTTTCGACAAACGCGCAAATTTCCGCATCGTTCATCGCCTCGCCGACGGTGTCGATCCCGGCCTGGAAGGCCACCGGCACCAGGGCGGTGTGCGCCCCGTTGAGGATCGCCACTTTGCGCTCTTTATAGGGCTTGATATCGTCCACGATGCGCACATTGAGCGGCAGCTTATCGAGTCGCAGCTCGCTGGCTAATGAGGCGGGCCCCTGAATAACGAACAAATAAAAGTGCTCGGCAGTATCGAGGAAAGCGTCCTGATAGCCGGTTTGCGCCTCCAGAGCCGCCACTTCATCGCGCGGGTAGCCGGTCACAATGCGATCCACCAGCGTGGAACAGAAGGTATTTGCCGACGTCAGCCAGTTGATAAAGGCCTGCGGCAGCTGCCACTCGGAGGCATAGCGCAGCACCAGCGTCTGCAACGCCTCGCCGTTATAATCGATCAGTTCGCAGGGGATGATCACCCATCCCTTATCGGCTGCGCCGGCAAAATGCTGGTAGCGTTCAAACAGCAGGCGGGTCAGTTTTGCCGGATAGCTTACCGGCGGCGCGTCATCAAACCGATCCCCGGCATGGTAGCTGATGCCCGCCTCAGTGGTATTGGAAAAGACAAACCGCATCTGGGGGTTATGCGCCAGACGTAAAAAAGCGTCGTAGTCAGCGTAAGCGCTGATTTCCCGATTGACCGAGCGGATCAGCCGCGCGTCGCTCACCGCTTCGCCCTGCTCGTTGAGACCGCGAATGATAGTGGTATAGAGGCCGTCCTGGGTATTCAGGGAGGGGGGGAAATCGGTGGCGATAGGACGAACGACCACGATGCCAGCATTCAGGTCGGTATGCGTGTTGAGCAGGTCAATCTGCCAGTCAACGAATGCGCGCAGGAAGTTACCTTCTCCAAACTGGATGATACGGTCAGGGTACTGCGCGCCGGGGAAATCACGACGGTTTAACGTTTTCACAATGGGTTCCCTCTAAGAGTAGTCATACAACCTGAGTAATTGGTCCAATAACTTATCAGGTTTTACTACCAGTGAAACCCTGTTTTGATCAAAGGATTCTGTAATAACCGCCGTCAGGCAAGAAACTTATAGAACAGTGAAGTGGCGGTCATCGCACCATCAGGCATCAGCGCATAGCGCGGAATTTCGCCCACTTTTTCCCAGCCACAGCGGACATAGAACTGTTCCGCCCCGCTGCCGGTCGCCGTGTCCAGCACCAGCACCGTCTTACCTACCCGCCGGGCGGTTTGCTCCAGCTCCGCCATCAGCGCGTTGGCAATCCCCAGGCGGCGGGCATTTTGGTGAACCAAAAGTTTGGCCACGTCCGCACGATGGGGCTGGTTTTCCGGTTGGCTGGTGATAAGTTGCACGGTGCCGACGGGACGTTCCTCAGCGTCAAGGGCGGCCAGCACGATGCGCTCCCCGGCCGCCACGCTGTTGGCGACATGTTGCCAGAAGGTCGTCGCCGTCTGCTGACTGAAAGGCAGCATAAAGCTCACCGAGGCGCCGCCGTTCACGCAGCTCGCCAGGATATCGCTTAATGCCGGAAGGTGATGAAGAATATCGTCACGCGATAGCGTGCGCAGTGAAAATGATGTGATCATGATAGCTCCTTGTTTTTGACCACATCACTATATTTTAACCAAGCATTAACACAAGCATAACACATATAGGATTTTCTTATGGTGCGCTTTCCGTCAGCGTCGGCATACAGATGCGATTACGGCCTGTCTGTTTGGCTTTGACCATTTCATCGTCCGCCGCCAGCAGCAGCTGGTTAAACAGCTCGGTAATACGGGCCTGGCCCACCTCGCGTGTCTCCAGTCCCATACTGATGGTCAGGTGGATCGGGTTATGTCCCCAACCGAAAGCTTGCGACTCTACGCCGTGGCGGATCTTCTCCGCCAGCAGATAACCCTGCTGGGTGCTGTCGACCACGGCGGCGACCGCAAACTCCTCGCCGCCGATACGGGCGACCATACCCTGCTCGCCCACCAGTTGCCTGACCTGCTGGGCAAACTGAGTCAGTACGCAATCTCCGCCCTCATGGCCCAGGGCATCGTTCACCCTTTTGAAGCCATCGATGTCCAGCACCATCACCGTCAGCAGTTTATCGGCCGGCAAGGCCTGACGTTTCAGCGCCTCGCTCAGCCCGGAACGGGAATAGACCCGGGTCTGGAAATCAAAATCAGCGCGCAGGGCCAGCTGTTTCACCAGCATGTTGATCGCCTCGACGCTGGAGGCGACGATCACCGGACTTATCAGCATCGCCGCGATCCCCAGGCGAGTGGAGAACAGCTGCCACGGCTGCATTCGCGTATCCGGCGCAAAGTGAATTAACGAGTTGGCCACCAGCAGTATCTCACCGATGCCGGTGAGGAAGGTCAACAGGCAGGTCAGGGGCAGCGGATAGCGCACGGCGCACCAGATCAGGGCCGGTAACGGGAAGGTAATGCTGCCGGCGCCGCCCACCGCCACGCCAAGGGCAATCGACAGCACCAGCGCCAGCGCGGGCAGCAGCTGGCGAAAGCGAAAACCGCTTAACGCGGAGGGCAGCGTCAGGGTCAGAATAAACGGCAGAATAAGCACCGCCGTCGAGAACTGCTCGCTAAACCAGTCCGCCAGCTGGGGAATAAAGGTGGCGCGCTCGACGTCCACCGACCCCAACGCGCCGACCGCTGCGCACAGCAGCGCGGCTAACAGACAGAAACAGAATAAATTAAGCGCGTTAATCGGGCCGGGCATCGAGTCGGCGCGTCGTTTATCCCACAGCACCAGCTGCGCCAGGGTCACAATAAAGACAATATTGGAGAAGTTAATCAGCAATGAGGCAAAGCCCATTCCCCAGCGCGAGGTTAATCCGTCATAGACCAGCATTGCCGCAAAGCAGACGGCATAAAAATAGCTGCGATTAAGCCATACGTAGCGCGCAAAGATCCCGGCCATCACTGCGTTGAGCGGCCAGAAGAAAGAGAGCTCCTGCACCAGACGCAGCATCGCGCCCAGAAAATGCAGCAATAGCGTTAACGTAAATAAGACCAGTGCATCGCGCACGGGTTGTTCTTCACGAAACAGCGTAAATGACCGAATCGACAGTGAAGACATTCAGTAATTATCCGTCTAATTGTTTCAGGCAATTATTATGTTAATAGTTAGTTAGCGGATTATCATAACATGAGAATATTTATCAGGCATACTCCGGCGCCGATCAAATGCAAATTAGCGCACAGACGGGCCGTTCATCTGCAGCACCAGCCAGCGGTGGATCACCTGCACAATATAGCGCTGCTCCTGCTCGCTCAGCGCGCGGCCGTGGGGAATGGCGTGCCATTTTTCCAGGCAGCCGCGACAGCAGGTGGCGGTCGCGTGCTGGGCGATAAACACCGGGTGACCGCGCATCGGCGTCTGCTTGCCATCATTGGCCGGCGCGGCGGACGCCAGCCGCTGACGGATAAAATCGGCGGCATGCTGGTCGATGACCTCCGGCCCTTTATCGAGGCAATATTGCCGCTCTTTCATTCCCAGCCGGAAGCGTGAACGAAACGTCGAACGCGCCAGGCGAGCAAATAATCGATCCTGATCGACCATCAGAACACCGACCTCCCCATCCGCTGAGTCAGTTTCTCCAGCAGCGCCACGCCGGCCAGGGAGTTCCCCGCCTCGTCAAGCTCCGGGCTCCAGACCGCGATCGCCATCTCCTGCGGCACAATTGCCACAATTCCGCCGCCGACGCCCGATTTCGCCGGCAGACCGACGCGCCAGGCAAACTCGCCGGCGTTCTGGTACATGCCGCTGGTCATCATCAGGGCATTCACCTGGCGGGACTGTATCGGCGCGATAACCGGCGTTTCGAGATGCGGGGCGATGCCGCGGTCGGCGAGAAACAGAAAGGTTCGCGCCAGCTCGACGCAGCTCATCTCCAGCGAACAGTAGTGGAAATAGTTCTGCAGCACGGTGGCGACATCATTATGGAAGTTGCCGAAGGATTTCATCAGCCAGGCGATAGCGGCGTTGCGCGCCGAATGCTCAAACTCAGAGCGGGCCACCAGCGGATCGTAGGCGATATCGGCCACGCCGCTCAGGCGGCGGACAATCTCCAGCATTCGCTGGCGCGGCGCGCTGAGCCGGCTCTGCAGCATGTCGCAGACAACCAGCGCCCCGGCGTTAATAAACGGGTTGCGCGGTTTGCCCTGCTCGATCTCGAGCTGCAGAAGCGAGTTAAAGGGCTGACCGGAGGGATCTTTCCCCACCCGCTGCCAGATCTCCTCTTCCTGATAGTGGTTCATGGCCACCACCAGACTCAATACCTTGGAGATCGACTGGATGGAGAATCGTTCATGGGCATCGCCGGCGGCAAAATGTTGCCCGTCCACCGTACAGATAGCGATGCCAAGCTTATCGCCGCTGACGCTGGCCAGCGCCGGAATATAATCCGCCACTTTACCGCGGCCAATCAGCGGCCTGATTTCTGCCAGAATGGCTTCCAGCATTGCGTTATTGATCACCGTCGCCACACGCGGCTCCTTGCCCACCGTCGAATTTTGGTGGGCGAGTATAGCAGACGAGAACGACGGTCGTCAGGGGCAAACGCAGATTAGCGACGGTCTTTCCAGACGGTCTGCGCATTGCAGAACTCATGCAGGCCAAAATGCGACAGCTCACGACCAAAACCGCTCTTCTTCACGCCGCCGAAAGCCACCCGGGCGTCGCTGGCGCAGTAGCCGTTAAGGAAGACACCGCCGCACTCCAGCTCGCGGGCAAAGCGCTGGGCCTGCGCCTCGTCGGTGGTGTAGACCGTTGCCGACAGGCCAAATTCGCTGTCGTTGGCGAGGGCCAGCGCATGGTCTGCGTCACGGGCGGTGGTCAGGGTCGCGACCGGACCAAACAGCTCCTGGCGGAAGCCGGTCATGCCGGCGGTGACGTTGCCCAGGACCGTTGGCGCATAGTAATTGCCCGCCCCTTCGATTTTTTCCGCCCCCAGCAGCAGGGTTGCGCCTTCATCGAGGGTCGCCGTTACCTGCTGGTGCAGTTCATCGCGCAGATCGAATCGCGCCATCGGCCCGACGTAATTCTGCTCGTCGCGCGGATCGCCCATCTTCAGCGCCGCGACGGCGTCGACAAATTTGCGGGTGAAGGCCTCGGCAATGCCGGCTTCGAGGATAAAGCGCTTCGACGCGGCGCACACCTGGCCGCTGTTCTGATAGCGGCCGGTGACGGCGGCCTTCACCGCTTCATCCAGATCGGCATCGTTCAAAACGATAAAGGGATCGGATCCCCCCAGCTCGAGCACGCATTTCTTCAACGCTGCGCCCGCCTGAGCGCCAATCGCTTTCCCGGCGCGGACGCTGCCGGTGACGGTCACCGCCGCGATGCGGTCGTCATTGATAATCTGCGAAACGCCGTCATTGGTGGCGTTGACCCAGCCAAACACGCCCTCCGGCAGGCCGGCGGCGGCAAAAATCTCGCCCAGCAGGCGGGCGCTGCCCATCACGTTCGGGGCGTGCTTCAGCAGGTAGCTGTTGCCGGCCAGCAGGATTGGCACCGCGCCGCGCAGCACCTGCCAGACCGGGAAGTTCCACGGCATCACCGCCAGAATGGCCCCCAGCGGACGATATTCGATCACCGCCTGGTTATTTTCCACCAGGGTGGCTTCGGTCGCCAGCATCGCCGGGCCATGTTCGGCATACCAGTCGCAGAGATTGGCGGATTTCGCCACCTCGCCGCGAGCCTGAGCAATCGGTTTGCCCATCTCGAGAGTGATCGTCTGGGCCACCTCTTCACCGCGGGCGCGCAGCTCGGCCCCGATGCGGCGCAGCGCGTCGGCGCGTGCGGCGAGCGGCGTCTGACGCCACTGGCGATAGCCCGCCGCGGCGAGAGCGATAGCCGCGTCGACCTCGCGTTCGCTGGCCCACGGCAGCGAGGAGACCACCTCGCCGGTAGTCGGGTTGACGGAGACGGCGTGCGTTGCAGATAAATTCATCGTTATTCTCTCTCTCGTTGCTTGCGAAGTGAACGTATTCTGGCTTACCTTTCCATTCATTGAAAATGAATAATATTAAGCAACGCATTCACAAAAGAAGAATAGTATGGACCTGACTCAGCTAGAGATGTTTAACGCCGTCGCCAGCACCGGCAGCATCACCCAGGCAGCGCAGAAAGTGCATCGCGTGCCGTCCAACCTCACCACCCGCATCCGCCAGCTGGAGGCGGATCTTGGCGTTGAGCTGTTTATCCGCGAGAACCAGCGGCTGCGCCTCTCGCCCGCGGGCCACAGCTTCTTACGCTACAGCCAGCAGATCCTCGCCCTGGTGGACGAGGCGCGAATGGTAGTGGCGGGCGACGAACCCCAGGGACTCTTCTCTCTCGGTTCGCTGGAGAGCACCGCGGCGGTGCGGATCCCCACCACCCTGGCCCACTTTAATCAGCGCTACCCGAAAATTCATCTCGCCCTCTCCACCGGCCCCTCCGGGACGATGATCGACGGCGTGCTGGAGGGAGCCCTGAGCGCCGCGTTCGTTGACGGACCGCTGGTGCACCCGGGCCTGGAGGGGCTGCCGGTGTTCCCTGAAGAGATGATGATCGTCGCCCCCTACGGCCACGCGCCCATCGCCCGCGCCAGCGAAGTGAACGGGGCTAATGTCTACGCTTTTCGCGCCAACTGTTCCTACCGCCGGCATTTTGAGAGCTGGTTCCATGCCGACAGAGCCACTCCGGGCCGGATCCATGAGATGGAGTCTTATCACGGGATGCTGGCCTGCGTGATCGCCGGCGCCGGGCTGGCGCTGATCCCGCGCAGTATGCTGGAGAGTATGCCGGGCCATCAGCAGGTTTCCGCCTGGCCGCTGGCGGAAGAGTGGCGCTGGCTCACCACCTGGCTGGTGTGGCGTCGGGGCGCCAAAACCCGCCAGCTGGAAGCGTTTATAGCGCTGCTGAACGAAGATCGGCAAACAGCGGTTTCTCCATAAAGACGCTGAGCGGATCGGGCTGGTAGGGAGCAAACGCGCAGCGGGTCTGATAGCCGTTGCGCGTATAGAGGGTGATGGCCGCATGCTGATGGATGCCGGTCTCCAGGCGCAGAGTATGGCAGTCGCGCTGGCGCGCTTTCGCCTCCAGGGCCGCCAGCAGCTTTTCTCCCAGCTGTTGCCCACGATGCTGTGGATCAATATAGACCCGCTTCATCTCGCCAAAACCTTCCTCGCTGAGGACGATAGCCCCACAGCCAACGGCTTCGCCCTGCGGACTGCGGATCGCCAGGGCGATCACTGTCTCCGGCGGCAGCTGACCGAGGTCCAGCAGATGGTTGCTCTCCGCCGGGTAGAGTGTCTCCTGCCAGGCGTCGAGGGCGGCAATCAGGGCGGTAAATTCGGCGTCGGTGGGGGCGATGTCGGTGATGGTATACATAGGTGAGCTCCTTTTTTTACGCCACTGTAGCGCGCCCCGGAACGGTTACCGCCATAGCATTAACTTATATTGCCGCCCGCCACTTGCGCTAACTAACTGAAACGCAGTAACTTTATCCCCTGCCGTCCGTTTTTGAGACCTGAATATGCGCACCAAAGCCCGTAAAGTGATGATTATTGGCGCCGGTAACGTCGGCGCGTCAGCGGCCTACGCCCTGCTCAACCAGAGCATTTGCGAGGAGCTGATCCTCGTCGACCTTAACCAGCCGCGCGCCGAGGCCCACGCTCAGGACCTCAGCGACGCCGCGGCCTATCTGCCGGGAATGATGACCATCTCCACCCGCGAGGCCAGCGACTGCGCCGATGTCGACATCGCGGTGATCACCGTCTCCGGCGGCGCGCTGCGCCCCGGCCAGAGCCGTCTTGATGAACTGACCACTACCGCGAAAATCGTCAAGAGCATTGTGCCGACCATGATGGCCAACGGGTTTAACGGCATCTTCCTGGTGGCCACCAACCCGTGTGACATCATCACCTGGCAGGTATGGCAGCTCTCCGGCCTGCCGCGGAGCCAGGTGCTGGGCACCGGCGTCTGGCTGGATACCACCCGCCTGCGTCGTCTGCTGGCGCAGGAGCTGAACATTGGCGCCCAGAGCATCGACGCTTTTATCCTCGGCGAGCACGGCGATACCCAGTTTCCGGTATGGTCGCACTCCTCGGTATATGGCACGCCGATCGCCGACCTCTACCAGCAACGCACCGGCCGGCCGCTCGACCGGGAGGCGATGGCCGACAAAGTGCGCAAGCTGGGGTTTGAGATCTACGCCGGCAAAGGCTGTACGGAATATGGCGTGGCAGGCACCATCGCCGAGATCTGCCGCAATATTTTTACCGGCAGCCACCGCGCGCTGGCGGTCTCCTGCATTCTTGACGGTGAGTACGGGGTCAGCGGCGCGGCGGCTGGGGTGCCGGCGGTGCTGGCCCAGGGGGGCGTGGAGCAGATTATCGAACTGCGGCTGGCCGGCGAAGAACAGGCGAAGTTCAGCCAGTCGGTTGCGGTGATCAAAGCCAATATCGCGCGTCTGCCCTGACGGCAGACGGCGGCGTCTGGATCAGTCGGCAATGATCAGCTGAGGGGAAAGGGTCACCAGCGCCTCGCGGGTCGCTACCGGCAGGTGGCCGTCGGTGACGATATCGGTCAACGACTCCAGCGGGGCAATGTTGAAGAGTGACCAGGCGCCGTATTTGGAGCTGTCCGCCAGCAGAATGCGCCGGCGGGCATTGGCCATCAGATCGCGTTTCAGGGCGGCCTTCTCCTCCGTCGGGGCGGTGATCCCTTTCTCAAGGTCCCAGCCGTTGCAGCTGACGAAGGCGAGATCGGGCCAGATGGTCTGCAGCAGGCGGCGGCCGTGATCGCCGATGCACGACTGGCTGCTGTCATCGATGCGCCCGCCGATAATCGTCACTTCAATCTGCTTAAATTCCGACAAAAACAGGGCGATATGTAAATCGCTGGTGATCACCCGCAGCGGCAGATGGGTGATCTGCCGCGCCAGCTCAATCATGGTGGTGCCGGCATCGAGCACAATGGCGTCGCCGGCTTTCACCAGCGCTGCCGCCGCGCTGGCGATTGCCTGCTTTTCCAGCGGGCTGCGCTGGGCTTTCTCCAGCGTCGTCGGCTGGGCAGGAATAAACCGGTTCAACGTCACCCCGCCATGCGTGCGGCTGATCACCCCTTCCTGATCGAGTTTGATCAGGTCGCGACGAATGGTGGCTGGCGAGGCGTTGGTCGCCGCCACCAGCTGGTCGACTGTCACCAGATTATGGCTTTTCAGGAAGTCCATAATCTGCTCTAACCGGTTATATCCCTTCATGTTATTCCTGCGCGATGTGCATGGCGAGCTCAATGGAGGTTGCCATGCTCTCAGACTTCGCTTTACCTGTCCAGGCAATATCAAACGCGGTGCCATGATCCGCAGAGGTGCGGATAAACGGCAGCCCGGCGGTGATATTGACCCCATCATAGAATCCCAGCAGCTTCAGCGGAATATGCCCCTGGTCGTGATACATCGCCACAACCATGTCGTACATCCCCTCATGACACTGCATAAACACCGTGTCCGGCGGACAGGGGCCGGTTACCTCCACTCCCTGCTCCCGCATGGCGGCAACCGCGGGGGCGACGATGCGGATCTCTTCATCGCCAAACAGGCCGTTCTCCCCGGCGTGCGGGTTCACGCCGGCGACCGCAATGCGCGGACGCTGATAGCCGACCCGGCGCAGAAAGCGATCCGCCACGCCAATCACTGTCTCGATCCGCGGCTGGTTGAGGGTGTCAAGGAACTGGCGCAGGGCGATATGGGTGGTGATATGGATAACCTTAAGCTTTTCGGTATACAGCACCATGGCGTAATCGGTGGTTTGCGTCAGGTGGGCCAACAGTTCCGTATGGCCGGGAAAAGCATGCCCCGCCAGATGCAGCGCCTCTTTATTCAACGGCGCGGTGGCGATGGCCGCGACGGCGCCCTCCAGCGCGAGGCGGGTCGCCCGCTTAATGCAGCGAAACGCCAGATCCCCGGCCTGGGCCTGCACTTCGCCAGGACGCAGCCCCTGCGGGTCGCTGAGCGGCTCATCGATGACGTTAATCGTCGCCGGGGCAAAGCTTGCCTCGGCGGGATGGTCAATGATGCGTAGCTCCGCCCGCGGGGTGATGTTCAACGCCAGGATACGCCGCAGCGTCTGCGCGCAGCCCACCACCACCACCGGCGCGCCGCTCAGCGCCCCTTCGGCGAGGGATTTGATAATAATCTCCGGACCAATCCCTGCCGGGTCGCCCATTGTGACTGCAATGATGTTAGACACTCAGTTTCTCCTCAATAAAATTCACAACATGTAATAGCGTGGTGTCGGTGCCGAATCCTCCGGCTTTAGTCATCACCGGCCGCGACCAGCGGCCGCCGAGGAAGTATCCGTATGGGACGCACTCCGCGACCCGGCCGCGGATCTGAAAACCGCTGGCGCCGAGCGCCTGAGCCACGGCGATGGCCACATCGCCACCGGAGAGATACAGCGCGCCAGGGGGGCACAGGGCCACCGCCTGTGCCGTAACGTCGGCAAGCCAGGCGCAAATGTGCTCCCCGTAGGCCGCACGGCTGAGACCGCGTTCGCGGCACTGGGCTTCAATCCCGTGCCGGACGGCGTTATTCGGGCGGGTGGTCACCACGCAGTGATGACCCTCACGCAGCACCTCGGCGATCCGCGAGGCTTCCTCCTTCGGCGATCCGCTAAAGGCCTGTTCGACATCAATTTCGATCTTTCTCACTCGGGAATGAGCCTGCAGCGCCGCGACCTGGCGCTGCGCCATCTCGCTCATCGAGCCGACCACCGCCAGCAGCGGCCCCTGCTCGCTGCGGCGCAGGCGGCGCGCCAGCGCCTCGCAAAGGCCTGCCGAGCCGACCAGCAGGGTCTCCTGCGCATGAGGAGCGACGGCGTCAATGACCTGATCCAGATGACGCTCTTCCCAGGCGTCGATAATCAGTACCTGCCTCGCATCGCCTGCCGTCGCTAACGCTCCCGGAAGCTGGGCGGCGCTCAGCGACCGGCTCGGCAGCCGGCTCTGCATGGCGAGAATGCCGGCAATATCCGCCCGGCTAACCGGCGTCTTCGGATCGCTGGCAAATTCGGTGTGATCGAGGGGTATCCCGTGTACATAGCAGCGTCCGTCCCGGGTATGCCGCCCGGCCGCCGGGTAAGCCGGCGCCACAACCGCCACCCGGCAGCCCTGCGCCGTCATCATCGCTTCCAGTTCGGCGCCGGGGTTGCCGCGCAGCGTGGAGTCGATCTTCTTTATCTGCCAGCGCGGGGCGAATCGCGCCGCGCCGCGCAGCAGAGCGGTGACCTTGTCGGCGGCCGCGCCGGCGGTCATCGCCCGGCTGTCGCTGTTGAGTATTAACGCCCGGGCGGATGACGCCTGCCCGGCGGAGAATGCCACTTCTACCGACATACCCGCCTCCGCCAGGCTGACCCCGGCGTCATTGGCTCCGGTAAAGTCATCTGCCAGCACCAGCACGCTGTTATTGCCGTCTTTCATTGTCCTGCCTTGTGGTCGTTGTAAACGTTGCAAACCTGGAATTGATTATATTCAATCATATTTGATTAAATGTGAGCAAGGTCAAGTTATTAAACCGCCGTATAAATTATAACTTTTCCCCACCACACGAGTGGAACGACTCGTGAATGATTGAATTCAATCAACCACTACCAAGGAGAAACGCGTGGCGACGATACACAGCACGATCATCAGCGGGGCTGGCGCCTCATCGGCCCTGCTCCCGCTGCTGGCAGATAAAACCCGTATCCTGCTGGTGACCGACCAGAACGTCGGAGCGCTGGAGGCGACCCGGGCGATCCATCGCCTGCTGGCGGCAGACGGGCGCCAGGTTGAGGTCATTAACAGTGTGCCTGCCGAGCCCAGTCATCAGGATGTGGCGGAGATCGTCAGCCAGTTGGGCGCTTCTCAACCGCAGATGGTCGTCGGCATTGGCGGTGGGAGCGTGCTGGACGTGGCGAAACTGCTGTCGGTGCTGCTGCATCCGCAAGCCCCCACTCTGACGGCCCTGCTGGCGGGTGAACAGCCGCAACGACGGCTATGCTCCCTGCTGATCCCTGCCACCGCCGGGACCGGCTCCGAAGCAACGCCGAACGCTATTCTGGCGATCCCCGAGCAGCAGACCAAAGTGGGGATCATCTCCCCGGTGCTGCTCCCGGACTACGTCGCCCTGCTGCCGGAGCTGACCACCAGCATGCCGGCCAGCATCGCAGCCTCGACCGGGATCGATGCTCTGTGCCATCTGCTGGAGTGTTTCACCTCCACCGTGGCCAACCCGGTAAGCGATAACGCGGCGTTAATCGGTTTACACAAGCTGGTGCGTCATATCGAACGCTCGGTGGATCAGCCGCAGGATCTGACGGCGAAGCTGGAGATGCTCTGGGCCTCGTGGTACGGCGGCGCAGCGATCAACCATGCCGGCACCCATCTGGTGCATGCGCTCTCCTATCCGCTCGGCGGCACCTGGCACCTGCCGCACGGGGTGGCCAACGCCATTCTGCTGGCGCCCTGCATGCGGGTGGTCCGCCCCCACGCGGTGGCGAAGTTCGCTCAGGTCTGGGATCTGATCCCCGACGCGGACCTCACCCTCAGCGAGGAAGAGAAATCCCATGCGCTGGTGGCATGGCTGGCGGCGCTGGTCAAACGCTTACCGCTGCCCGATAACCTCGCCGTGCTCGGCGTTCCCGCAGACAGCATCCCCGCCCTCAGCGCAGCGGCGCAGAACGTTAAACGCCTGATGAATAACGCCCCCTGCAGCGTCAGCCGTGAAGAGATCGCGGCTATCTACCAGACGCTGTTTCCGGAACATGCCTAACAGGAGAAAATCAAATGAGGAGAGCCATTAGCGGCGTACTCACCGCCATCGTTACCCCCTTTACCACCGAGGGAGCCCTTAACCTGCCAGCGCTGCAGCAGCAGGTGCAGCGCCAGATCGCCGCGGGCAACGGCATATTCTGCGGCGGCACCAACGGCGAGTTTTTTGTCCTCAATGAGGAAGAGAAGATCGCCGTCGCCAGAACCTGCGTGGAGGCGGCCGCCGGTCGCGCGCCGGTGGTAGCCCACATCGGGGAGGTTTCCACCCGGGAGACCCGCCGGCTGGGCCAGCAGATCGCCCGCCTCGGGGTTGACGCGGTATCGGCCATCACCCCGTGGTTCGTGCCCCTGAAGCAGGAAGAGTTGATAAACCACTATACGGCGATCGCCGACGCGCTGAGCGTCCCGCTCTTTCTTTACAACATTCCCGCCCGCACCGGTAACACCCTTGCGCCGGAGACAGCGCGTAAGCTGGCGCAGCACGACAATATCATTGGCATCAAGGATAGCGCCGGCAGCTACGACAGTCTGAAAGGCTTTCTTGACGCGGTACGCGACATTGACGGTTTCGACGTTCTCAACGGCCCGGACTCGCTTATCCATCAGGGGTTTGTCGACGGCTGCTCAGCCTGCATCTCGGGGCTTGCCAACGTCGCGCCTGCCGAGATCAACGCTATCTGGTCGCTGTTCCATGCTGGAGATATCGCCAGATCGCGCCAGGCGCAGGAGCGGGTAACGGGCCTGCGCACCGACCTGTACAACGTAGCGTTCTCACCCGCGGCGGTGAAAAAAGCGCTGCAGCTGATGGGCCATGAGGTGGGCGACAGCCGCTACGCGGTGCAGTTTAGTGACCAGCAGCTGCAGGAAATACGCGGCATCATTGCCCGTTATTTAGCGTAATACCCGCTGCGTTTCGTAAATAAAACAGACCGGGTACCGCCGTACCCAGGATTCGTACGCCCAGAGAGAGGCTAAGATGAATCATTTTACCGCTGAAGATACCTTTATTATTGTCGGCATTGTCATTGCCTATATTCTGTTTACCACCTGGCTGACATTCCGTATTCGTAGTAAGAATTCCGGGGATTTTATGGAAGGCTCGCGCGCCATGCCGGCCTTTATTGTCGGTATATTACTGATGTCGGAATATATTGGTGCCAAATCAACCATCGGTACCGCTCAGGCCGCCTTTGAGAGCGGAATTGCCGCCTCATGGTCCGTGCTGGGGGCGGCCATCGGCTTCCCGCTGTTCGGTTTGATTCTGGTAAAGCGCATCTATAACACCGGGAAAATCACCATATCCGGGGCTATCGCTGAGAAATATGGCACCAGTACCAAAAATATTATCTCCCTGATCATGATTTATGCGCTGTTGCTGGTTAACGTGGGCAACTACGTCAGCGGCGCCGCGGCTATTTCCACCGTCTTAAAAGTCAACTTACCCGTGGCCGCCTTTATTACCGCCATCGTCAGTACCTTCTATTTCGCCTTCGGCGGCATGAAAGGCGTCGCCTGGGTCACCATGTTACACAGCGCGTTAAAATACGCTGGTCTGCTGATCATTCTGGGTTTTGCTCTATCCAAAACCGGCGGCTTCACGCCGATGATTGAGAAGATGCCGGATTACTACTGGACGTGGGATGGCAACATTGGCGCTGGCACTATCTTCGCCTGGCTTATCGGCACTATCGGCTCCATCTTCTGCACCCAGTTTGTTATCCAGGCGATCAGCTCCACCAAAGACGTCCGGTCAGCAAAGCGCTCCACGTGGATCGCCTTCTTTTTCTGCCTGCCCATCGCCCTTGCCATCGCCATCATCGGCGTGGCGGCGAAGTATCTGCATCCGGAAATCAACAGCCTGTACGCCCTGCCGGTATTTCTGCAGGACATGAATCCCTGGCTGGCGGGACTCGTGACAACGTCACTTGTGGCCTCGATATTCGTCAGCGTAAGTACCGTTGCTCTGGCCATTGCCTCGCTGGTGGTGAAAGATTTCTACGTACCATGGCGTAACCCAACTCCGGACCAGGAGTTCAGAGCCACGCGCTGGGCATCGTTAATTATCGGCTTCCTGCCGCTGATCTTTGTGCTGCTGGTGCCGGAAGTGCTGAAACTCTCCTTCTTCACCCGCGCCATCCGCCTGTCCATTACCGTAGTAGCGGTCATCGCCTTCTATGCACCCTTCTTCAGGAGCACCCGCGGCGCCAATGCCGGTCTGATCGGCGCCTGCGTGGTGACCTCCGTCTGGTATTTACTTGGCGATCCGTTCGGCATCAATAACATGTATGTCGCCCTGGCGACCCCGGCGATCATCATGGTCATCGATCGCCTGATCCCGAATAAATCACAATCATCCCCTGCCCCTGTTGAGCAACGTGGAGTCTAAAACATGTCCGCAATTCCTTCTTTCGACGGCGTCATTCGCCAGCACCAGCAAGATGAACATATCGCATGGGCGATGCTCCCCAGCGCCTGCCCGCAAAATCATGCCGCCAACCTGCTTCAGCTGGAAGATGGCAGCCTGATGTGCGTCTGGTTCGGCGGCTCCCAGGAGGGGAAAGCCGACATTTCGATCTGGGGTTCGCGGTTAGCCCCCGGCAGCGATCGCTGGAGCGAAGCGGTTAAGCTCTCCGACGATCCTGACCGCTCGGAACAAAATCCGGTGCTGTTTCAGGCGCCGGACCAGGTAGTGTGGCTGTTATGGACGGCGCAATTCGCCGGCAACCAGGATACCGCCATTGTGCGCTACCGCCAGTCACACGACGGCGGGCAAAGCTGGGGACCCATCGATACCCTGTTGGATCAGCCCGGTACCTTTATTCGCCAGCCGATTAGCGTCATGCCTGACGGCAGCTGGCTGCTGCCGGTGTTTTACTGCCGCACTGCACCCGGCGAGAAATGGGTGGGTAACAATGACGTCAGCGCGGTGAAGATCTCCTCCGACGGCGGCAGAAGCTGGCGCGACGTGGCGGTCCCGGAGAGTCTTGGCTGCGTCCATATGAGCATCACCGCGCATCCCGACGGCGGACTGGCGGCCTTCTTTCGCAGTCGCTGGGCGGATCACATCTGGTTCAGCCGCTCCAGCGACCAGGGTGAAAGCTGGTCTGCGCCGGTGCCAACGACGCTGCCGAACAACAACTCGTCCATTCAGGCGACGACTCTCGACAATGGCGAACTGGCGCTGGTGTTTAATAATATGAGCGCCGCCGGGGCCACCGAACGCCGAGCCTCACTGTACGATGAAATTGCGGATGACGATGGCCGTAAGGAGCCGGAAACAACCGGAAAAAGCGCCTTCTGGGGCGCGCCCCGCGCGCCGATGACGGTGGCGATCTCGCCTGACGGCGGCAAAAGCTGGCCGTGGCTGCGTAATCTTGACGAGGGCGACGGCTACTGCATGACCAATAATTCGGAGCAGAAGCTGAACCGGGAGTTCTCCTACCCCAGCATCAAACAGGGAACAGACGGTAATTTGCATATCGCCTACACCTGGTACCGTCAGGCGATCAAGTATGTTCGCGTTTCGCCACAGTGGGTGAAAGGAGAAAGCGCATGATTATCGGTACCCTGCAGGCGCTGCACCAGGCTGGTCTGCCGCCGGCGTTAAAGCAGCTTTTGAGCAGCGAGGCCTGTTCGCTGGCCGCCCTGAGCGCCAGAGAGGATGGCCGCTTCCAGCCCGACGGCGCGCCGTGGTTCTGCACCCTCGGCGTGGCGCAAACCCAGCCTGCGGCCGAGCGGCATACGGAATATCATCGCCAGTGGGCGGATATTCAGGTCATCCTGGCCGGCGAGGAGCGGATCCAGGCGGGCATGGCTGCCGTGATGCGCCCGCAGGATAATGAGCTTAAGCCCGACCTCTATCTCTGTCAGCCGGCCCCGGAGAGTGTCTCTATTCTGCTGCGTCCCGGCGACTTCGCGGTCTTTTACCCCGGCGAACCGCACCAGGCGCTGTGTGCGGTTTCGACGCCAGCGCCGGTCAGAAAGGCGGTATTCAAGATACCGGCAGCGATGCTGGAGGCGCAATGAAGCGGGCCATAGTCACCGGGGCCAGCTCCGGGATCGGCGCCGCGGTGGTGAGGCAATTGCTGGAGGACGGCTGGCAGGTGGTCGGCATGAGCCGTTCGCTGCCGCCCTTCTCACAGCCGAACTTTCGCCATCTGGAGGTCGATGTCAGCCAACGCAGCGCGCTGCTGGCGGCGCTGGAACAGATTGAGCCACCTCAGGCCATCATCCACGCCGCGGGTTCGATGACCGCCGCGCCCCTGGGCAATCTTGATCCACTGCGCGGCGAGTCGCTGTGGCGTTTACATGTCGACGCGGCCCAAACGCTGGTCAATCACTTCGCCCCGGCCATGGAGCCGGGCGGGAGGATTGTTCTGCTGGGAAGCCGTACATCACGAGGCGCAGCGGGTCGTTCCCAGTATACGGCCACCAAAGCCGCGCTGGTCGCCCTTGCCAGAAGCTGGGCGGCAGAGCTGGCGCCCGCAGGGGTGACGGTCAACGTGGTGGCGCCCGGGGCAACCGATACGCCGATGCTCCATCAGCCTGGCAGGGAAAGCTCTCCGCCGCGGCTGCCGCCGCTGGGGCGGCTCATTACCCCGCAGGAGGTGGTCTCGCTGATAAGCTGGTTATTGAGTGAGGGCGCATCGGCGATGACCGGACAGGAGCTGGTGATGTGCGGTGGCGCCTCCCTTGCCTGATGACGCACGCCGCGCCGTCCCCGGACAACGGAACGACGCGGCGGTGAGGATTAACGTAAATAGACAGTCCCGCGCAGATAGGTGGTGGCCTGGCCGCCGATCAGCACCCGGTCGCCCTGCCACTGGCAGCGCAGATCCCCGCCGCGGGCGGAGACCTGGCGCGCCATCATGGTGGTTTTCCCCAGCTTGTCGCCCCACCAGGGGATCAGCATGCTGTGGGCGGAGCCGGTCACCGGATCCTCCGGCACCCCTTCTCCCGGGCAGAAGAAGCGGCTGACAAAGTCATATTCCTCATCCGGCGCGCTAACGCAGATCATTTTGCCGAGCGTCTGCAGGCGCGCCATGTCCGGTTGCACCGCTTCAACCTGCCGGCGATCCGCCAGCAGCACCAGATAATCGCGCCCTTCCCGTACCTCGACGGCCGCCTCGAGGCCCAGCCCGGCCAGCAGGTCCGCCGGCGGATTGGCCACCGGGGTGGTCGTCCACGCCGGGAAGTCGAGCGTCAGCCAGTCGCCGCTGCGGGTCACCCGCAGGTCGCCGACAAAACGGGTGCTAAAGGTAATCGTCGCCGAGGGATGGTCGAGATATTCAAAAATAACGTGCGCCGTCGCCAGGGTGGCGTGGCCGCAGAGGTTGATCTCGCCAAGGGTGGTAAACCAGCGCAACTCATAGCCTTCGTCGGTGCGGACGAAGAACGCCGTTTCGGACTGGTTATGCTGTTGGGCCATTTTCAGCAGCACATCGTCGGCTAACCACTCGCTGAGGGGGCAAACGGCCGCGGCATTGCCGCCGAAGTTTTTATCGCTGAAGGCATCGACCAGATAAAATTGTATTTCCTGCATACACTGTCCTTATTTTTTTTACTTTCCTTCAACATGACATAAAAGCGCCCCCCTGACACTATCCATAGCAAAATTAATTGCTTAACCGCACCTGGGCGCTTGCAGTGAAATGAGATGCAGATCACAAAATGATTGTCTTTTCGCCAGCAAACGTTTTAAGATCAGCGTCACATCTTCCCCTGAATCACCAGTCCAGAGCTTATGACTACGAATACGGTCTCACGCAAGGTAGCGTGGCTACGTGTCGTGACGTTGGCCATCGCCGCGTTTATTTTTAACACCACAGAATTTGCCCCGGTCGGTCTGCTGTCGGATATTGCCGACAGCTTCGGCATGGAAACCGCCCAGGTGGGCATGATGCTGACCATCTACGCATGGGTGGTGGCGTTAATGTCGCTGCCGTTTATGCTGCTGACCAGCAAAGTGGAGCGTCGGCGGTTGCTCATCGGCCTGTTTATTCTGTTTATCGCCAGCCATGTGCTGTCGTTCTTTGCATGGAATTTTGACGTGCTGGTCATCAGCCGCATCGGCATCGCCTTCGCCCATGCGGTGTTCTGGTCGATAACGTCGGCGCTGGCCATCCGCATGGCGCCTCCGGGCAAACGGGCGCAGGCGCTGAGCCTGATCGCCACCGGTACCGCACTGGCGATGGTGTTTGGCATTCCGATCGGCCGCATCATCGGCCAGTATTTTGGCTGGCGGATGACCTTCCTGGCGATCGGCCTCGGCGCCTTAGCCACTCTGGCCTGCCTGGTGAAACTGCTGCCGACGCTGCCGAGCGAACACTCAGGCTCGCTGAAAAGCCTGCCGGTGCTGTTCCGTCGCCCGGCGTTGGTCAGCGTGTACATTCTGACCGTGGTGGTGGTGACCGCCCATTATACCGCCTACAGCTATATCGAACCCTTCGTCCAGACGGTGGCGGGTCTGAGCGGCAATTTTGCCACCGTACTGCTGCTGATCCTCGGCGGGGCCGGGATTATCGGCAGCATTCTGTTCGGCAAGCTCGGTAACCAGCACGCTTCGGGGCTGATAAGCCTCGCCATCGGCCTGCTGCTGGCCTGTCTGCTGCTGCTTTTGCCGGCCTCGCATAACCCGCACCACCTGATGCTGCTCAGCATCTTCTGGGGGGTGGCGATCATGATTATCGGTCTCGGCATGCAGGTGAAAGTGCTGGCCTCCGCCCCGGACGCCACCGACGTCGCCATGTCGCTGTTCTCGGGCATCTTTAACATCGGCATTGGCGCCGGCGCGCTGGTGGGCAGCCAGGTGAGTCTGCACCTCTCTATGGCCTCCATCGGCTACATCGGCGCCATCCCGGCGCTGGCAGGCCTGATCTGGGCCCTGCTGATCTTCCGTCGCTGGCCGGTATCGCTGGAAGAGCACCAGCCGCACCACTCTTGATTGAGCCGCAAAAAAAAGCCCGTCGGTATCGTTCCGGCGGGCTTTTGTCTCTCTGCGCATCACCGCGGTCAGGGATGCCAGGTCGAAATGATCTCCAGCACGCCGTTAATAATGAACTGCACGCCCATGCAGACCAGCAGGAAGCCCATCAGCCGCGAAATGGCCTCAATGCCGCCTTTGCCTACCAGACGCATAATCGCCCCCGAACTGCGCAGGCAACCCCAGAGAATGATCGCCAACAGGGCAAAGATAATCGGCGGCGCCGCCAGCACCACCCACTCCGGGAAGTCCACGCCGTGCTTCACGGTTGAGGCGGAACTGATGATCATCGCGATGGTGCCCGGACCGGCGGTGCTTGGCATCGCCAGCGGCACAAAGGCGATATTGGCGGTTGGCTCATCCTGTAGCTCTTCCGATTTGATCTTCGCTTCCATCGAATCGTGGGCTTTTTGCTGGGGGAACAGCATGCGGAAACCGATAAAGGCCACAATCAACCCCCCGGCGATACGCAGCCCAGGTATTGATATGCCGAATGTATTCATCACCACCTGGCCGGCATACCACGACACCATCAGGATGGCGAAGACATACACCGAAGCCATCAACGCCTGTTTGTTCCGCTCGGCGTTGTTCATATTGCCCGCCAGGCCAAGGAACAGCGCCACGGTAGTCAGCGGATTCGCCAGCGGTAACAGCACCGCCAGGCCGAGCCCTATCGCTTTAAACAAATCAAACATAGTTAAAAAAAGCCCCGTAAATATTGATTTTTTAAGGATGGTTTCACGCCGTGAGTATACCGGCTTCAACAATTCCAACGCCAGCCTGCTGATAAATCACCTTCGCCAAAAATTAACAAGCGTTAGAAAATTCACAAACAGTGACCCGTGTCGAATTTTCTTGTTTTAGCAAATCGTGGCATCGGCCAATTCATAATGTTGACTTATGATTGCCTGGGCAATAGTATCACTCGCAACTAAATCATTGCCTGGGCAACCATCATGAAAAGTACCAGCGACCTGTTCAACGAGATGATCCCGCTGGGCCGCTTGATCCAGATGGTTAACCAGAAAAAAGATCGCCTGCTCAACGACTACCTCTCACCCATGGATATTACCGCGACCCAGTTCCGGGTGCTCTGTTCCATTCGTTGCGAGGTATGTATTACCCCCGTTGAGCTGAAAACCGTGCTTTCCGTCGACCCGGGCGCGATGACGCGTATGCTCGACCGCCTGGCGTGTAAAGGCTGGATTGAACGGTTACCCAACCCCGCTGACAAGCGTGGCGTGCTGGTGCAGTTGACGCCAGACGGCGCAGCCCTTTGCGAGCAGTGTCATCAGGTTGTGGGTCAGAAGTTACACCAGGAGTTAACAAAAAATCTGTCGGCGGACGAAGTCGCCATGCTTGAGCAACTCCTCAAGAAGGTCCTGCCGTAAAAATAAGAAGAGGTAAGATGATGTCCAGACGTAATAATGACGCCATCACTATCCATAGTATTTTGTCGTGGATCGAGGATAACCTGGAATCGCCCCTGTCGCTGGAAAAAGTGTCTGAGCGCTCAGGTTACTCCAAGTGGCACCTGCAACGTATGTTTAAGAAAGAGACCGGCCATTCCCTCGGCCAGTACATCCGCAGCCGTAAGCTGACGGAGATTGCGCAAAAGCTCAAGCAGAGCAATGAGCCAATCCTGTACCTGGCGGAACGCTACGGTTTCGAATCGCAGCAGACCCTGACGCGAACGTTTAAAAACTATTTCGATGTTCCGCCCCACAAATATCGCATAACGAATGTACCTGGCGAATCCCGCTATCTGCATCCGCTAAATAACTGTTGTTAATCGCCTGCATTATTAAAGACGTATTGAGGAAATCATGAAACTATTCGCTGCCGCAGCCATCGTCGTTCTGTCGCTGGCATCCAGCTTCAGCTATGCGGAGCAAACCACCACGCCGGTGCGGCAAAACCAGCGTGACACAATGATTATCCCTTCGGAACATAACGACTCGCCGTTTGATTTCAATCATATGGCGGCCGGCAATGATAAATCTGACGAACTTGGCGTGCCGTACTACCAGCAGCACGACCTGTGATGCCATTACACGCATACTTGTGTATAGCCCCGTCTCCGGGGCTTTTTTTTACCCGCGCGCCATGCCCGGCCGCACCAGACGCAGACCGAAAACGTTGATATAGAGCCCGGCCATGATCAGCGCCGCCCCGGCGAGCTGCAGTCCGCTCAGCGTCTCTCCCAGCAGCAGCGCGGCGCTGGCCATCCCCACCACCGGCACCAGCAGCGACAGCGGCGCCACCCGCCAGGTTTCATACCGCCCCAGCAGCGAGCCCCAGATACCGTATCCGACGATAGTGGCGATAAACGCCAGGTAAAGCAGCGAGAGAACCGTCAGCACATCGATCTGGCGCAGACTCGCCAGCATCAGCTGCGGGCCATCGATCAGCCACGAGGCGAGCATAAACGGCAGCACCGGGATCAATGCGCT
The DNA here is from genome assembly GCF_019753495.1 of Klebsiella sp. TF21-TM. Lineage (NCBI taxonomy): Bacteria > Pseudomonadati > Pseudomonadota > Gammaproteobacteria > Enterobacterales > Enterobacteriaceae > Klebsiella > Klebsiella sp. TF21-TM. The sequence goes on along the minus strand of NZ_JAIJYL010000002.1, from coordinate 252,419 downwards.
CCACACCACCAGCGACATGATCGGCGGCCGGGTCGCCTGGGACATGATTTTTTTGTTAAAAATATTGCCGCAGGCCCAGCTGAGCGCCGCTGCCAGGGTCAGCATAAAGCCCACCAGCGGGACATGTTCCCCACCGAGGCTCCCCTCCACCAGCACCAACACGCCGAAGATCGCCAGGGCGATCCCCGCCAGCTGCTTGCCCTGCAAGCGTTCGCCAAAGACGAAGGCGCCGAGAATGATGGTAAAGAAGGCTTGCGCCTGCAGAACCAGCGACGCCAGCCCCGCCGGCATGCCCAGGCCGATAGCGCAGAACAGAAAGGCAAACTGGCCAAAGCTGATGGTCAGGCCATAGCCCAACAGCAGGCGCAGCGGAATAGCTGGCCGGGCGACAAACAGCAGCGCCGGAAAGGCCACCAGCATAAAGCGCAGGCCCGCCAGCATCAGCGGCGGCATATTGTGCAATCCCAGCTTAATCACCACGAAGTTAAGCCCCCACACCACCACTACCAGCAGCGTCAGCAGTCCATCTTTCCTCGTCATACCCCTGCCTCTGTCGTTATTAGAATTTTGTGAACAAAATCAAAGTAGCGAAAAAGCGGCCGCCAGGATAGATCATTATTTTTGGCAGGTTCAGAAGTGCCGATCGCGACCGGGGCGACCTGTACAAGGCGTGATGACCGTGTTATTTGTGATCGAAGACATAAAATTATAACAACATGACAGGCAAGGAAATCATGATCACCACACTCCGGCGCTCCACCATCGCGCTGCTGGCATCGTCGTTACTGTTGACTATCGGCCGCGGGGCCACACTACCGTTTATGACCATCTACCTCACCCGACGCTATCAGCTGGAGGTGGATGTGATCGGCTACGCCCTGTCGCTGGCCCTGGTGGTCGGCGTGCTGTTCAGCATGGGCTTTGGCATCCTCGCGGACAAGTTCGACAAAAAGCGCTATATGGTGTGGTCAGTGCTGGTATTTATCCTCGGTTTCAGCGCGATACCGCTGGTCCATAACGCGACCCTGGTGGTGATCTTCTTTGCGCTGATCAACTGCGCCTATTCGGTCTTTTCCACCGTACTGAAAGCCTGGTTCGCCGACCGGCTGACGGCGGAGAAAAAAGCGCGCATCTTCTCGCTGAACTACACCATCCTCAACATCGGCTGGACCGTCGGGCCGCCTATCGGCACGCTGCTGGTGATGCACAGCATCAATCTGCCCTTCTGGCTGGCGGCGGCCTGCGCCGCCTTCCCGCTGGTGTTTATTCAGCTATTTCTCCAGCGGGATGGGGCCGCCGCCGCCCAGCCGGGAGCTGCCGCCTGGACGCCTTCGGTGCTGCTGCGCGACCGCGCGCTGCTGTGGTTTACCTGTTCCGGGCTGCTGGCCTCCTTCGTCGGTGGCGCCTTTGCCTCCTGTATCTCGCAGTACGTGCTGGTGGTCGCCAGCAGCGACTTCGCCGAGAAAGTCGTGGCCGTGGTGCTGCCGGTTAACGCCGCGGTGGTCGTCGCCCTGCAGTACGCCGTTGGCCGGCGGCTGAGCGCGAGAAATATCCGCCCGCTGATGACCTTCGGTACCGTCTGCTTTGTGATCGGCCTCGTGGGCTTTATGTTCTCCGGCGCCAGCCTGTGGGCGTGGGGGATCTCGGCGGCGATCTTCACCCTTGGCGAGGTGATTTATGCCCCCGGCGAGTATATGCTGATTGACCATATCGCCCCGCCGGGAATGAAGGCCAGCTACTTCTCCGCTCAGTCGCTGGGATGGCTGGGCGCGGCCTTCAACCCGATGTTCACCGGGTTGATCCTCACCCATCTGCCGCACTGGTCGCTGTTTGTCATTCTTATCGCGGCCATTGTCGCCGCCTGGCTGATGATTTTCCGGGGGATGAATGCCCGTCCCTGGCAGCCGGATTCTCCGCTGGCCAGGGCCTGACGCCAGCTGACATGCGGCTGTCAGGTTGCTGTCGGGCCGTTGTCGGGTCGCTGTCGTGGTGGCTGACGGCCCGCTTTTCCATACTCCATCACAGGTTTACATCCGCAGAACGTCATGGAGCATATGAATATGAACAGCATCAATCAGGTCAAACAATTACGGCTGCAGCGCGCCTGGTCCCAGGAACAGCTGGCCGAAATGGCGGGGCTCAGCGTCCGCACGATCCAGCGCATTGAGAATGGCGAACGCCCGGGGCTGGAGACCCTCAGCGCCCTCGCCGCGGTCTTTGAGGTGACGGTGGCCGAGATCGGCGGCGAAGCCTCGCGGGAGGGCGCGCCGGGTCCGCAAGCTTCGCTGGATCTGCGTATAGAGGAAGCGAAAGCGCGGGTGCAGCAGGAGAGTCGCTTTTTTCGTTCGCTGTCGGTGGCGCTGGTGGTCTGCGTGCTGCTGGCGGTGCTCAACCGGTACACGAACCCGCAGGACTACTGGTCCGGCTGGGTCGCCCTGATCTGGGGCGCTCTGCTGGTGGTGAGAGGATTACGTCTGTTCGTCTTTGGCGAATGGATCAAAAACTGGCGCCAGGCGCGCCTGCAGCGGCTGCTGCGTAAATAGCATGGAAACCGGCGGGGCGCGCCGCCGGCCCGATCAGATAGTCACCAGGGCGCGCACGCCGTCGGTTTCCATATCTCCGCCCTTTCCCTGCTGGACGATGGCGCCGCGCGACATCACCAGGTAGTGGTCCGCCAGCCCGGCGGCAAAGTCATAGAATTGCTCCACCAGCAGAATGGCCATATCCCCGCGGCTCGCCAGTTGACGGATCACCTCGCCAATCTCTTTGATGACCGAGGGCTGGATCCCCTCGGTGGGCTCATCGAGGATCAGCAGCTGCGGACGGCTGGCCAGCGCGCGGCCGATCGCCAGCTGCTGCTGCTGACCGCCGGATAAGTCACCGCCCCGCCGCTGCTTCATGGTCTTGAGCACCGGGAAAAGCTGGTAAATCTCCTCCGGCACCTGCTGCGCCTCGCGGGCGGGAAAGCGCGACAGCCCCATCAGCAGATTTTCTTCCACCGTCAGGCGAGGAAAAATCTCGCGTCCCTGGGGGACGTAGGCCACCCCGGCCTGCACCCGCTGGTGCGGTTTACGGTGGGTGATGTTCTGATCCTGCCAGCGCACCTCGCCGCTGCGCGCCGGAATAAGCCCCATCAGACATTTCAGCAACGTGGTCTTACCGACGCCGTTGCGCCCCAGCAGGCAGGTGACCTCGCCCTGACGGGCGGTAAAATCCACCCCGCGCAAGATGTGGCTCCCGCCGTAGTACTGATGTAACTGACTCACCTGTAACATTGGCGCTCCTTAACGTCCCAGATAAACTTCAATGACCTGCTCATTGGCCTGCACCTCCCGCAGCGACCCCTCCGCCAGCACCTGGCCCTGATGCAGGACCGTCACCCGGTCGGCGATGGTCTCGACAAACCCCATGTCGTGCTCCACCACCATCAGGGAGTGCTGTCCGGCCAGCGTGCGAAACAGCTCCGCGGTATATTCGGTTTCCGCATCGGTCATGCCGGCCGCTGGCTCATCAAGCAGCAGCAGATGCGGTTCCTGCACCAGCAGCATGCCGATCTCAAGAAACTGTTTCTGGCCATGGGACAGCAGACCCGCCTGGCGGTAGCGTTCGCCGTCGAGGCGTAGCAGGCGCAGCACCTCATTCAGCCGATCGTCCTGTTCGCTGCTCAGCCGGGCGCGCAGGCTGGCCCACACCGATTTATCCCCCTTCATCGCCAGGGCGAGATTTTCCGCCACCGTCAGCGCTTCGAAGACCGTCGGCTTTTGAAACTTGCGCCCGATACCCTGGCGGGCGATGGCTACCGGGTCGAGAGTGGTCAGATCCACCGACTGGTCATAGATCGCTTTGCCGCTCTGCGGCCGGGTTTTGCCGGTGATCACGTCCATCAGGGTGGTCTTGCCCGCGCCGTTGGGGCCGATCACGCAGCGCAGCTCGCCGACGCCTATCGCCAGCGACAGATCCGTCAGCGCCCGGAAACCGTCAAAGCTGACGTTAATGTTCTCCAGCTGCAGTACCGGGTCGGTTTGCGCACGGAAGCGATCTCCGGGCAGCTGGCGGGTAAACAGTCCTTCATCCGGTTGCATTAGCGGTCTCCTCGACGCAGCAGACCCATCACCCCGCGGGGTAGAAACAGGGTCACGATAATGAAGATGAGGCCAAGAAACAGCTGCCAGTACTCCGGCATCGCCACGGTGAAAATGCTTTTCGCGCCATTGACCAGCCCGGCGCCAAGCACCGGGCCGATCAGGGTGCCGCGCCCGCCGAGCGCCACCCAGATGGCGGCCTCGATGGAGTTGGTCGGCGACATTTCGCTGGGGTTGATGATCCCCACCTGCGGGACGTATAACGCCCCCGCCAGGCCGCAGAGCACCGCCGACAGCGTCCACACCAGCAGCTTGAAGCCGCGCGGGTCGTACCCGCAGAACATCAGGCGATTCTCGGCATCCCGCACTGCGGTGAGGATGCGGCCAAACTTACTCTGCGCCAGCGCCGAGCCCAGCCACAGGGTCAGCAACAGCAGCAGGACCGTGGCCATAAACAGCGCCGCCCGGGTGCCGGTGGCGGTGACCGGAAAGCCCAGCAGCGTGGTAAATCCGGTGAAGCCGTTGTTACCGCCAAACCCGGTCTCGTTGCGAAAGAACAGCAGCATACCGGCATAGGTCAAGGCCTGGGTCATGATCGAGAAATAGACCCCTTTGATCTTCGAGCGGAAGGCGAACCAGCCGAAAACCAGCGCCAGCAGGCCGGGAACCAGCACCACCAGCGCCATCGCCCAGGCGAAATGCTGCGTGCCCCACCAGAACCAGGGCAGCTCGTCCCAGGAGAGAAAAGACATGAACGCCGGCAGACCGTCCCCCGCCGCCTGGCGCATCAGGTACATGCCCATGGCGTACCCGCCGAGGGCAAAGAAAATCCCGTGGCCAAGGGATAGCATACCCGCGTAGCCCCAGACCAGATCCAGCGCCACCGCCACGATGGCGTAGCAGAGGATTTTGCCGCTCAGAGTCAGCAGCCAGCTCGGCACCGCCAGCGGATGGGAGGCCGGCAGCAGCGCCAGGAATGGCATGCTCAGCAGCCCCAGCACTAACAGGACCCCCAGCCAGCGCAGAGGCCGCGGCGCGCGCTGCGCCAGCGTTAAGGTAATGGGTTGGCTCATCAGTCAATCACCCTCCCTTTCAACGCGAACAGGCCCTGCGGGCGTTTCTGAATAAACAGAATAATCATCACCAGGATCAGGATCTTGCCCAGCACCGCGCCCATCTGAGGTTCAAGAATTTTGTTGAAAATGCCCAGCCCAAAGGCTGCCGCCACGCTGCCGGCCAGCTGGCCGACGCCGCCCAGGACCACCACCAGGAACGAGTCGATGATATAGCCCTGACCCAGCTCCGGGCCGACGTTGCCAAGCTGCGACAGCGCCACGCCGCCCAGCCCGGCAATACCGGATCCGAGACCAAAGGCCAGCATATCCACCCGCCCGGTAGGCACGCCGCAGCAGGCGGCCATCGCCCGGTTCTGCGTCACGGCGCGGACGTTCATTCCGAGGCGGGTGCGGTTCAGGATGAGCCAGGTGAAGCACAGCACCAGCAGGACGAACGCCAGCACCGCCAGCCGGTTCCACGGCAGGATCAGGTTCGGCAGGACCTGCACGCCGCCGGAGAGCCAGGCGGGGTTCGCCACCTCCACGTTCTGCGCGCCGAACAGCATCCGCACCAGCTGAATAAGCATCAGGCTGATCCCCCAGGTGGCGAGCAGCGTCTCCAGCGGCCGACCATACAGATGACGAATAATGGTGCGCTCGAGCGCCATGCCGATCCCGGCGGTGACCAGGAAGGCCACCGGCAGCGCGACCAGCGGATAAAAGGCCAGCCACTGCGGCGCGAGCTGCGCCAGGACCTGCTGTACCAGCCAGCAGCTGTAGGCGCCGATCATCAGCATCTCGCCATGGGCCATGTTAATCACCCCCAGCAGGCCGTAGGTGATCGCCAGCCCCAGCGCGGCCAGCAGCAGCACCGAGCCCAGCGACAGCCCCATAAAGGCCTGACCCAGCAGATCGCCGAGCAGCAGACGATGTTTGATCTTTTGCAGGCTGTCGCTGGCCGCCTCGCGCACCGCCGCATCCGGCTCATGCTGGGCATCGGTAAAGGGGATCAGCAGCGCCTGGGTTTCCGGGTCCGCGGAATGGCCGAGCAGCGTCACCGCGGCCAGCCGCGCGCTGGCCTCAGGCTGAGTCAACTGCAGGCGCGCCAGCGCCACCTCCAGCAGGCCCCGCACATTATCATCGCTTTCCGCCTTCAGCCGCTGCTGCAGCAGAGCGGCCATGGCCGGGGTCGCTTCCCGCTGCAGGGTGCGCGCCGCGGACGTTCGCTCTGTGACGTTGTCACTTAAAATAAGATGGCTGGCCAGCGCGCCGGCAGCCAGATTGCGCAGGCGGTTGGTCAGACGGACCGGCCGGGTGTCGCCCTGCGGCGCGGCGGCGGCGCCCAGCGGTTGTAAGCCGCCCTGTCGGGCGCGGAAGGCATGTTTTCCGTCGTCCATCACCAGGCTCTCGCTGGTTAACGCCCGCAGCAACGGCAGGCGATCCGCCTGCGGCGCTGCCGCCCACTGGGTCAACAGCTGCGCCTGCTGGCTGCGGCTGGCGGCGACGAAATCATCCGCCTCCGCAGCCTGCGCCCGCCATGGCAGCAAGCTCAGCAGCAGCGCCAACGCACTCATGAGACGCAATGCGTTCATGTCGTTCTCCTCTGGTCAGCGGCCGACGGGCGCGACGCTCCCGCCCCGTCGGCCCTGGCGCTTACTGGCTGACGGTTTTCACCGGATGGTCAGGTTTCTTATCATTACCGGGGATCCACGGGCTCCACGGCTGCGCGCGGACGGGCTCATCGGTCTGCCAGACCACATTGAACTGGCCGTTGCCTTCGATTTCACCGATCATCACCGGCTTATGCAGATGGTGGTTGGTGGCATCCATCGTCAGGGTAAAACCGGACGGCGCTTTAAAGGTTTGCCCGGCCATGGCGTCGCGCACTTTGTCCACGTCGGTGGTGCCGGCTTTGGTCACCGCCTGCGCCCACATATGCAGACCCACCCAGGTCGCCTCCATCGGGTCGTTGGTCACCACCGTATCGGCATTCGGCAGCTTGTGCGCTTTGGCGTAAGCGCGATAGTCGGCGACAAAGGCTTTATTGGTCGGGTTATCGACCGACTCAAAGTAGTTCCATGCCGCGAGGTTGCCGACCAGCGGTTTGGTATCGATGCCGCGCAGCTCCTCTTCCCCCACCGAGAAGGCCACCACCGGCACGTCGGTCGCTTTCAGACCCTGGTTAGCCAGCTCTTTGTAGAAAGGCACGTTGGAATCGCCGTTGATGGTGGAGACCACCGCCGTTTTGCCACCGGCGGAGAATTTTTTGATATTGGCGACGATGGTCTGGTAATCGCTATAGCCGAACGGGGTGTAGACTTCTTCGATATCTTTGTCCTGGATCCCTTTGGCATGCAGGAAGGCGCGAAGGATCTTGTTGGTGGTGCGCGGATAGACGTAGTCGGTTCCCAGCAGGAAGAAGCGTTTGGCGCCGCCGCCGTCCTCGCTCAGCAGGTATTCCACCGCCGGGATGGCCTGCTGGTTAGGCGCCGCGCCGGTATAGAAGACGTTGGGGGACATCTCTTCCCCTTCGTACTGTACCGGGTAGAACAGCAGGCCGTTCAGCTCCTCAAACACCGGTAGCACCGATTTACGCGAGACCGAGGTCCAGCAGCCGAACACCACCGCCACCTTGTCCTGGGCCAGCAGCTGGCGCGCCTTCTCGGCGAACAGCGGCCAGTTGGAGGCCGGGTCGACCACTACCGGCTCCAGCTTCTTGCCCAGCACCCCGCCTTTGGCGTTGATGTCGTCGATGGCCATCAGGGCGACGTCCTTCAGCGGCGTTTCGGAAATCGCCATCGTCCCGGAGAGCGAATGCATAATCCCGACTTTAATGGTGTCGGCGGCATAGGCCTGGAATGAGAGACCCATAGCCATTACAGAGGCGGAGAGTGCAAAAGCTTTTAATAACGTTCTTCGTTGCATGATTCACTCCTGAGTAGCGCAAAAATAAAGAATTAACAGCTAACCAGAGGTGATAAGGCAAAAACGGTGCCAGGTTGTGAGAACAGCGGGATGCGGCGCAGGCGGAGGGCGCAGACGAAGGAGATGGCAGCGTTGCCTCATCACGGTGCAACGCTGCGCTAAGAAAGGCATTACCAGACGTCGGCGGCGATGGCGGTCACCAGGCGAACTTTTTGCCACTGCTGGTCTTCGCTGAGGGCGTTACCCTCTTCCGTGGAGGCGAAACCGCACTGCGGACTCAGGCAGATCTGCTCAAGCGGAACATACTGCGCCGCCTCGGCGAGACGCGCTTTGACCCCCTGCGGGTTCTCCAGCTCGCCGTTTTTGGTGGTGATCAACCCGAGGACCACCTGCTGATGGCCGGGACGAATAAAGCGCAGCGGCGCGAAATCCCCGGAGCGGTCGTTGTCATATTCGAGGAAGAAGGCATCGACATTGACGCCGCCAAACAGCACCTCGGCCACCGGCTCGTAACCGCCCTCCGAGATCCAGGTTGAGCGGAAATTACCCCGGCAGACGTGGAGGCCCACCGTCAGATCGGCCGGTTTGCCCTCCAGCGCCTGGTTCAGCACCCGGGCATAAATGCGCGCCAGCGCATCCGGATCGTCGCCGCGCTCGCGCACCTGCTGACGCTGGGCATCGGAGCACAGATAGGCCCAGACGGTATCGTCCAGCTGCAGATAGCGACAGCCGGCGTCATAAAAGGCGCGGATCGCGTCGCGCCAGGTGGTGGCCAGGTCGTCGAAGTAGTCGCTGAGATCCGGGTAAACGGTGGCATCAATATCTTTCCGACCGCCGCGGAAGTGCAGCACGCTCGGGCTGGGAATGGTCATCTTCGGCTGCGCGTCGCCGCTGATGCTTTTCAGATAGCGGAAATCCTCCAGCATCGGGTGGTCGCCGAACGCCAGCTTGCCGGTAACGCGCACGCCGTGGGCTTTGGTCTGCACGCCGCTGAACTGGATCCCCTGCTCGGCATCGTAACGCTCAACGCCCTGCAGGCCGTCGAAGAAATCGAAATGCCACCATGCGCGACGAAACTCGCCGTCGGTGACCACGTGCAGGCCGCAGTCGCACTGCTGCTGGACCAGATGACGGATAGCGTTATTCTCAATTTCGCGCAGCTGACCGGCGTCGATCAGCCCCTCCGCCAGCTGCTGACGCGCCTGTTTGATACTGTCCGGACGCAAAAAACTGCCGACGATGTCTGCGCGGAACGGGGCCTGTTGACGTTGCATGCTGTCTCCTTAGCGGTGGGCGCGTTAGTTGCCCACCGTGATAGTTCATTATTTGAATTTTTAGACTTCTGGATGGCTATATGTCCAGATACTGGCATGCAGGTCGACGGGCCGCAAACGAGAATATTTCATGGTACATGAAATATATTCACTTACCGGCGACAAACGCATAACCTTCATCTTCCCAGCCGGTGATCCCGCCGAGCATCATTTTCACCGGCCGCCCCAGTTCGGCCAGCTTCAGCGCGGCAACGTCGGCACCGTTGCAGTGCGGCCCGGCGCAATAGACCACAAACAGGGTCTCCGCCGGCCAGGCCGCCATTCTCTCGGCGCTGATCTGGCTGTGCGGAAGATGCAGCGCGCCGGGCAGGTGACGCCTGGCGAAGGCCTCCTCGCTGCCGACCACGTGCAGCAGGACAAAGTCGACCTCGCCGGCACGCTGCGCGCTGTGCACATCGGCGCAGTCGGTCTCGAGATGCAGCTTATGGCGGAACCAGCGGATAGCCTCGGCGGAGGTGGCGGGGGTAAATTGGCTTACTACACTCATGGCGTCTTCTCCTTGTCTGTGATAACACTACTTTACTGACGCCCATCACCCTTATCTGCCGGCAACCATGACAGAAAACGCTAACATCCTGACAACCTCTTCGGTGACACCGTCACCTCACCGCGTGGTGGCCCTCGCCTACGATGGCCTGTGCACGTTTGAGTTTGGCGTGGCCGTGGAGATCTTCGGCCTCCCGCGCCCGGAAATGGGCGAGCGTTGGTACCAGTTCGCCGTCGCCGCCGTCGATGAAGGGCCTTTAAGAGCCACCGGCGGGGTCCGCCTGATGACCGACGGCGGCCCTGAGCTTCTCGCCCAGGCGCAGACTATCGTGGTCCCGGGCTGGCGCGGCATCGACGCCCCGGTCCCCGAAGCGCTGTGCGCCGCCCTGGCCGCCGCTCACGCCCGCGGATGCCGAATAATCTCCATCTGTTCCGGAGTGTTCGTTCTCGCCGCCGCCGGGCTGCTCAATGGCCGCCAGGCGACAACCCACTGGCGCTACACCGCGGCGCTGCAGTCCCGTTTTCCGCAGATCCAGGTGGTGGAGGATGTCCTTTACGTGGGCGATGATTTGCTGATGACGTCCGCCGGCAGCGCGGCGGGGATCGACCTCTGTCTGCATCTGGTGCGCGAGGATTTCGGCAGCGAGGCAGCGAATGTGGTCGCTCGCCGCCTGGTGGTCTCTCCCCATCGCGATGGCGGTCAGGCGCAGCAGGTCCTGCGTCCGGTGGCCCGCAGCCGGGAGAGTCTGCGCCTTGGCCAGCTGTTTGATTATCTGCACCAGCATCTCGCCGCCAGCCACACCGTCTCCTCCCTCGCGCAGCGCGCCGGCATGGGGACGCGCACCTTTTTGCGCCGCTTTGAAGAGGCCACTGGTAAAACCCCCGCCCGCTGGCTGCTGGAGGAGCGTCTGCTGCGCGCCCGTCAGCACCTGACGGAGAGCACGATGGGCATCGACCAAATCGCTGAGCGCTGCGGATTTGCCAGCGCTGGCACCCTGCGCCACCATTTTCGCCTGCGCTTCGCGCTAAGCCCGCTGCAGTACCGTAAACAGTTTGCTACTTCTCCGATTGCAAAATCCTCGCAGCCACGGACAATAGACGGCCACAGTAAACCGGTCGCCAGGATGGTCGATGATGAAGAAAGAGTGTCGGGTAGTGATCTATAAAGAGGGCCTGCTGGGCAGCCTGTTTTTTGGCGAAGCCAAAGCCGACCCTGACAAAATGAGCCAGTTTCTCAGCAGCTATACCCGCGAGGGCTGGGAGGTAAAAACCATGTCGGTGGAGCGCCGCCGTACCGCCCTGTTCTGGTCGCGGGAAGCGTATCTGTTTGTGCTTGAAAGGCCCCTCTGACGGAGCCTGCGCCTGGTTTGCAGCTTAAGCCAGGCGTTGCCCGGCATCCGCGCTCAGGGCTGGCGGATATAGCCCTGCTCGTGCATTTTGCGCATGCCCTCCTCGCCAGCGCAGACCATCCCGGTGGTCAGCATGGCAAAACCAAAACGCTGATAGAACGCGATTTTATCGGCCACCGCATAGATAAAAATTTTGCCAAAGGGCAGCAGCTGCTCCCGGACCGCCTGCATCAGCTGTTGTCCGTAACCCTGCCCCTGTCGGTCGGGGACGATCGCCACATCCGACAAGTAGCTGCTCCAGGTGCAGTCGCTGATGGCGCGCGCCACGGCAATCAGCTGACCGTCCTCATAGCCAAACCAGCAGAAGGTGCTCTGGCGAAACGCCTGCTCCAGTTGCTGAACATCACGTTCATTCAGCCCGGCCTCGGCGACGATGGTCCGCACCCGCCGCCAGTCTACCCGCGCCATCGCCTCTTTGCCCTCAATCACCATCATGACCTTGTCTCCCGCCGTGTTCGGCATCTATCCCGGAAGAAAGATGTAGCATGCCGCCGCCGGGGATGCCAGGCGAAAAAACCAACGAAAGAACGCGGAAAACGGGGGTGAGGCAAAAAAAAAACCGCCATGTGACTGGCGGTAAATCAATGCTTGCATGGATAGATTGTATTTTGCATTTTTCGCAGGCAGAGGATCCTGACCTCTCTACGTTTGATCCCGAGGTTAGCATGGTCAACCTCAATAAATCCTCAACGGCATGCGGCTAAAGCCTCTCCACCAACGCTTTCAGCTGCGCCAGGGTCTGCTGCCGGTCCTCCGCGGCGGCGAGCGGCCACGCCGACTGGCGCACGATGAGCCGGGTCGGCAGCAGCTCGCGGATCCGCATCTGCGGGGCCGCCATCAGAGCAATCAGCCGCTCCACGGCTCGTTTGCCCAGCAGATCAAAGTCCTGCGCCACCGTGGTGAGCGGCGGCTGAAAGTAGAGACTGTCGGCGGTGTCGTCATAGCCGGTCACCGATACCGCCTGGCTGCCGCTGCGATTGAGCTGGGCCAGCGCGCTGAGTACCCCGAGCGCCATCTGATCGTTGGCCACCACAATGGCGCTGATCCGCGGCTGGAGGTGCAGCAGTTCGAAGGTTTTCTGCCAGCCGCTGGCGGCGCTCCAGTCACCGAACACCGTGGTGGAACGGGCGATGTTCAGGCTGTGCAGCGCCTCGCGCCAGCTGGCGAGACGCAGACGGGCGGAAACCGAACTTTCCGGCCCCGCCAGCAGGCCAAATTCGCGATGCCCGAGCTCCCAAAGATGGCGCACGCAGGCTCCGCAGCCGTCGCGATGGTCGAAGCGCACGCAGCAGACATCGGCCTCCGGGGAGACGTCAAGAAACAGGCAGGCCATATCCGGGTTCTCTTTAACCAGCCGCTCGGCGGTAGCGCTCTCCAGCGGCAGGCTGACGATCACCCCGCGAATATGCTGGGCGCGCAGTTCGTCCAGCCGGGCCTGCAGCGCGGCGAAGTCGGCCTGCGCTGGCATCGCTATCGCCACCTCCAGCTGGTGCAGGCTGGCATGGCTCTTTACTGCGGCGGCGATCTGCGAGGGGGCATGCAGGGTCAGCGAGGCGGTAATCAGCCCAATGGAGGGAGCCGCTTTGCCGGCGAGCAGCTGCGCCGAGCGGTTAGGCACGTAGTGCAGCGTCTGCATCGCGCGGATCACCTGCTCGCGGGTGCGGGCTGACACCACTTCCGGACGGTTCAGAACCCGGGAGACCGTCTGTTGGGAGACGCCCGCCGCGCGGGCGACATCCTCCAGGGTTGCGGTACGACGCGGCATAGTTTCTCCTCATCGACAAAATGTCGTGCGCTAACATTTTATGTTTAACGCACGACAAAAAACAGCGTATTACGCCCGCTTTCGTGATCGTCTGTTAATTTCATTTCCGCCGTCGTTGCTGGAAAAAACAAATTACCCGATAACGTTCTTCATCCTGTTTAGCGATCGACATTTTCTGACTTACCGGGGATTACTATGCCAATAAGCGATACCAGTCGCCGCCACGCGCCTGACTTCCACGCCGTCCTCGCCCGCGAAGACTGGCAGAACCAGACCATTACCCATCTCAACCGCCTGCCGGCCCATCCCGCGTTCGCCAGCTGGCGCGATGAGCTTGCCGCCCGCGATAATCATCCTTCGCCCCATCGTCGTCAGCTGGACGGCGAGTGGCAATTTGCTTACGCCCGCAGCCCGTTTGCCGTCGATGCGCAGTGGCTGACGCAGGACCTGCCGGGCAGCCGCGGCACGCCGGTGCCCTCCAACTGGCAGATGGAGGGCTATGACGCGCCGATCTACACTAACGTCCGCTACCCCATCGACACCACCCCGCCGCGGGTGCCGGAGGAGAACCCAACCGGCTGTTACTCCCTGCACGTTGCGATCGATGACGCCTGGCGCGCGGACGGGCAGACGCAGATTATTTTCGACGGCGTTAACTCGGCCTTTCATCTCTGGTGCAACGGCGCCTGGGTCGGTTACTCCCAGGACAGCCGCCTGCCGGCGGCGTTCGATCTCAGCCCCTTTCTGCGTCCGGGCGACAACCGCCTGTGCGTGATGGTCATGCGCTGGAGTGCCGGCAGCTGGCTGGAAGACCAGGATATGTGGCGGATGAGCGGTATTTTCCGCTCGGTGTGGCTGCTGAATAAGCCGCACCAGCGGCTGAGCGACGTCCAGCTGACGCCGACCCTTGACGCCCTCTGCCGCGACGGCGCTCTGCAGGTCCAGGCGACCGTCGAGGCGACAGAAGCGGCGCTTGCCGGGCTCAGCGTCGGGGTTAGCCTGTGGCGCGGCGAGCAGCCTGTCGTTGCCCACCGTCAGCCGTTAGGCACCCCGACGGTGGATGAGCGCGGCCGCTACGCCGAACGAGTCGATTTCTCCCTGGCGGTGGCGGCGCCGGCGCACTGGAGCGCGGAAACCCCGGATTGCTACCGGGCGGTGGTCACCCTGTGGCGCGGCGAGGCATTGCTGGAGGCCGAGGCGTGGGATATCGGTTTTCGCCGCATTGAGATCGCCGACGGCCTGCTGCGCCTTAACGGCAAACCGCTGCTGATCCGCGGCGTTAACCGCCATGAACACCACCATTTACGCGGTCAGGTGGTCAGCGAGGCGGATATGGTGCAGGACATTCTGTTGATGAAGCAGAACAACTTTAACGCCGTCCGCTGCTCGCACTACCCCAACGCCCCGCGCTGGTATGAGCTGTGCAACCGCTACGGTCTGTACGTGGTCGATGAAGCCAATATTGAAACCCACGGCATGGTGCCGATGAATCGACTGTCCGACGATCCGGCGTGGCTGCCAGCCTTCAGCGCCCGCGTCACCCGGATGGTACAGAGCAACCGCAACCATCCGTGCATTATCATCTGGTCGCTGGGCAACGAATCCGGCGGCGGCGGCAACCACGAAGCGCTGTACCACTGGCTGAAGCGTAACGACCCGACCCGTCCGGTGCAGTACGAGGGCGGCGGCGCGGATACCACCGCCACCGATATTATCTGTCCGATGTACGCCCGCGTCGAACGCGACCAGCCGATCCCGGCGGTACCGAAGTGGGGGATCAAAAAATGGATCAGCCTGCCCGGCGAGCAGCGGCCGCTGATCCTCTGCGAGTACGCCCACGCGATGGGCAACAGCCTCGGCAACTTCGCCGATTACTGGCAGGCCTTCCGCGAGTATCCGCGGCTGCAGGGCGGGTTTATCTGGGACTGGGCCGACCAGGCGATCCGCAAAATCTTTGACGACGGCAGCGTCGGCTGGGCCTACGGCGGCGACTTTGGCGATAAGCCGAACGATCGCCAGTTCTGTATGAACGGCCTGGTGTTCCCCGATCGCACGCCGCATCCGTCGCTGGTCGAGGCGAAGCACGCCCAGCAGTATTTCCAGTTCGCCCTGCTGTCGACTTCGCCGCTGCGGGTGCGCATCGCCAGCGAATACCTGTTCCGCCAGACCGATAACGAAGCGCTGCGCTGGCAGGTGCAGGCGGCCGGTGAAACCTTGTACCACGGCAAGCTGACGCTGGCGCTCCCGCCTGAGGGCAGCGACGAGATAACGCTGCTCGACAGTCTGATCCTGCCGCCAGGCGCCCGCGCCGTGTGGCTGACGCTGGAGGTGGTCCAGCCCCAGGCGACAGCCTGGTCCCCGGCGGATCATCGCGTCGCCTGGCAGCAATATCCCCTGCCGGCGCCGCTGGCGCTGCCTGCGCCCACGGTGCCAGCCGGCGCCCCGGATCTTATCGTCAGCGATGAGGCCTGGCAGATCCGCGCCGGCACGCAGTGCTGGACCGTCGATCGCCGGACCGGTTTGCTGAGTGGCTGGTCGGTTGGCGGTCAGGAGCAGCTGCTGACCCCCCTGCGGGATCAGTTTATCCGTGCGCCGCTCGACAACGACATCGGGGTCAGCGAAGTGGAGCGCATCGACCCCAACGCCTGGGTGGAGCGCTGGAAAAGCGCCGGCCTGTTCGACCTTGAGGCGCGCTGCGTGCAGTGCGACGCCCAGCGTCTGGCGAATGAGACCCTTGTCGACAGCCGCTGGCACTACCTGCGCGGCGACGAGGTGGTGATTATCAGCCACTGGCGTCTGCGCTTTACCGCGGACGGAACGGTACGGCTGGCGGTGGACGGCGAGCGCGCGGAAACGCTGCCGCCGCTGCCGCGGGTCGGGCTGCACTTCCAGGTGGCGGATCAGCAGGCGCCGGTGAGCTGGCTGGGGCTGGGGCCGCATGAGAACTACCCCGACCGGCGGAGCAGCGCCTGCTTCGCCCGCTGGGAGCAGCCGCTGGCGGCGATGACCACCCCCTACATCTTCCCGACGGAAAACGGCCTGCGCTGTGATACTCAGGCGCTGGACTGGGGACGCTGGCACGTCAGCGGTCATTTCCACTTCTCCGTTCAGCCGTGGAGCACCCGTCAGCTGATGGAGACCGACCACTGGCACAAGATGCAGGCCGAAGACGGCGTGTGGATCACCCTTGACGGCCTGCATATGGGGGTGGGAGGCGATGACTCCTGGACCCCAAGCGTGCTGCCGCAGTGGCTCCTGACCCAAACGCGCTGGCAGTACGAGGTCTCATTGCGTTGCCTTTAATCCGTGGGGGCGGCAGCCCCCACCCTACAAACAGAATAACAAGGGATCATGGTGATGAAATTCTCTGAACTGGCGCCGCGAGAACGGCATAATTTTGTCTATTTCCTGCTGTTCTTTTTCTTTTACTATTTCATTATGTCGGCCTATTTCCCGTTTTTCCCGGTGTGGCTGGCGGACGTTAACCATTTAACCAAAACGGAAACCGGGATCGTCTTCTCCTCCATCTCGTTGTTCGCGATTATTTTTCAGCCGGTATTTGGTTTAATGTCGGATAAGCTCGGCCTGCGCAAACATCTGCTGTGGACTATTACGGTGCTGTTAATTCTGTTCGCGCCGTTCTTTATTTTCGTTTTCTCCCCGCTGCTGCAGATGAATATTATCGCCGGTTCGCTGGTGGGCGGGATCTACCTGGGGATTGTTTTCTCCAGCGGCTCCGGGGCGGTGGAAGCCTATATCGAGCGCGTCAGCCGGGCAAACCGCTTTGAATATGGCAAAGTGCGGGTCGCTGGCTGCGTCGGCTGGGCGCTGTGCGCCTCGATAACCGGCGTGCTGTTCGGCATCGACCCCAATATTACCTTCTGGATCGCCTCCGGCTTTGCGCTGGTGCTGGGTCTTCTGCTCTGGCTGTCGCGTCCGGAAAGCAGCAACAGCGCCCAGGTTATCGAGGCGCTCGGGGCCAATCGCCAGGCCTTTTCGCTGCGTACGGCGGCAGAGCTGCTGCGTATGCCGCGCTTCTGGAGCTTTATCGTCTATGTGGTGGGGGTCGCCAGCGTTTACGACGTGTTTGACCAGCAATTTGCTAACTTTTTCAAAAGCTTCTTCGCCAGTCCGCAGCGCGGTACCGAAGTGTTTGGCTTCGTCACCACCGGTGGCGAGCTGCTCAATGCCGTGATCATGTTCTGCGCCCCGGCCATCGTTAACCGTATCGGGGCCAAAAACGCCCTGCTGACCGCGGGGATGATCATGTCGGTGCGTATTCTCGGGTCGTCTTTTGCCTCATCGGCGGTGGAAGTGGTGATCCTCAAGATGCTGCATATGTTTGAGATCCCCTTCCTGCTGGTCGGGACCTTTAAATATATCTCCTCCGCCTTTAACCCGCGGCTCTCAGCCACCCTGTTTCTGATCGGCTTTAACCTGTCGAAACAGTTGTCCGGGGTGGTACTTTCCGCCTGGGTGGGCCGGATGTACGACACCGTCGGCTTCCATCAGGCCTATCTGATCCTCGGCTGCATCACCCTGAGCTTTACCCTGCTCTCGTTCATCACCTTGCGCGGCGGCAAAAGCCTGCTGCCGACAGCGGAGACGCAGACCCCCGCCTGACCGGGCGCGCCCGTCAGGGATGACGGGGTTCACTCCACAATGCGCGTCTCTCCGCCGCTATTCTCCAGCGCATAGCGCTGGCAGGCAGCCCCGGCGGCGATAAGATCCGCCAGCTCTGCCGAGTGGCTGGTCAGCCAGATCTGGCTGTAGCGGGAGGCCTCGACGATCAGCCTGGCCAACGCCGGGAGCATGTCGCGATGCAGGCTGTTCTCCGGTTCATTGATCGCCAGAAAGGCCGGCGGGCGCGGGCTGAGCAGCGCGACGGCGAGGCAGAGAAAACGCAGCGTGCCGTCGGACATCTCCGCCGCCAGCAGCGGGCGGCGGATCCCCTCCCGGCGCATTTTCAGCGCGAAACGCGAGTGCTCGTTTTCACAGTAAAACTGGCAGCCGGGAAAGGCGTCGGCGAGGATCTCGTGCAAAATCTCCTCCGCGCCGATCTCGACAATGGTCTGAAAGGCGGCCGCCAGATTATGGCCGTCGCTGTCGAGCACCGGCGAACGGTAGCCGACGGCCGGCTGGCGCAGCGGTGAGTGGCGGCCGATAGCGAATTCATGGTAAAACCGCCAGCGGCGCAGGGTCTCGCGCACCCGCGAGACCTCAGGAAAACGGTGCGGCTCGCCAAGCTGACCGAACACCGACTCGTTTTCATAAATACTCTCGGTGAAGGTGCTTTTCTCCCCGGCGACATCGACGAGGAACGCCGCCTGATTCTTACGCTGCAGTACGCGGGAGGAAGGCCGACGGGAATAGCCCGCCAGCCAGATGTTCTCTTCTTTGACGATGGGATCGAGCATGAACTGCGTCGGATAGGGCAATTTTTCCGGGAAACCAACCTGCAGTTCATAATCAAAGCTCTCCGTCCGACAGGCGATTTGCAGCCGGCGGGGATGGCGATCGAGGGGGGAACGATCTCCGGACCACATCATATTTTCAAGGCCCCCCTCTTCGCTGATAAATCCCGACAGCCTGCCGTCGGCAGCCGCGGTCAACAGATGGATAGCGTTGTAAATATTGGATTTGCCGCAGCCGTTAGGGCCGAAGACAATGTTCAGCGGCCCCAGCTCCAGCGCGATATCCCTGACTGAGCGAAAGTTTTGAATACGGATGTACTGAATCATAATGCGTCCTGGCCCGGAGAGAGAAGGCTGCCACAGTAGCAAAGCCGCGGCAGGGATACTATCGCCCCCTCTCTCCGACCGGGTTTAACAGAACATTTTTTTCATTCCGCGGGTCAGCGCCACCCGCGTCAGCTTGTCGCTATCCTGATGGGCGTCACTGAAAACGCCAAAGAAATAGCGTTCATCGTCAATGGTTTGACTCACGATACGATAGCTGAGCGGTTGGCCGGACGGCGCACCGTATTGCGCAGGCGTCACTGAGACCTCGGTCGCATCGTCGGCGACGCTGACCAGCAGTCCATCCGCCTTACCGCCCACCAGCATGACCTTAATTATCGGGTGCACCAGTTCCTCCCGGGATGGCATAGATCATTGGCAAACCGCGCAGCGCGGCGGGCGTATCGTCAGCAAACAGCGGCGCCAGCCAGAGTGCGGTCTTAAGTACTTTCTTATAGTTCATTGCGGCCTTGAGTCAAAAAATAGCGTGCTTAGGCTGAGCTAAATATTGATTATTCGAAATAAAAGATGACAAATGATGAAGGAAAAAAGAGGAATTGTGAATCAGCAAAACGCCAGGTTATTCTATTTTATCACTCCTCTACTCGCCTTTAATGGCCCTGATTCAAGGAAGTATTGCGGTTATGCGTTATGTTCGCCTGTGCCTTATCTCCCTGATTGCCGCCCTGCCACTGGCGGTATTCGCCAGCCCTCAGCCGCTCGAACAAATTACACTCAGCGAAAGTCAGCTGGCGGGCCGCGTGGGCTATGTTGAAATGGATCTGGCCAGCGGCCGCACGCTGGCCGCCTGGCGCGCCAGTGAGCGCTTTCCGCTGATGAGCACCTTTAAAGTGCTGCTCTGCGGCGCGGTGCTGGCCCGGGTGGATGCCGGAGACGAACGGCTGGATCGGCGGATCCGCTACCGCCAGCAGGATCTGGTGGACTACTCCCCGGTCAGCGAAAAACACCTTGCCGACGGGATGACCGTTGGCGAACTCTGCGCCGCCGCCATCACCATGAGCGACAACAGCGCCGGCAATCTGCTGTTGAAGAGCGTTGGCGGCCCCGCGGGATTGACCGCTTTTCTGCGCCAGATCGGTGACAACGTCACCCGCCTTGACCGCTGGGAAACGGAGCTCAATGAAGCGCTTCCCGGCGACGTGCGCGACACCACCACCCCAGCCAGCATGGCCGCCACCCTGCGCAAGCTGCTAACCAGCCACGCGCTGAGCGACCGTTCGCAGCAGCAGCTGCTGCAGTGGATGGTGGACGATCAGGTGGCCGGTCCGCTGATCCGCGCCGTGCTGCCGGCGGGCTGGTTTATCGCCGATAAAACCGGGGCCGGCGAGCGGGGCTCACGCGGCATTGTCGCCCTGCTCGGCCCGAACGGCAAAGCGGAGCGCATCGTGGTGATCTATCTGCGGGATACGCCGGCGACCATGGCCGAGCGTAACCAGCAGATCGCCAAAATAGGCGCGGCGCTGATCGAGCACTGGCAGCGCTAGCCCGGCGAAGGCCGCGCGCCTTACCCGGCGCGCAGCACCTCGCAAGCGTGCCGGGCGATATGTGTGGCGGCAGCATCGGAGAGATGCCGGTCGGTAATGATGGTGGTAAAGCGGGTCAAGGGTAACGCCATAAACGTGGCCACCTGATTGTATTTCGAACTGTCGCACAGCAGGATGCTTCTGGCGCTGACCTGGCTGACGGTCTCCTTGACGGTGACCTTGTTCTCATCAGGGGTGAAAATCCCGCGGCTGTCCCAGCCGCTGGCGGAGATAAAGGCCGTATCGATAGCCAGGTGGCGCAAGGTCCGCGCCGCCGACTCGCCGACGCAGGAGCGGTTCTCCCGGCACAGGGTGCCGCCGGTGTGGATC
Source organism: Klebsiella sp. TF21-TM (assembly GCF_019753495.1). Taxonomy (NCBI): domain Bacteria; kingdom Pseudomonadati; phylum Pseudomonadota; class Gammaproteobacteria; order Enterobacterales; family Enterobacteriaceae; genus Klebsiella; species Klebsiella sp. TF21-TM. Next base: position 231,751 of record NZ_JAIJYL010000002.1, on the reverse strand, counting down.
ACGCCGCACTGGCTGGCATCGATCAGCAGTTGGGTTATCTCAAAATCGTTGGTGACCACCTGCAGGTCGTCCCGGTCGAGGATCGCCCGCGCCAGCGCCAGGGTGGTGGTGCCGGCATCGAGATAGATGCAGCTGTTTTTGGCGATGTGACTGGCCGCCAGCGCGCCGATGGCCTGTTTCTCTTCACTCTGTAGAGTGCTTTTCACCAGATGACTGGGCTCTGCGGCCAGCCGGCTGACGGCGCGCACGCCGCCCGAGACGCTGACCAGCAGCCCCTGTTCTTCCAGCTTACTGACGTCGCGACGGATAGTCATATGGGACACGCCGAGGATCTCCGTCAACTCATTAATGCTCACCGCCCCACGCTGCTCCACCAGGGCTAAAATACGCTGATGACGTTCTATTGGAATCACCGCTCTCCCCTTACCATTTTTTCACACCAGAGCTTACCACTCACGCCGGGAACCTGAAGATCCCCTGTGCTGTTATCGCTGCTTGACCGCTGTTTTTACGCTATTTTAGGGCAAGAATCGCCGTCGCGCAGCCACTTTCCGTCTGTGAATTTTTTATATTCATGTGGGTTATTCGTGATAACTCTCACATAATTTCACATGACAACGCTTTATTCTATCATTAAATCACATTAATTAACGAATATTCACAAGGAGACCGGCATGACTGCACACACTAACGTCTGCGTGATTGGATTGGGTTCGATGGGCATGGGCGCCGCCCGCGCCTGCCTGCAGGCGGGCCTGAACACCTGGGGGGTGGACATCAACCCCGACAACTGCCGCGCGCTGCTGGAGGCGGGCGCCAAAGGCGCAGGCCCCAGCGCGGTGCCTTTCGCCGCTGAACTGGATGCGGTCGTGCTGCTGGTGGTCAATGCCGCCCAGGTTCGGGGGATCCTGTTCGGCGAGAGCGGCCTCGCCGCCCATCTGAAGCCGGGTACCGCGGTGATGGTGTCGTCAACCATCGCCTCCGCCGATGCCCAGGCGATTGCCGCGGCGCTGGCGGAATACCAGCTATTGATGCTCGACGCGCCGGTATCGGGCGGCGCGGTGAAAGCGGCCGCCGGCGACATGACGGTGATGGCCTCCGGGAGCGATGCCGTCTTCGCCCGCCTCGCGCCAGTGCTGGACGCGGTGGCCGGCAAAGTCTACCGCATCGGGAGCGATATTGGCCTCGGTTCGACGGTAAAAATCATCCATCAGCTGCTGGCCGGGGTGCATATCGCCGTCGCCGCCGAAGCGATGGCCCTCGCCGCCCGCGCCGGCATCCCGCTGGAGACGATGTACGACGTGGTGACCCACGCGGCGGGTAATTCGTGGATGTTTGAGAATCGTATGCAGCACGTCCTGGATGGCGATTACTCCCCAAAATCCGCCGTCGATATTTTTGTCAAAGATCTCGGCCTGGTGAATGACACCGCCCGGGCGCTGACCTTCCCGCTGCCGCTCGCCACCACCGCGCTGAATATGTTCACCTCCGCCAGCAACGCCGGATTCGGCCGGGAAGATGACAGCGCGGTGATCAAGATCTTCAACGGCATTACCCTGCCGGGCCATAAACAGTGAGGAGAGACAAGATGCAGCTTGGTGTCATTGCCGATGACTTTACCGGCGCCACGGATATCGCCAGCTTCCTCGTGCGCAACGGCATGGCGACGGTGCAGCTAAACGGCGTACCGCCCCACGAACTGCCGCTAACCAGCGAAGCGGTGGTGATCAGCCTGAAAACGCGCTCCTGCCCGGTGGAAACCGCCGTCAGCCAGTCGCTGGCGGCCCTGCGCTGGCTACAGGCCCGGGGCTGTCAGCAATTTTATTTTAAGTATTGTTCCACGTTCGACAGCACCGCGCAGGGCAACATTGGCCCGGTACTGGATGCTCTACTGGCAGAGCTGGGCGAGACCCGGACGGTGATTTCCCCGGCGCTGCCGGTAAACGGCCGCACGGTCTATCAGGGGTATCTGTTTGTCGGCCAGCAGTTACTCAATGAGTCCGGGATGCGCCACCATCCGGTGACGCCGATGGAGGATGCCCACCTCGGCCGCTTAATCGAGCGCCAGGGCGGCGGAAAAGCGGCGCTGATCGCCTGGCCGATTATCGATCAGGGGCCGGAGGCGGTCGCTGCCGCGCTGGCGGCAATCAGCGACCCGGCGGTGCGCTATGTGGTGCTCGACGCCCTCAGTGAACAGCATTTGCTGACCCAGGGGGCGGCGCTGCGGGAGATGAAGCTGGTCTCCGGCGGCTCTGGTCTCGCCATCGGCCTCGCCCGCGACTGGGCGCAGCGCCACGGAACCCAGGGTGAAGGATCCCAGGCGGGCATGCCGCTGCCCGGCCCGGCGGTAGTGCTCTCGGGCTCCTGTTCGCTGATGACCAACAGCCAGGTGGCGGCCTATCGTGAACAGGCTCCCGCCCGCGCCGTCGACTTAAGCGCCTGCTTTACCGATCTGGAGGGCTATGCCGGGACGCTGGCGGCCTGGGTGGACGCAAACCGCGATTCGCCGCTGGCGCCGATGGTCTATGCCACGACTGAGCCGCAAACGCTGCAGCGGATCCAGGCGCAGTATGGCGACAAGGCCAGCAGCGAACGGGTGGAACAGCTGTTCGCCGCCCTCGCCGCCGCGCTGAAGGAGAAAGGATTCACCCGGTTTATTGTGGCCGGAGGGGAAACGTCGAGCATCGTGGCGCAGACGCTGGGGGTCGAGGCGTTCCATATCGGGCCGACGATCTCCCCTGGGGTTCCCTGGGTGCGTGACACCCGCCAGCCGCTCTCCCTGGCGCTGAAGTCAGGTAATTTCGGCGATATCCAGTTCTTTGCCCGTGCCCAGCAGGAGTTTTGTCATGACTGAGCAACAGCTGCGAGATGAGATGGTGCAGATTGGCGCCTCGTTGTTTAACCGCGGTTATGCCACCGGCTCCGCCGGCAATCTGTCGCTCCTGCTGCCGGACGGCAACCTGCTGGCGACGCCGACCGGCTCCTGCCTGGGCGAGCTGCAGGCCCAGCGGTTGTCGGTGGTCACCCTGCAAGGCGAATGGATCGCCGGCGATAAACCGTCGAAAGAGATCGCTTTTCACCGGGCGGTCTATTTACATAACCCGGCCTGCAAGGCGATCGTCCACTTGCATAGCCACTATCTGACCGCGCTCTCCTGCCTGCAGGGGCTCGATCCGCACAATTGTATTCGCCCCTTTACTCCCTACGTGGTGATGCGGGTCGGCGACGTCCCGGTGGTTCCCTACTACCGACCGGGCGACGACCGCATTGCCGAGGCGCTGGCCGGCCTGGCGCCGCGCTATAACGCCTTTTTACTGGCCAACCATGGTCCGGTGGTCACTGGCTCATCGCTGCGCGAAGCCACCAATAATACCGAAGAGCTGGAAGAGACCGCGCGGCTGATGTTTACCCTCGGCAATCGCGAGATCCGTTACCTGACCGCTGACGAAGTGGATGAACTGAGATAAAACCATGCCAAAATTCGCTGCAAATTTATCCATGCTGTTTACCGAACTGCCGTTCCTGGACCGCTTTGCCGCCGCCGCCCGCGCCGGTTTCGAAGCCGTGGAGTTTCTGTTCCCCTATGAGTATGCCGCCGGGGAAATTAAACAGCGCCTGCAGGAAAACCAGCTGCAGCTGGTGCTGTTCAATACCCCGCCCGGCGACGTTAACGCCGGGGAATGGGGACTCGCCGCCCTACCGGGCAGGAGCGCTGAGGCCCGGCGTGATATCGAGCTGGCGCTGGAGTACGCCTGCCAACTGGATTGTCCGCAGGTGCATATTATGGCCGGCGTGGTGCAGCCGGGGATGGATCGCGCGGCCTGCGAGGCGGAGCTTTTCGATAACCTGCGCTACGCCGCCGAGCGCTTTGCCCGCCACGGCAAGCGGGCGCTTATTGAAGCCCTGAATCCGCAGACCAAACCGGGCTATTTCTACCACAGTCAATATCAGACGCTGGAGATTGCGCAGCGGGTCGACCGGCCAAACATCGCCGTGCAGTTAGATCTGTTTCATGCGCAGAAAGTGGACGGCAATTTAAGCCATCTTATTACCGAGTATGCCGGTCAGTACCGCCATATCCAGATAGCCTCCCTGCCCGACCGCCATGAACCGGACGAGGGCGAGATTAATTATTCATGGATCTATGCGTTGCTGGATAACGTCGGCTATGACGGTTGGATCGGCTGCGAATATATCCCCAGGGCGGATACCCTTTCCGGACTGGAATGGTTCTCGCCCTACCGGAAAAAATAAAGCGCGGTTCTAAAAATATAACTCTCTGTACACCTGTTAATACCCGAGGCAAAACTATGTCGACATCGGCGCTGTTACTTATTGCGTTAGCCAGCGTAGTGCTGTTGCTCCTGCTGGTGATCAAAGCGAAAGCGCATCCTTTTGTGGCGCTCCTGATCGTCAGCCTGCTGGTGGCGTTCGCCACCGGCATTCCGGCGGATAAAATCATTACCACCATTGAAAAAGGCATGGGCGGCCTGCTCGGCCACATCGCCAGCATAATTATTTTGGGATCAATGCTGGGGGTGCTTATTGAAATATCCGGCGGCGCCGAATCGCTGGCGAAAACGCTGACCGGCGTGCTGGGTTCTAAACGGACTATTACCGCCTTAACCATCGTGGCTTTTATTCTCGGCACGCCAGTCTTCTTTGAAGTCGGCTTTATTATCATCATTCCGTTAATTTACGGCTTCAGTAAAGTCGCCCATCTGTCGCCGCTGAAATTTGGCCTGCCGATGGCCGGAGTGATGTTAACCGTCCATGTGGCATTGCCAACCCACCCTGGCGCGGCGGCGGCGGCAGGTATTCTGCATAGCGATGTCGGCTGGTTGATGCTGGCGGGAATTGGAGTGTCGATCGTCGTGGGTATCGTGGGCTATTTTGTCGCCCGGTCTATCAATCAGCGCCATTATCATCTGTCGATTAACGTGCTGGAACAGCAGCAAACGGCCGAGGTGCCCGACCTCTCCGTCAACGCCCAGCAGACCCGACTGGCGCCGCCGAATGCGCTGGTTATCGGCGGGCTGATCGTGGTGCCCATCGTGCTGATTGTTTCCGGAACGCTTTGTCAGGCCCTGCTGCTGCAGGATAACGCGATTCGCCAGCTGATGACCGTCATTGGCACCCCGCCCGTCGCCCTGCTGATCTCCCTGGGGCTGGCCAGCTGGACGCTGGGCATCCGGCGGGGGATGAACCTGAAAAAGTTGGGAGAAGTCACCGGCAGCGCGATCCCCTCCTCGGCGGACGTGATCCTCGTCGCCGGCGCCGGCGGCGCCTTTGGCGGGGTGCTGGTCGCCTCCGGCATCGGCAATGCCTTAGCCGAGGCGCTGGAGACGATTCATCTGCCGCTGATGCCCGCCGCTTTCCTGCTGTCGCTGGTGCTTCGGGCCTCGCAGGGCTCGGCCACCGTGGCGATCCTTACCACCTCCGGCCTGTTGTCACAGGCGGTCGTCGGGCTGGAGCCGCTGCAGCTGGTGCTGGTGACGCTGGCGACCTGTTTCGGCTCGCTCGGGTTATCGCACGTTAACGACGCCGGGTTCTGGGTGGTCACGCGCTATCTCGGGCTCTCGGTGCCGGACGGACTCAAAACCTGGACCGTACTGACCACCATCATGGGGGTGACGGGCTTCCTGATCACCTGGCTGTTGTGGTTTGTACTGTAATATTTACCTGGGTGGCTCCGGCCACCTTATCGTGTCCCCTTCGCGGGGACTAACGCATTATCGCTGCCCGGCAGCTGGCCCCCCGCTGACAGCGTCACCGGTATAAAATAGCGTACGTGATAGCGCTTCTCCTCTGCCTCTCCTCCTTCCGCATGACGGGTCATGAAGCATTCAATGTCATGCCCATCCCGACGGCTTACCCCCAGCGTTGGCAACCGTTCCAGATAGAGATCGCTGGACAAACGGGCATAGCGTGACCAGCTGCCGTAGAATTCAACCCCCACATACAGCCCCGACCGGGTAGTCAACGCGGAAGACGGCTTTCGCGCCTCGTGACAACCGACAAAGGCGTTAACCTCGACGTTAAGCTCATTTTGACTCGCTGCGGCGTAATCGGAAAGTATGGAAAGCGAACCGCCTCCAGCGGCGAAAAAGCGGTCAACCTTTTGTCTGATAGCCGTCTTGCCGGTACTTTGCAACACCATATCCGACAGGCGCAGTTCATACTTCATCGTGTAGCCATAATAGACCCGCTCCGGCAGGGAACAGATCCGAGCCAAAGGCAGGCTCTCATCATCCGTGGGGAATTTTTTTAACAGTTTTGCCGTGTCCCAGTGCGCCGCGCAGCGGTACTCCCGTGGCGAAAGCGAGAAACGTTTCTTAAACTCCCGGGAGAAGGTCTGCGGCGAATCGTAACTTAACTGCCAGGCTATGGCGGCGATCGGTTGCCGCGTTAAACGCAGACTGACCGCTGCGATGGTCAGCCGCCGCAGGCGAATATACTGCCCGATGGGTAACCGGCCATATTGATAAAACACCTCGTACACAAACCGACGCGAATAGCCCATATACTGCGCCAGGTCATCGATCGCCGGGTTACAGTAGATATTATCCTCCAGCCACGCCAGCATTTTTAAATAGAGCATTTGCTTCATAAGCACCGCATACTTCCTGTAATCTTGTCCTCCGCTAATTTTAGCAACAGATACTGGCTACCACTAAGCTTTTTATGCATCGCAAAAATAAAAAATTATTAAAGTGCTTAAAACGCCATCTAATATAGGCTTATCATTTTGTTTATTAGGAACTTTCGCATACCAACACACCGTTATCTCACTTTTCCTGGCAGATATTGCATTAATGAAAAACATCCCTTAGATTACCCCAGCTAAAAAAGACCTGCGCATCACCATTATATTCTTTAATTTATTCTGACACCTTTTTCATACCCCACTGGGAAGTTATATGACGAATTTTTTGATCAATATAAAAAATCACTATTTGCGAGTCGCTATTGCGGAGCTGGTGGATGAAGCGATGAAGACCTACGGGGGATCAGCCTATCAGTTTTCTGAACAATGGGACCTGGAGTCGATAGCGCAATCTCAGGTGTTCTTCACGGAAATGGTGGCGGGAGAATGGTACCTGTGTCATGACCTGTTTCAGCATGCCCCAGAGCAATACACGCTTTTTATTTTCCAGGACAATGAACAAGCTACCGTCGAAGAGGGCTTACCCAACTGTCTGCGGCAGGCGGTGTTTATACCTCCCCATGCTCCCGTTCAGCGTCTTAAAGATGAGATAGTCAGCGCGATTCAGCGCCCCTTATCTCCTCAGCATGACCCGGCCTTCAATCGGCTGCGGCGTTGTATCAATTGCGCCTGCAAGTCGGTCAGCGATGCGCAAACCAAAGTCATTTACGCGTTCAGTATTGGTCTGAGTCCGCATGAAGTTGCCGCGGCGCTAAAAATTAGCCACAAAACCATTCACTCGCATAAAAAGAATATTATGAACAAGTTCAATTTGCACAGCCGCCAGCAATTTAACAACCTCGTAAAACTACTCGCCAGACGTTAATACAACCGTCATTATATTACCTCTGCAGATTATCTTCTGGAACGGAAGACGTAGCGTCTTTTGCGTCTTTCCTGAATATAAGAAAGACCACTCCACAAAGAAATGACGGGACAAAAAATCAAACACAAAATAATAAATAAGTCGCTCATATCAGACCTAAAAAAAGAATTTAACTTACGTTGATAATATGCATTTGCATTTAATCAGGCAAGACCAGCATCTCTTTTTGAGAGCGGGCAATATAATGGCAGGATAATTCCTGGTGGCGAATGTTAACCGATAATTTAAGGCGGTAGACCAATACCGCAGGAGGAATGAGCGGCCTGTTTGCCCTTTTTTGCATTGGGAATGAGAAAATGATAGCTAAACCTCAGATTCCCTGTAGAGTGAAGGTAATCACAAAGTGAAGCTCCCGTTCCGCGTAGCGGACATCACGGTTGGTTAAATGTCATAAAAAACAGCCTCCCTTCTCCGAGGGTCTGGCCATACCTCCCTAAATACGCGCTGTGCGGACCATTACGCGCTGCCGCAGCGACCGGAATGATTATGCTAACCACCCTGATATACCGCAGCCAGGTTAATCCTGCCCGCCCGCCCACCGATCTCGACGCTTTAATTCATCGCGCCAGCGGGAAAAACATGCCTCTTGGCATCACCGGTATTCTGCTGTTTAACGGCCTGCAGTTCTTCCAGGTGCTGGAGGGAAGCGAGGAAGATCTTGAGTCGTTATTCCACGAGATACAGAGCGATCCGCGCCATCGCGACGTGGTGGAACTGATGCGCGACTATTCGGCCTACCGTCGTTTTCACGACACCGGGATGCGCCTGCTGGATCTTCGTCTTTTCGAAGCCGACAGCGCGCTGGAGGAGCTCCTGCGCTTTAGCTCGTTTGGGGTCACCGAGCCGGTCAACGACCGGATGTTCCGCCTGATTAGCGCCTTTATCGCCGACGGTGGGCGCTATTGTCTACCCGAGCCGCTGCAGCCTTCTCGCTGGACGATGATGCCTGCCCCGGCCACTGCTACGGCGCGCCACCTGCCCGATCAACCTTGCCAGTTTGCCCTGCAGGCCATCGTCGAGCCGGCCACAAAGCGGGTCTCTTCCTTTGAAGCGCTGATCCGCAGCCCCACCGGCGGATCTCCTGTAGAGATGTTTGCCGCCATCCCGGCGGAGGATCGCTACCGTTTCGACCTTGAGAGCAAAGCGTATGCCTTCTCTCTCGCCGGTCAGTTACCGCTTGGTAAACACCAGCTGGCCATTAACCTGCTGCCCGGTTCGCTGTATAACCACCCTGACGCCGTAGGCTGGCTGATGAACAGCCTGCTGGCGGCCGGCCTCAGACCTGACCAGGTGCTGATAGAGGTTACCGAAACGGAGGTGATCACCTGCTTTGACCAGTTCCGCAAGGTGCTCAAAGCGCTGCGCGTCGCGGGCATGAAGCTGGCCATCGACGACTTTGGCGCGGGTTACTCCGGCCTGTCGTTACTGACCCGCTTTCAGCCCGATAAAATCAAAGTGGATGCAGAGCTGGTGCGCAATATTCATATCAGCGGCGCCAAGCAGGCGATTGTCGCCTCGGTCGTGCGCTGCTGCGAGGATTTGGGCATCACGGTGGTGGCGGAAGGCGTCGAAACCCTGGAAGAGTGGTGCTGGCTGCAGTCGGTGGGCATTCGCCTGTTTCAGGGGTTCCTTTTCTCCCGACCGTGCCTGAACGGCATCGGGGAAATTTGCTGGCCGATAGCGCGTCAGGCCACGGATCTGTAAGGCCGCGGTAGGCGGCAGCGTCACTGCCAGTGGGGGAGCTTTTCGCCCAGCGCCGCCAGGGCGAAGCGCACCGCTTTCGCCACCACTGTCTCGCAGTCACCGGTAAAGCGCAGCCGTTGGGTTTCGATCTGGCCGCGAAAGTTCCAGGCAAACCATACCGTGCCGGCGGGGGTACCATCCTCTCCCCCCTCCGGTCCCGCATAGCCGCTGATGGCGATGGCGATGTCGGCCCCGGCTATCGCCAGCATACCGCTGGACATCTCCTTCACGCACGCTTCGCTGACAGCGCTGTGTTCCGCCAGGGTTTCCGCGCGCACCTGCAGCACATTGCGCTTGGCTTCATCGCTGAAGGTAACCACGCCGGTATCATAAAAGGCCGCGGTATCAGCCTGAGCGCAGAGCGCTGCCGCCAGATTGCCGCCGGTGCAGGATTCCGCAGTGGTGAGCCGCCAGCCGCGCGCGATAAGCGCGCGGGCCACCTCGGCGGTCAGTTGATGAGTATGTTGTGCGTCTTTATCGATCTCGTCAGCCATTCTGACTCCTCGCCGAATTTGAAAAGTATCACCGCCTCACTGCCCTGTTAACAGGATAGCATAGTGATTTCTCTCGTCGCCTGAAGGCCGCTACGCCACCCTGAGTGAATAAAATAAAGGCCCGCAGCGCGGGCCTTGAAAGGAACGACCTCGGCACAGAGGCGGAATCACACTTTGTGTTCGATCACCCGCCCCTGGTTCTCAATGGCAATTTTGCGCGGTTTTTCGCTCTCGGGGATCTCCTGATGGATAGCAATTTTTAAGATCCCGCTCTCCAGTTGCGCCTGATTAATCTGGGCGTGTTCGGGAAGCGAAAAACTAAGCTGGAAATCAGCCCGGCGAATGCCTTTATAAATCCAGCCCTGGCTGTTTCCGGAATGATTGTCGGTTTGCGCGCGTTTACCGGTAATATGCAGATTACCGCCTACGGTCTCTATTTCCAGTTCATCATCTTTCCAGCCAGGCACGCTGACGCTGAGCAGAAAATTACTGTCATCCACTTTCTGTAAATCGTAGGCTGGTAAGGTCCCCACCGGCGTATCGCCCGTTAACTGGCTGAAAAGACGGTCGATACGGTTAAAGCGATCGGCAAAAAGGGAATCAGCAAATACCGGAAGTGCTGACAAGGTTTTGAGTGCCATAATTAACCTCCTGAATATCCATTCAAAAGCTCAACATAAAGGCAAGCATTGCTTGTCCGCTTTATAAAATAATAGCTAAAGCGCGTTTTTCAAGACCTGAAATAAAAAAATTTCTTCGTCAGTCACAGAAAGAAATAACCAGGTCAGGTGGCAAAGTGACCCCCGCCAGACGGCGGGGGCTGGGGTGCTTCTGAGTCCCATAACTGATGCTGTTTAACATTCAATAAACAGAAGCGTCATGTATATATTACTTGTTCAAGGGGATGTCAACGCCCGAATCGCCCCCCCTCCCCCGTCGCCCTGCAATAGCGCCACGAGAAACGCGGTTCCCCTGCGGTCGTTTCGCCAACAGCGGCGGCCTCGACATCACTTTGGCCTCGCTGGCGCCAGCCGGAAGACCCTGGCGAAAATTTACGCCGTCAGGGAAGGAACCTTTCACCTCCCTCCGTGCCTAATAACCTGCATACGCACTTTCTGAGGCATCACTATGACCGGCATTTTTATCTCCACCACCCTGTTCGCCCTCTTCGCGTCGATGTTGATCGGTCTGGGGATGGTATGGAAAGGCATCTCCAACAACCCGGATAACTAATCCTTTTTGGACGCCGTTGCCAGTCACCTGAGGCAGCGGCGTGATAGCGCCCTCTACCGACATCCGGTCAGGACCACTTCTGCTTCCGCTCAGGCATTATTGACAAGAGTATGCCCTTGCCGAACCGTTTTTGAACAAATAATTCATGCAATAAATACATCACTTGAATTAATACATTCCAATCCAGAATTAATGTTTGTTATATGTACAATTTAAGCAGTTTGTGCCAAATCACCAGCTACAACAGGGCAAAGCCCAAAATCAACACATTGATTTATATGCTTTTTAAAGTCTTTTCCAGATAAAGTCTCAAAAATGGATTTATTGATTTTATTAGCTATTAGAAATATCCTAATCCCATATACTGTAAATGCTCTCCCCCTTAAAAATATTAATATTTTGACAATCGGCATTACTATGACTAATATTTTCATTAATACTGAAAACATATTTCTTAATCGAGGTGTTTGTGAACTTCTTATCGAGGTCGCAAAGGAAGAAAACATCTGTACACCTTTTTCCATTTTGCAATACTCACCAGATACTCTCGGTCAGATAGATATGCTGTTTACGGAAATGACGACCGGTGAACATTATCTATGCCACCCGGTTTTCAAAAAAATCCCCGAACAAACGTCTATTTTTATTTTCGTTCCCACCGATAGTGCTGTGCAAGTTGATCGGATACCGTATTGTCTACGTGATGCTACTTTTATTAGTATCAACACCGGATTGCACCGTATAAAAAATCAGATTGCGAAACATCTCATGGAGTCAACAGCGTCAATTGATGATCGCCAGGTAAAAGACAGCAGACGCTGTGTAAAATGCCCTCGATTAACATTGACCAAATCACAACTTTATATTATCGATGCGATCAGAACGGGAATGAACAATCAGCAGATAGCGCAAGAACTGGGTATCAGCCATAAAACGGTCTTTTCCCATAAAATCAATATCATGAAAAAATTCCAAATAGCCACCAAACAAGAGTTAACGAAATTCTCATCCGTTGCTCTTGCGCTGTCCTCAGGAAGGATCGGTTAACGTCGAGTTTTGTTAAATCGCATCTTCATTTTTCTTCGATCTTTAACATAGGAGAGACCAAAAATTAATGATGTCAATAATAATACTACCGCCAGGGATAATAATAGCCAGTTACTCATAAACAACCTTGTCAAAGTAAAAGATGATTTTTAAATAATAAGGGGTAAAAGTTTTCGAACACAACTAAACGCCAACCATTTCAGACAAAGGTAAAGCCACATACGATAATTCTGAAAAGCAATAAAAGAGAAGAAGCCTTCTCTCTAGCCCCGGTTATTAGGGTAATAAAGATTACTCGTAAAGAGAAAAAGCCAGGTACCACACCGAACGGTTATTGCAGAGACGTCTGGCAATATGATGGCCTGAAATTATAGCCTCTTCCAGTGGAATGATTGTGGTTTTTGGTAAGGCGTCCCTTTTTTCTGCTGTTCTATACTTCTAGTCAGACATCTGGCTGGAGGTGGCGATGTGCGGACGTTTTGCGCAAGCACAGACGCGGGAAGCATACCTGGCGTTTCTCGCAGAAGAGGCCGAACGCGATATCCCCTGGGACCCGGAGCCCATTGGGCGGTATAACGTCGCGCCCGGGACAAAAGTGTTACTCCTGAGTGAAAGGAATGAGCAACTCCACCTCGATCCCGTTCACTGGGGCTATGCGCCGGGATGGTGGGATAAATCACCGCTGATTAATGCCCGGGTTGAAACCGCTGCCACCAGCAGGATGTTCAAACCGCTGTGGCAGCACGGGCGGGCGATCTGCTTCGCCGATGGCTGGTTTGAATGGAAAAAGGTCGGAGACAAAAAGCAGCCCTACTTCATCCAGCGGAAGGATGGCCAGCCGATATTTATGGCCGCTATTGGCAGCCCCCCCTTCGAACGCGGGGACAGCGCCGAAGGATTTTTGCTGGTGACCGCTGCCGCCGATCGCGGTCTTGTCGATATACATGACCGCCGGCCGCTGGTCCTGACGCCGGAAGCCGCCCGGGAATGGATGAGGCAGGATCTCACCGGCGCGGAAGCGGCGGAGATTGCCAGGGTCGGAAGCGTCTCCGCCGACGATTTCATCTGGCACGCGGTATCGCGGGCGGTCGGCAATGTGAACAATCAGGGGCCAGCGTTAATTGAGCCAGTAGAGTGAGCACCTAACTCTGTGCCGATCCCCCGCCTGATGCGCCGGCTGCGGTGCGATCCAGCCTTGCCAATAAGCCCCCGCGAGTTATCCCGACTGGCTTAACCACTCGCTTAAGGTCAACGAATAAAGCAGACTCGGCGGGGCATTTTCTATATCGGCAATCTCGTTGATGAACCTCAAGCCTGCTTTCTCGAGCACTTTTCGCGAAGCCAGATGATTCGCCCTCACCACCGCTGAAATCTCCGTGAGTTTGATCGCCTCGAAGCCATATCTTACCGCCGAGGTCGCGAGGTCGGTGGCCAGCCCTTTTCCCCATGCCTCTGTTGCGAATCGATAGCCAAGATTGTTGATGATGACATCGTTATAGCGGCGAATACTTAAGCCGCCAAAGCCAATGATTTTTTCCGGGGCATCACGCGCCGATATGGCCCAGTTGCCAAACCCGCGATCGTGCCAGTGGGCAAGCCAGCGCTGGAGAACCGTACTGGCATAGTCAATATCCGGGTAGGGTCCTGCGGGGTTAAAGGTATTGGTCGCCGGATCGCCATAAATTCGGTAAAGATCGGCGACATCTTCAGCCATGACAGGGCGAAGACGCAGGCGATGAGTCTCAATATGCAAACGTATCTCCTTGACGAGTGAGGTGGCCCGCGACGCTTCGCGAACCCTCCCTGCCGTTGTGAATGCCTGGTACTCGTTCAAGCGGACCTGAGAAGCGCGATTAAACAGATACTTCCGGCAATAAAAATAGGATATGGTAATCCGGAAACGGGATCCCTTTTTATCGGCGCCACGCATATCGTTACCGCGTGAACACAGGACTGTAAATGATCGATGACATCCGCTACCTGATAGTCTTTGCCAAAATTGTCGAGAGCGGTTCTGTTTCAGGCGGCGCCGCGGCGTTAGGGTTGTCGACCGCAACAGCAAGCGCACATTTATCCAGGCTTGAGAAAAACCTTAACAGCGCTTTGCTCTACAGAAATACCCGAAAGCTTTCTCTAACACAAGATGGCGAAAGTGTGCTGGAGACCGCCAGATCGATGCTCGAGCTTTATGAAAAAGGCGTCATTGAGTTTAAGCAACGTTCGGTATCCACAGCCGGTAAGCTGCGTATCTCCATACCTGCCGTTTTTTTAAACAGCCCATTCACTCACCATCTTGCAAATTTCATTAAAGAGAACCCGGATATTGCTCTGAGCATTTCTTATAGTGACCTGCGCGAGGACATTATTGCCGACAGTATTGATGTCGCCTTTCGCATTGGCGAGCTCCCCGATAGCGCTCTCAAGGCACGGCACCTGTTTGTTCTGCCGCGAAAGCTGGTGGCAGCAAAGGGCTTTCTCCTGCGCTATCCCCCCATTGATCATCCCGCTATGCTTGAATCAATGCCGTGGATTGGGCTGACGATGAGGGAGAATGTGCGCGAGTTCAGACATCGCAACGGCGAACGGGCGATAATAAAGTATACGCCCGGCGTGTATGTCGATAGTGTTGAGGCCGCCTATGCCCTTGCCAGACAACAAATTGGCCTGGCCGCTCCGCCGCGTTTTCTCTGCGAAGAGGATATCCGCCGCGGCGACATGCAGGAACTACTCCCTGACTGGTCATTAGCCCCGCTAAAAGTGTATGCCCTATGGCCTGGCAATATTTCAGTTAGCGGCGCGGCCTATAAGTTGATTAATTTTATCTATAATGCCGTTGAACATCAGCCGCTATGAATAGGTAATAGACTGCGAATACAGTATGTAACCCGCAGTCATGCACAATAATCCGCCCATCACCAGATTAAACAGGCGGATCTGTGCTCTGCTTTTGAGAATCGCTGACATTTTATCACCAAATATCGCCCAGGCCGCCAGGGACAGATAGCAGACAAAAAAGTAGATGATAATAAATAGCGATATACTCAGGCGCGACGAGGGTTCAGAAAACAAGGCGACGCCAGAGGCACAGGCAGCCCAGGCTTTAGGATTGAGCCATTGCATTAAAAAACCCTGCGCAAACCCCGGCGCCTGTGCTTTTTTCAGTGACCATTCCGGATGTGAAGTAGCAATTTTATAGCCCTGAAACAAGATAAATAACGAACCAACGATATTCAGATAGCTAAAAAACCAGGGGTGCGTTGCGATGGCCGCGTAGAGTCCAAAACTAATAAAAACCAGTAACAATGTAAAACCAATAGTGGCGCCCGAGACGAAAGAAAATGTTTTTCTGAATCCATGCGCAGCGCCGGAAGAGATAATAACCATATTAACCGGACCTGGCGAAAATGACAGGGCCAGCGCAAACATAAGCATAGTAACGATCAAAATCATTTATTTATCCGTTTTCCAGGGAGAGATATCGTGGCAGGTGGTTTTATTACCACCTGCATGACGTTATTGAAAGACTACCTCGATATCGCAACGGGATTAAGTGGCTTTTCTCTAAATGTGTATTTGATTATTTTCGCGCTATTTGTCCTGACCGGCACCTGGCGCAATCTTCTGCGATCAAAGCATGGCCAGTGAAAAGCGCCTGATAAGGAAAACACCCAATCGATCGCTTCTCACCGCCCGATAACCTATGCGCTCAACCCGCGATTTTCCAGCATTGGCTCAATCTGTGGATCGTGTCCGCGCCACTGGCGATACAGTTCAGCTAAATCAGCGCTATTGCCGCGCGACAGAATCGCCTCCCGGAAGCGCTGACCGTTCTCACGGGTCAAACCGCCCTGCTCCACGAACCACTGATAGCCGTCGTCGGCCAGCATCTGGGTCCACAGGTAGGCGTAATAGCCTGCCGCATAGCCGCCGCCGAAGATATGGGAGAAGTAGCTGCTGCGATAGCGCGGGGGAACGGCCGCCAGATCGAGGTGTTCTTCCCGGAGTACCCTCTGCTCAAATGCATCCACCTCGTCCGGAAACGCGGTGGTCGACAGCGTGTGCCAGCGCATATCGAGCAGCGCAGCAGCCAGCAGCTCGCTCATGTCGTACCCTTTATTGAAGGTTGCCGCACGCAACATATTGTCGCGCAGCGCCTCCGGCATCGGCTCTCCGGAGCGATAGTGCTTCGCATAGTGGGCGAATACCTGCGGATGGCTGGCCCAGTGTTCGAAGATTTGCGACGGAAACTCGACAAAATCCCGCGGGGTATTGGTCCCGGAGAGGCTGGCATAGCGCTGGCTGGCGAACAGTCCGTGCAGGGCGTGGCCAAACTCATGGAACAGGGTGATCACCTCATCCCATGACAACAGCGCGCTCTGTCCGCTCTGCGGCCGGCTATAATTGCAGACGTTATAGATAACCGGGCGCTGCTCCCGCAGGGTCGACTGTTCGACAAACACGTCCATCCAGGCGCCGCCGCTCTTTGAATCGCGCGCGAAATAATCACCGTAAAACAGCGCCATCCCTTCGCCATTGTGGTCGAAAATCTCCCAAACCCGCACATCCGGGTGGTACACCGGGATGTCAAAGCGTTCCACGAAGCGGAGCCCAAAGAGCTGTGTTGCCGTCCAGAAGACGCCGTCCTGCAGCACGCGCTCGAGGGCAAAATAGGGTTTGAGCTGCGCGTCATCAATGGCATAGGCAGCCCGCCGCACCTGCTCGCTGTAGTAAAGCCAGTCCCATGCCTGCGCGCGAAACTCCCCGCCTTCGTTGTCGATCACCTGCTGGATGTCCGCCAGCTCACGTTCCGCCCTCGCCCGCGCCGCCGGCGCGATCTGGCGCATAAAGCCCAATGCCTCCGCCGGAGAAGCCGCCATCTGATCGGTCAGCGCCCAGCTGGCGTAATTTGCCGCCCCCAGCAGTTCCGCCTGCTGCGCGCGGATCGCCGCCAGCCGCAGCACCAGACTACGGGTATCATGCTCATCGCCCTGTTGATTGCGCGTCCAGCCGGCGGCGAAGAGATTCTCCCGCGTTTGCCGGTCGCGCAGCGCAAGCAGCTGCGGCTGCTGGGTGGTGTTGGTCAGCGTCAGCAGCCAGCGATCGCCGAGCCCTTTTTCGCGCGCCGCGTCGGCCGCTGCCGCTATCTCCTCATCGGTCAGGCCATCCAGTTGATGCCGGTCATCGACCACCAGGCCACCGCTTTTCGCCGCCCCTAGCAGCCGCTGCTGGAACTGACTTTGCAAAGTGGCCGCTTCGGTGTTCAGGGCGCGCAGCACCGCCTTCTGCGCCGGGGCCAGCGTTGCCCCGGCGTGAACAAAGCGTTGCCATGTCAGGGTCAGAAGACGCCGGGATTCGTCGTCAAGCGAGAGCGTCTCGCGCTGCTCGTAGACGCTGTTCACCCGCTGGAATAACGCCTCGTTGAGCCAGATGTCATTCCCCAGCCCGGCGAGCTCGGCGGAAAATTGTTCATCCAGTGATTGCAGATAAGGGTTGGTATGGGCGCTGGCCATGGCGAAAAAAACCCGCGTCACCCGCGCCAGCAGCTGTCCGCTCTGCTCCAGCGCCTCGAGCGTGTTGGCGAAACTGGCAGGCTGCGGATTGTCGATAATGGCGCGGATCTCCTCGCGCTGCTGTCGGACGCCCTCATCAAACGCCGGCCGATAGTGACTGTCTTCGATCAGATCAAACCGCGGCGCCTGGTAAGGCAACAGACTGACGCTAAAAAAGGGGTTTTGTTCGGACATCTTTCTCTCCTGTACAGGCTTATCCTGTAAGATTAGGCTTCTCCTTAAGGGGTCGCAATGATTTCCGTTACCGGTCGCCGCCTGTGCGTGCTATGGTATGAAAACACAAAAAGCGTTGAGGAACAGTAAGATGATTATCATGGTCACCGGCGCCACTGCCGGTTTTGGTGAAAGTATTACTCGCCGTTTTGTCGCCAACGGTCATAAAGTGATTGCGACCGGACGTCGCGAAGAGCGCCTGAAGACGCTGAAAGACGAGCTGGGCGATAATCTTTATATCGCGCAACTGGACGTTCGCAACCGCGCCGCTATTGAGACGCTGATTGCCGACCTGCCCGCCGAGTGGCAGGCAATCGATGTGCTGGTGAACAACGCGGGTCTGGCGCTCGGTCTGGAGCCGGCGCACCGCGCCAGCGTGGAAGACTGGGAAGATATGATCGACACTAATAATAAAGGGCTGGTGTACATGACCCGCGCCGTCCTGCCGGGCATGGTGGCGCGCAATCGCGGCCACATCATCAACATCGGCTCCACGGCAGGCTGCTGGCCTTACGCCGGCGGTAACGTCTATGGGGCGACCAAAGCCTTCGTCCGTCAGTTCAGCCTCAATCTTCGCACCGACCTGCACGGCACCGCGGTGCGCGTCACCGACATCGAGCCGGGCCTGGTGGGCGGCACCGAGTTCTCGAACGTCCGCTTTAAAGGCGATGACGCCAAAGCCGGTAAAACCTACGAGAACACCGAAGCCCTGACGCCGGAAGATGTGACCGAGGCGGTCTGGTGGGTGGCCACCCTGCCGAAACACGTCAACATCAACACCCTGGAGATGATGCCGGTGAGCCAGAGCTTTGCCGGACTCAGCGTTCACCGCCAGGGCTAACCGTCAGCCACCCGGCCTGCTGGCCGGGTATGGGCGGAACCGCAAAAAACGCGTAAAATAGTGCGCATAACCCCATAAAAAGTAACCATCAATGGCCGCAGAATCGCAACTGAATCCGACGCAACCCGTCAATCAGCAAATTTATCGCATCCTCCGCCGGGATATCGTTCACTGCCTGATCCCGCCTGGCACGCCGCTGTCGGAGAAAGAAGTCTCCGTGCGTTTTGCGGTATCTCGTCAGCCGGTGCGCGAGGCCTTTATTAAGCTGGCGGAGAATGGACTTATCCAGATCCGTCCCCAGCGCGGCAGCTACGTCAACAAAATTTCCCTGTCTCAGGTGCGCAATGGTTGCTTTGTCCGCCAGGCGATTGAATGCGCGGTGGTCCGCCGTGCCGCTGGCATGATTAACGATGAGCAAGTCTATCAGCTGGAGCAGAATCTTCATCAGCAGCGTATTGCCGTCGACCGTCAGCAGTTAAACGACTTTTTCCTGCTTGATGATGAATTTCACCAGAAGTTGTCAGTTATTGCCGATTGTCAGCTGGCCTGGGATACGGTGGAAAACATCAAAGCCGCTATTGACCGCGTGCGCTACATGAGCCTCGACCATGTCTCCTCCCCGGAGATGCTGCTGCGCCAGCATCATGAAATTTTCACCGCGCTGGAAAAACGCGACGCCGAGGCGGTCGAGAAAGCCATGAGTATTCATTTGCATGAAATCAGCGAATCCGTGCTGTTGATCCGCCAGGAGAATCGCGACTGGTTTAGCGAAGAGTAAGGATCAGACGGCTGCGAAATAAGGCAGACGCAGCCGTCGTAATGGAAAGGATTATCTGACCACCAGCACCGGCGTTTTGGCGTAGCGCAAAATGGATTCGGCGTTGGAGCCCAGCAGATGGGTGGAGATCCCCGGTTTGCGGGAGCCAATCACTATCACATCGAACGCTTCGTTGTTACTGATAGCCAGAATTTCATCGCGCACGTTACCAAAGACGACCCGGGTATGGATCCGCGACATCGGTATGTCGAACAGTCGCGCCACCTCGCGCATCTTTTTCTCCGACTCTTCCTGCATATAGGCT
Source organism: Klebsiella sp. TF21-TM (assembly GCF_019753495.1). Lineage (NCBI taxonomy): Bacteria > Pseudomonadati > Pseudomonadota > Gammaproteobacteria > Enterobacterales > Enterobacteriaceae > Klebsiella > Klebsiella sp. TF21-TM. The sequence continues at coordinate 211,936 of NZ_JAIJYL010000002.1, read as the reverse complement.
TCGAATTTACGAATATCCGCCGTAAACCCGCGTAATAACGAACGGCTGCTGTTCGGCAGAACGTTGAGCAAGGTGATTTCGCCATTTTCCGCCGACGCGAGAAATTCCGCGTGACGCACTGCCTTATCGCTTAAATCCATTTCAAAAACATCAACAGGCAATAAAATCTTTTTATACATGGCCCGCACTCCTTTTCCAGAGAAAGTGATTTTTCAATAACTTAACTATGCCATTTTTGCGGTGAATGACCAGCCTTTATTCGGAAAAATAACAGCTAATTATCTTTAGTAAATCAGGGAAATATAGAGTTATGTAAGGACATTGCGTTCGATCATATTTTTAGTCTGCTAAAAGCGATCGACAGCAAAAAATGAAATATCAGCGGAACCGTGCGGAAACAGCAGAAGAGCCGGTGTCGACCCCATGACCGACACCGGGAATAAACGATTATTGCGCCTCAGCCCATGCGGCAACGGTGGCTTTGGCCCCCTGACGCTGCAGCGCAACATAGGCGCGGGTCACCGCCGAGACGAACCGCGCTTCCTGCGGCAGCTCACGGCCGAAGATGGCCTCAATGCCCAACAGCGCTTTGACGCGCGCTTCGCCATCGGCGCTGGCGGCTACCGCCTCCTTGATCACCGGCAGCAGCGGATCGCAAATTTCGATCGCCTGGCCGGCGTCGTCAACACCGCCGACATAGCGCATCCAGCCCGCCACGCCCAGCGCCAGCAGCGTGAAGTCATGCTGGTGCGCCAGGTGCCAGCGTACCGAGTCCAGCATGCGCTGCGGCAGCTTCTGGCTACCGTCCATGGCAATCTGCCAGGTACGGTGTTTGAGCGCCGGATTGCAGTAGCGGTCAATCAGCAGACTGGCATAGTGTGACAGATCCACCCCCTGCACTTTCAAGGTCGGAGCCTGCTCGTCCAGCATCAGCGCCAGCGCCGCGCGGCGGTAGTTGTCATCCTGCATACAGTCGTTGATATGCTGATAACCGGCCAGATAGCCGAGATAGGCGAGGAACGAATGGCTGCCGTTGAGCATCCTCAGCTTCATCTCTTCGAAAGGCACCACATCGGCGACCAGCTCCGCCCCCGCTTTCTCCCACTGTGGACGTCCGGCGACAAAGTTATCCTCAATCACCCACTGGCGGAAAGGCTCACAGGCCACGCCAGCCGGGTCGCGCACGCCGGTCAGCTGTTCAATTTTATCGAGGGTTTCCGCCGTCACCGCCGGGACAATACGGTCCACCATGGTCGACGGAAAGGTGACATTCTGTTCTATCCATGCGGCGAGGTCCGCGTCCAGCGCCCGGGCGTAGGTGCAGACGACGTTGCGCATCACATGACCGTTTTCCGGCATGTTATCGCAGGACATCACGGTAAAGGCCGACAGCCCTGCCTCCCGGCGACGCGCTAAGGCCGCCACCACTACGCCCACTGCCGATTTCGGCTGGCGCGGTTTAGCGAGATCGGCGGCGATCAGCGGGTGATCGAGCTGCAGCTCGCCGCTGGCTGGCGAATGGCAATAGCCTTTCTCGGTAATGGTCAGGGAGACAATGGCCACCTGTGGCTCACACATCGCCGAAAGCACGGCCTCGAGACCATCGACCTGGGCGTGCAGCGCCTGCTTCACCACCCCGACCACGCGCGCGGTCCACGCGTCAGCGGACATTTCTGCCACGGTGTACAGCAGATCCTGCTGCCGGAGATCGGCGATCTGCTGCTCGCCGCCAATCAGGTTGACTTCAGTGTAGCCCCAGTCGCTGCCGTGCTCGCTGGCCAGTATATCGGCGTAGACCGCCTGATGGGCGCGGTGGAACGCGCCAAAACCCAGATGGACGATACGGGGGACCAGCGCGCGGCGATCGTAGTCCGGCTGTATGGCGTTAGCGGTTAAGAGGGTGTTTTCCATGATGACTCTCGTTGTTATGTGGCTCATCAACCATTCTCTGGGAGAACTCTCGAGGAGAATGCCTTTGTGCCTCAACCATCTCACGCAATTGGTATAACATCTTTGATTTCTGTCAACTACCATACAAGAAGCTTTTGGCGGGTTGTGGTCGCTGGCGAGCGATCACAAAATCTCTGGGATGGCAGGAGAAAATCCGCCGCGAAGCGGTAAGAGAAGATGGAACATGGCGCAGGCCGCGCCTCCCTGCGGGCCTGTGGCTTCCTGGTCGGTTAATCGATGCGGGTTTTGACGATAAAGAAGTAGCACAGCGCCCCGGCGAAGGTCACCCCGGCGGCGATCACCAGCGCCAGATTGAAAGAATGGGTGGTATCCACGACCCAGCCGGTGACTATCGGCGCGAAAGAGGCAAACACAAAGCTGCCAAAGTTCTGGATCGCCGCCACTGACGCCACTTTATGCTCTGCCACCAGCACCTGTACCAATCCCCAGGCCGAGGTGCCAGCGAAATGGACGCAGAACAGCGCCATAGAGATAAATGCCACCGCCTGGGTCGGCGTGGACGATTGCACCACCAGCAGCGTTCCCAGCGCCGACAGCACCAGACCGGCAACGATCGCCGTTTTGCGGGTTTTCGCCAGATCGTAGCCTCTGCGCGCCAGGGCGTCGACCACCAGACCATTGACCCACATCCCCACCGCCGCGGCGAGGAACGGGATCGCCGCCACCCAGCCGGTGCGCGCCAGGCTTAACCCCTGCTGAGCCTGCAAATAGCCGGGCAGCCAGGCGATATATAGCCAGCCGGTATAGTTCACCCCGGAGAAGCCGAGGATCATCCCCCAGGTGGTACGCCGTTTAAACAGCGCCAGCCATTCGCTCAGTTTCAGCGCCGGCCGGGCCGCCTCCTCGCTGGCCAGATAGCGTTGCTCCTCCTCCTGGAGGGTAAATTGCCGCCGGTTACGGTATCCCACATACCAGCACAGGCCGACCAGAATACCGGCCAAACCAATCACCACAAACATTGTCCGCCAGCCCCAGGCCAGCTGCATGATGACCAGGGCCGGCGGGGCAATGGCTTGCCCCAGCACCGTCGAGGAGTTAAATATCCCCACCGCCGTGCCGCGCTCTCTTTGCGCATACCAGTCGTTGATCGATTTCACCCCGGCGGGCATAAACGGCGCTTCACCGATCCCGAGGCCAATGCGCAGCAGAATAAAATGCGAGAATGAATTGACCATCCCGGTCAGGGCCTGCATCGCAGACCAGAATATCAGCCCGGCGCCCAGCACAACCCGCGGTCCGAGGCGATCCAGCAAAATGCCCGATGGCAGTTGCGCGAAGCCATAGGAGAGCGAAAAAGCGGAGAGCAGCACCCCGAACTCGGTGGCGCTCAGACCCAGATCGGCGCGTATCGCCTCCCCGGCGACGCTCAGGGAAGAGCGGTCAAGAAAGTTAACGATCCCGGCGATAAACAGCAGCGTCAGGGTGATCTTCTGCACCCGACGGATGCGCAGCGGCGTCGCGCCCGCCTGTGGGGCAAATGTCTCAATAGCCATCGTGATTCCTTACAGAGTCATAACCCAATATGATGTCTGATAAGTAAGGCAACAGGTCGACTACCATACAAGAATTAGGGTTTAAAAAAGTGGCAGGGATCACACAAGACGGGCTTACGCTCGTCCCCAGCCCGCCACGATAATCAGCATGCCGCACAGGGCGATGGCCGCGCCCGCCCAGTCATAATGGGTTAATTTGACCCCATCAACGACCCGCAGCCAGAGCAATGCGGTACAAACGTAGACGCCACCGTAGGCGGCATATACCCGCCCGCTGGCGGTCGGATGGAGCGTCAGGAGCCAGACGAACAGCCCCAGCGCCAGGCCGGCGGGGATCAGCAGCAGCGGCGTGGCCCCGCGCTTTAACCATAGCCACGGCAGATAGCAGCCGACGATTTCACACAGGGCGGTGGCAAAGAACAGCAGCGTTGTTTTGAGCATTAAAAGATTCGTAAAAGAGACAAAGCGTTGAACTATTCTACGCGATAATAGCCCTTTCCCTACGCTGTTTCGTCGGCTATGCCCGGCAAAAGAGCTGTAGTAAACTTAACCTGAGGGTTAACCCATCACTTAAAGGAAATCGTGATGAACATGACACTGAACAAACGCTGGTGCCTGACCGCCATTCTGGCGTTAAGCGCCGTCGTCTATACCTCCAGCTCGTTCGCGGCCACCGATCGGCTGGTGATTGAGTCCGGCGACAGCGCGCAAAGCCGTCAGCAGGCGTCGATGGAAAAAGAGCAATGGAACGACACCCGCAGCCTGCGCCAGAAGGTGAACAAACGGGCGGAAAAAGAGTGGGACAAAACCGATGTCGCCTTTGACGCGCAGGATAACTGCCAGAAGAGCGCCAACGTCAATGCCTACTGGGAACCAAACACCCTGCGCTGCCTTGACCGCCGCACCGGCCGGGCGATCAATCCCTGAGCACGCTGGCGCCTGCGGGCGCCGCCTTTCAGTCCCCTCTTTTCCGCTTTGACCACAGGAATTCCCATGACCGACGCGCTACACGTCAGACTCCGCCCCCTTGAGCGCGAAGATTTGCGCTTTGTTCACCAGCTCGACAACAACGCCAGCGTGATGCGCTACTGGTTTGAAGAGCCCTATGAAGCCTTCGTTGAGCTTTCCGATCTGTACGATAAGCATATTCACGATCAAAGCGAGCGTCGCTTTGTGATCGAATGCAATGGCGATAAAGCCGGACTGGTGGAGCTGGTGGAAATCAACCATGTGCACCGCCGGGCCGAATTTCAGATCATCATCTCACCCGACTTCCAGGGAAAAGGCCTCGCCACCCGCGCCGCGCGGCTGGCGATGGACTATGGCTTTACCGTGCTCAATCTGTATAAGCTGTATCTGATTGTGGATAAAGAGAATGAAAAAGCGATCCATATTTACCGCAAGCTCGGCTTTATGGTCGAGGGTGAACTGATCCATGAGTTTTTCATTAACGGCGAGTACCGCAACACCATCCGCATGTGTCTGTTCCAGCATCAGTATCTGGCGGAACACAAAACGCCGGGCCCGTCTCTGCTGAAGCCGACGGCTCAGTAATAATCAATGCGGTTTTTAATCGTGTAGTGACGGGTCAGCGGCGGCTGGACGCTTTCATCGATCACCTGCAGCTCACAGCTCAGCGGATTGTCATGGCGATCGTAGTCGCAGGTCTGGCGCACCGTGCCCAGCGTGCGGTCGTTGAAGGTGCTGATGGCGGTATAGTCCATTTTCTTGCGCGGATCCTTCGACGGCGTGGAGGCGACGGTAAATCGCTCCTCTTTGGCGGTGGTGGTTTTCCCCAGCGGATAGCCATCGCTGTCGTAACGGTAGGTGGCGGTAGTCTCTTTGCCGCGGGCGCTGATAATAAAGCCGTTATCATCCGTTTCCCAGCTCACGCCGGTGGCGGGCATCTCCGCCAGCTGACATTTCCCCTGTAGACGCAGCCGCTTTTCATGGGTGCGGCCATCGACGTAATAGTTGGCGTCCAGCAGCAGCGTGGCGCCGGTGTTATTCTCCACATCCTCCAGCGTCAGCAGATCGAAACATCCCTCTTTTGACAGCTGCGCGCTCACCTTCTTGACCACCACATCGTGTTCGTCCAGTAACGTCTGGCTAAAATCCTTCACCGGACCGCGCAGCGGATCGAACTCAAACTCATTGGAAAAACTCGCCATCTCCGGGGTGAAGGCTTCCGGGGCGCTTTCGCGGTCGCACGCCGTCAGCAGCAGCGCTGCCGGGATCAGCCAATACAGTCTTTTCACAGATGATTCCTTTTGTGTACATCCAATCATATTAGCAAATACAATTGTTTACACCAGTTCTGCTATGCTTAAATCTGGATACCATCGATAAGGAGCGTAAGATGAAACTATCCCTCTGGACAGGCGCCGCGCTGCTGCTGTGCTCCACGACCGTGCTGGCGGCCCCCGACTCCTGTGAACGGGTCAAAAATGATATTCAACAGAAGATCATTAACAATGGCGTACCGGAAACGGCCTTCAGTCTGGCCATCGTGCCAAACGACCAGGCGGACCAGCCCGGCGCTCAGGTGGTGGGTCATTGCGCCAACGACACCTTCAAAATCACCTACACCCGTAACAGCGACAGTCCCGCCGAAAACGACGCTCAGTAAGCCCGCCTCGCTTTCAAACGAAAGATCTTATCCCTGCATTGACCAGGGATAAGATCTGCCGGCGACCCATAACGTATTATCGCTCACCCCGGCGTCTGTTAAAGACGCGGCGGCCCTTCTCCGCCCAGCATAACTATCATGGAGTGAGCAATGTCGAATCAGGAATCTTCCGGCGGCGTCACCCGACGCGCGCTACTTAAATCCACAGCCCTCGGTTCTCTGGCGCTGGCCGCCGGCGGGCTTCCCCTGCCCTTTACGCTGCGCAACGCCGCGGCGGCGGTACAGCAGGCTGCCGGCGACAACACCCGGATTGTCTGGGGCGCCTGTTCGGTCAACTGCGGCAGCCGCTGCGCCCTGCGGCTGCACGTGCGTGATGATGAAGTGGTCTACGTGGAAACGGATAACACCGGCGACGACCGCTACGGCGATCATCAGGTCCGCGCCTGCCTGCGCGGGCGTTCGATTCGCCGGCGCATCAACCACCCGGATCGCCTTAACTATCCTATGAAGCGCGTCGGCAAACGCGGAGAAGGCAAATTTGAGCGTATCAGCTGGCAGGAAGCGCTGGATACCCTTGCTGACCGTCTGAAACGCGTCGTCGCGCAATATGGCAACGAAGCCGTGTACATTAACTACTCATCAGGAATCGTCGGCGGGAACATGACCCGCTCCTCGCCTTCCGCTTCGCCGGTGGCGCGGCTGATGAACTGCTACGGCGGCTCGCTTAACCAGTACGGTACCTACAGCACCGCGCAGATCGCCTGCGCCATGCCCTACACCTACGGCAGTAACGACGGCAACAGCACCTCGGATATTGAAAACAGTAAGCTGGTGGTGATGTTCGGCAACAACCCGGCGGAAACCCGCATGAGCGGCGGCGGCATTACCTGGTATCTGGAACAGGCCCGCGAGCGCTCCCACGCGCGGATGATCGTTATCGATCCGCGCTACACCGATACCGCCGCCGGTCGCGAAGATGAGTGGATCCCCATTCGCCCCGGCACAGACGCCGCGCTGGTCGCCGGTATCGCCTGGGTGTTGATTAACGAAAATCTGGTGGATCAGCCGTTCCTTGATAAATACTGCGTCGGCTACGATGAGAAGACGCTGCCGGCCGGGGCGCCTGAGAATGGCCACTATAAAGCCTATATCCTCGGCGAGGGCGACGACGGCGTCGCCAAAACGCCGCAGTGGGCTTCGCGTATCACCGGCATCCCCGCCGATCGCATCATTAAGCTGGCGCGCGACATCGGCATGAGCAAACCGGCCTACATCTGCCAGGGCTGGGGGCCGCAGCGCCAGGCCAACGGCGAACTCTCCGCCCGGGCGATCGCCATGCTGCCGATCTTAACCGGCAACGTCGGCATCAACGGCGGCAACAGCGGCGCCCGCGAATCGACCTACACCATCACCATCGAGCGTCTGCCGGTGCTGGAAAACCCGGTGAAAACCGCCATCTCCTGCTTCACCTGGACCGACGCCATCGCTCGAGGCCCGGAGATGACCGCCACCCGCGACGGCGTGCGCGGCAAAGAGAAGCTGGATGTGCCGATCAAGTTCCTGTGGAACTACGCGGGCAATACCCTCATCAACCAGCACTCCGACATCAATAAGACCCACGAGATCCTGCAGGACGAAAGCAAGTGCGAAACCATCGTGGTCATCGACAACTTTATGACCTCGTCGGCGAAATACGCCGACCTGCTGCTGCCCGACCTGATGACCGTTGAGCAGGAAGATATTATTCCCAACGATTACGCCGGCAATATGGGCTATCTGATTTTCATCCAGCCCGCCACCTCGGCGAAGTTTGAACGCAAACCGATTTACTGGATCTTAAGCGAAGTGGCGAAACGGCTCGGCGACGATGTCTACCAGCGTTTTACCGAGGGACGTACTCAGGCGCAGTGGCTGCAGCATCTGTACGCCAAAATGGTGGCGAAAGATCCGGCGCTGCCGGCCTACGATGAGCTGAAGCGAATGGGCATCTACAAACGCAAGGACCCGAACGGCCACTTCGTCGCCTATCGCGACTTCCGCCGCGATCCTGAAGCGTATCCGCTCAAAACCCCGTCCGGCAAAATTGAGATCTACTCCAGCCGGCTCGCCGAAATTGCCGCCCGCTGGCAGCTGGAGAAAGACGAAGTCATCAGTCCGCTGCCGGTCTATGCCTCCACATTTGAAGGCTGGGACGATCCGCTGCGCAGCCAGTATCCGCTGCAGCTGTTTGGATTTCACTATAAGGCGCGCACCCATTCCAGCTACGGCAACGTGGACGTGCTGCAGGCCGCCTGCCGTCAGGAAGTGTGGATCAACCCGCTGGACGCGGAAAAACGCGGGATTAAAAACGGCGATCTGGTGCGGGTGTTCAACCAGCGCGGCGAAGTCCGGCTGCCGGCGAAAGTGACGCCACGCATCATGCCGGGCGTGTCGGCGATGGGCCAGGGCGCGTGGCACGACGCCAATATGGCCGGGGACCGGGTTGACCATGGCGCCTGCATGAATACCCTGACCACCCATCGCCCGTCGCCGCTGGCGAAAGGGAATCCGCAGCATACCAACCTGGTCGACATCAAGAAGGTTTAAGGAGTAAACCATGAGCACGCAATATGGATTCTTTATCGACTCCGCTCGCTGTACCGGGTGCAAAACCTGCGAGCTGGCCTGTAAGGACTATAAGAACCTGACTCCGGAGGTCAGCTTCCGTCGCATCTATGAGTACGCCGGCGGCGACTGGCAGGAGGACAACGGCATCTGGCAGCAGAACGTGTTCGCCTATTACCTCTCCATCGCCTGTAACCACTGCGCCGATCCGGCCTGCACCAAGGTCTGCCCGAGCGGAGCGATGCACAAGCGCGAAGACGGTTTTGTGGTGGTGGATGAAGAGGTGTGCATCGGCTGCCGCTACTGTCATATGGCCTGCCCGTACGGCGCGCCGCAATACAACGCCGACAAAGGCCATATGACCAAGTGCGACGGCTGTTATCAGCGCGTCGCCGAGGGGAAAAAGCCGATCTGCGTCGAGTCCTGCCCGCTGCGGGCGCTCGATTTCGGCCCCATTGCCGAACTGCGCGCTAAGCACGGCCAGCTGGCGGCGGTGGCCCCGCTGCCCTCCGCGCACTTCACTCAGCCGAGCATCGCGATCAAACCTAACCGCAACGCCCGGCCGTGTGGCGATACCACCGGTTATCTGGCAAATCCGAAGGAGGTGTGAGATGGGAAGCGGATGGCAGGAATGGCCGCTGGTGCTGTTTACGGTACTGGGGCAATGCGTGGTCGGCGCGACCCTCGTCAGCGGTCTGGTCTGGCTGGCGCTGGCGGACCAGCGCGAAGCGCGGCAGCGGCTGGTGCGCAGCATGTTTTTTATCTGGCTGCTGATGGGGATCGGTTTTCTCGCCTCAGTGATGCATCTCGGTTCGCCGCTGCGGGCGTTTAATTCGCTGAACCGCGTCGGGGCCTCGGCGCTGAGCAACGAAATCGCCAGCGGCGCCTTGTTTTTCGTCGTGGGCGGATTCTGGTGGCTGCTGGCCGTGCTGGAAAAAATGCCGGCGGCGCTGGGGAAAGTCTGGCTGGCGATCGCCCTGCTGTTGGGGCTGGTGTTTGTGCTGGCGATGACCCGGGTTTATCAAATCGATACCGTGCCGACATGGTACACTGGCTACACCACCAGCGCCTTCTTCCTGACGGTACTCCTCAGCGGGCCGCTGTTCGCCGCCCTGCTGCTGCGTATGGCGAAAGTCGACGTTAACGTCTGGTTTATTGCCGGGCTGAGCGTGGCCGCGCTGGTCATCAGCGCCGCGATTATCGTGATGCAAAGCGCCGGGCTCGGCGCCATTCACAGCGCCGTTCAGCAGGCGGCCACCCTGCTGCCGGATTACGGCAGACTGCAGGCCTTACGTCTGATCCTGCTGGCGCTGGGACTTGGCTGCTGGCTGTATCCGCTGATCCGCCGTCAGCCGCCGCGCGCTGCGGGGCTGTTGGCCGGTCTGTTGCTGGTCCTGATCGCGGAATGTATTGGCCGCGGCCTGTTTTATGGGCTCCATATGACCGTCGGTATGGCGGTTGCCCGTTAATGAGACGGCGCGCCGGCGCGCGCCGCAGAAAGGAATAAGTGATGATGCCGTTCCCTCACCGCGACGCTGTCGCCTTAAGCGCCCGTACCCTGGGCGCGTTGTTCTCTTATGCGCCGAATAGCCCGCAAATCGCGCCGCTGGTGGCCGCCTTCCAGGACGGCAGCTGGCAGCAACAGTGGCCCTTCCCGGTTGCCGCCCCGCTGGCATCGGGGTTTGCCGCGTCGGTTGAAGAGTCGTTGCCGGAAGCCTGGCAGCGCCTGTTTATCGGACCGTGGGCCCTGCCGGCGCCGCCCTGGGGATCCGTCTGGCTGGATAAAGAGTCGGTACTGTTCGGCGAATCCACACTGGCCCTGCGCGAATGGATGCGCGCGAACGGCATCGCACTGGACGCCGAACGCAACGAGCCGGAAGACCATTTCGGCACCCTGCTGCTGCTGGCGGCGTGGCTGTGCGAAACGGAACAGGAGGCGTTGTTTGCCCAGCTGCTGGCCTGGCATCTGCTGCCGTGGTCCGGGCGCTTCCTGAGCGTCTTTGTCGAACATGCCGCCCACCCCTTCTACCAGGCGCTGGGCCAGCTGGCGCAGGCGACCCTGGCGCAGTGGCAGGCAGGTCTGCCCCTCGCGGTGGCGGAAAAGCCGCTCTATCGCTAATCTCTTTGCCGCGCCGGGAGTCGGCGCGGTTTCCTTGCTGGCTTCGCTCTCCGTAACCCGCACTTATCGCTTTTGCATATAAGTTTATTCCCTATCACAATAAGGCCATGTTTTCCCAATCTCGCTGTGACCGATGCACCGTCTTCATCCCTATCCAGATGTGCAGGTGATGTTTCGTCGCCTGCTGATCGCCACGCTGATTGGCCTTCTCGCCGCCCTGGCGGTGGCCCTGTTTCGCCATGCCATGGTGGTGCTGGAAACGCTGTTTCTCGGTAACGACAGCGGGAGCCTGGTCAACGCCGCGCAGTCGCAGCCGGCGTGGCGACGGCTGATTACCCCGGCGCTGGGGGGACTGGCGGCAGGGGCACTTCTCTGGCTGTGGCAACGACGCCGCGTTGCCCGTCCGCACGCCGCCACCGATTATATGGAAGCCCTGGAGACCGGAGACGGTTGCTTCGATACGCCGGCAAGCCTGGTGAAGTCGCTGGCCTCGCTGCTGGTGGTGGTCACCGGCAGCGCGATTGGCCGGGAAGGCGCCATGATCCTGCTGGCCGCGCTGGCGGCCTCGCTGTTCGCCCGCCGCTTCACGCCGCAGGCCGAATGGAAACTGTGGGTCGCCTGCGGCGCCGCCGCCGGGATGGCCAGCGCCTATCATGCTCCACTGGCCGGCAGCCTGTTTATCGCTGAAATTCTGTTTGGCACGCTGATGCTGGCCTCGCTTGGGCCGGTAGTGATCTCGGCAGTGATCGCCCTGCTGCTGACCCAGTTTCTCAACGGCGGCGCCGCGCCGTTGTACCATGTCGTCCTGCAGCAGGACCTCAGCGCGCTGCACTATGGCTTGATGCTCGCCACCGGACTGCTGGCCGGACTGTGCGGGCCGCTGTTTATCTGGCTGATGGAATACAGCCACCGCGGGTTCGTCAGGCTGAAACTGGCGCCGCCGTGGCAGCTGGCGCTGGGCGGTCTGATCGTCGGCGGCTTATCGCTCATCACGCCGGCGGTGTGGGGCAACGGCTACAGCGTGGTGCAAAGCTATCTGCTGCTGCCGCCGCCCGGCGCGCTGCTGGTGGCGGTATTCCTGTGCAAACTGCTGGCGGTGCTGGCCAGCAGTGGCTCCGGCGCGCCGGGCGGGGTGTTTACCCCCACGCTGTTTGTCGGCCTGGCGATGGGCATGCTAATGGCCCGCTTCAGCGGGCTGTGGCTACCGGGGGAACAGGAGATGGCTATGATGATGGGACTGACCGGCATGGCGGCGTTTCTTGCCGCCACTACCCATGCGCCAATCATGTCGACTCTGATGATTTGTGAGATGACCGGGCAGTATGTGCTGCTGCCCGGCCTGCTGATCACCTGCGTGGTGGCGTCGGTGCTGTCGCGGACGTTACGCCGGGATTCGATCTATCGCCATCACGTTGCCGAGCATGTCTAAGTCGACGTAGCGGCTTAGCTCACGCTGTTCGGCGCGCGGCAGATACGGCAGCTCGCCAATGAGCGGCGCCGGCAGCTTTTTGCTGAGCACATCAATGATTTCGGCGTAGTGCGCCAGACCGGGATTGATGCGGTTGGCCACCCAGCCGATCAGCGGCAGCCCGTCATTGGCGATCGCCTGGGCCGTCAGCAGCGCATGGTTGATGCACCCTTCCTGGATCCCCACCACCATCAGCACCGGGAGCTGCTCCTGTACCACCCATTCGGAGAGCGGTCGCAGGTCGTTCATCAGGCTGCGCCAGCCGCCGGTGCCTTCAACCACCACGTGTTCAACCTGCCCGGCCAGCCGCTGCAAACCATCCGACAGCAGACCGTAGTTGATCGGGCAGCTATGCGCCACGCTGCTTTCGTCTTCGCTTAAGGCGATGGGATTGACAGCCTCATAGGGTAACGCCAGCGTGGAGACGCTCTGCAGCACCAGCGCGTCTTTATTACGCAAACCGTCCGGCGTCTCTTTGCTGCCCTTCGCCACAGGCTTGTACCCGGCCACGCTTTTGCCTCTGGCAGCAAGTGCCTGCAACAGCGCACGGGAAACCACTGTCTTCCCGACAGAGGTGTCTGTACCTGTAATAAAGAAACGCTTAAACATCACTAACCCCACAGTTTTGTCGATGAAATATACGGGAGAGAAATAATCAACAGTGGGCAAAGTCTACGTGAAGCCGCTGGGGGTCAGCTTGAGATAGCGCAATTTTTGGTGTGACTATGAAAAAATGTTAACCCTGTAACAGTCGTATGAGTAAGGATCCGTTATAGAGCGCATCCTTGACCAGCGCCGCGCCAGCCATCGTTCCGCGGTTGGAGAACTGGGTGCTTTCAACTGCGATATGCTGGCTGTAGGCCGGGAGTGATTGTTGCCGAATGCAGCTGGAAATTGCCGGAAAAAGAATGTCTGCCGCCAGGTTAAACGGCGAGCCGATCAGGATTTTCTGCGGGTTAAACAGATTGACCATGATCGCCAGAATTCGACCGACGTGATGACCGACGCCGCTAATAATGTCCCGGGCCAGCAGGTCGCCCTGCAGCGCCGCCTGGCATAGCCACTCCACGCTCAGCGGACGCTGATGCAGCAGCGAGCTCATCGACTGCGCCATCCGCATCTGCGCCAGCTCCAGCACGCTCTCCACGCTGGCGATCGTTTCCAGACAGCCATGGTTGCCGCAGTAGCAGCGTTTGCCGTAGGGGTCGACCTGGGTATGACCGATCTCGACGAGGCTGCTGCTGCCGGCGTGCAGCAGACGTCCGTCGGTGATAACCCCGGCGCCGACGTTATGATCGATCACCACCTGGATGACGTCCCGGGCGCCGCGCGAGGCGCCAAACAGCGATTCCGCCATGGTCCAGGCGCTAATGTCATGCTGAATATAGACCGGCACCCCGGTATGGTTGGCCAGCGTTTCGCCCAACGGGACGTCTTTGACCTCTTCATAAAACGGCATGCGATGAATAATGCCGTTTTCGGTATCAATGATACCCGGCATCGTTATGGCGATGGAGGTGAGGCGTTCCAGCTTCTTCTGGTGGCGAATAAAGAAGCGATCGATATGGTCGATAATCCGCGTCAGAAACGGCGTGCTGTCGGTCAGCGCCAGCTCCAGCTGCTCCTCCACCACCAGCTGGCTGCTTAAATCGCGCAGCGAAAGGTGGATCTCGCCGCGGCTGATACGCACCGCCAGATAGTGCCAAGCCTCGGTTTCCACCATCAGACCCACCGCCGGGCGCCCGCGGCTGCCGGGCTCCTGAATCTCGGTCTCCTGCACCAGATGCGCTTCCAGCATCTCGCGGACAATTTTGGTGATGCTGGCGGGCGCCAGTTGCGCAAATCGGGAGAGGTCGATACGCGATACCGGGCCGAGCTGATCAATCAGGCGATAGACGGCGCCCGCATTGGTCTGCTTAATTTGATCGATATGGCCTGGTTGACTATCCGCTACCACCATTGACTCCCTTTATTTTCGCGCTTCGAAATAAACTTTCGGCTATGGTGAAGCACTTCGATGGTGAACGTCAAATTTTTGCTTAGCCTTGTGATTTACCGCACATTTCCAGCCCCTTTTTGCCTCAATTGCGCTCGTTTTTCCAGGCCAGCAGCGTGTCACGAAAGCGTTTTGCCAGCGCCCCCTGCTCATGGTGTTTCGACCACACCAGCCACATCTCCGACACCGCATCCTGTTCGTCAATCGGCAGCCAGCGCATTTCGCTGAGCTGCACGCGCTGAAAGGAGGCCGGCAGGATCGACACCCCCAGCCCGGCGGCCACCAGGCCAATAATGGTCATCGCCTCCCCCACCTCCTGGGCAATCACCGGCGTATGACCGTAGCGGCGCAGCAGGCCAAGGATATCGTCATACAGGCCGGTACCGACGTGCGGGTCGAAAAAGACGAACGGCTCCCGCGCCAGCGCCGCCAGGCTGACCGAGGGCTGGCGGGCCAGCGGATGGTCCGCCGGGACCATCGCCAGCAGCGGCTCGCGCAGCACTCGCTGCCACGCCAGGGTGTCCGGCAGTTGGGTATTGCGCAACAGGCCGAGGTCGAGGGCTCCCTCGCTCAGCGGGACAATCTGTTCGCGGGTATTGGTCTCGCGGGTGAGAATATGCACATCCGGGTAGCGCTGACGAAACAGGGACAGCGTATCGGATACCGCCTTGATAAAAGGGGCCGAGGAGGTAAAGCCGATACGCAGTTCGCCCGTTTCCCCATGGTGCAGACGGGCGGCGCGGGCGGCCGCGTCCTCCACCTGGGCGAGAATTTGTCGGCTGTCGGCGAGAAACTGTTTCCCCGCCGCCGTCAGGCTGACGCTGCGGTTGGTGCGGGCGAACAGGCGGGCGCCGGTCTGCTGCTCGAGGATCTGAATTTGCTGGCTTAACGGCGGTTGAGAGATGTTCAGTCGCGCCGCGGCGCGGCCAAAATGCAGCTCCTCGGCGACGGCGACAAAGTAGCGCAAATGGCGCAACTCGATATTCATATTTAAAACGTCTTATTTGAGATTATTAATATATTAGACAGAATATTTACATTTTCATACCCTAAAAATGTGAGCTGAATGTTCACAACACTCTGTTGGTAAGCAGCAACTTCTACCCAAGGAATTCTCTGTGAGTCGTACAACAACCGTTGACACCGTGCCGGCGGGCGAGGTCAGCGTCGCTGGTGCATCCCGCCCGGATCCGTTTATTAAGCGCGGCACCCCGCAGTTTATGCGCGTCACGCTCGCGCTGTTCTCCGCCGGTCTGGCCACCTTCGCCCTGCTCTACTGCGTGCAGCCGATCCTGCCGGTGCTGTCGAACGAGTTCGGCGTATCGCCGGCCAGCAGCAGTATTTCTCTCTCCATTTCCACGGCGATGCTGGCGGTGGGCCTGCTATTTACCGGCCCGCTGTCGGACGCCATAGGCCGCAAGCCGGTGATGGTCACCGCGCTGCTGCTGGCCGCCTGCTGCTCGCTGTTGTCGACCATGATGACCAGCTGGCACGGTATCCTGATTATGCGCGCCCTGATTGGCCTGTCGCTGAGCGGCGTGGCGGCGGTCGGCATGACCTACCTGAGCGAGGAGATCCACCCCAGCTTTGTGGCCTTCTCTATGGGACTCTATATCAGCGGCAATTCCATCGGCGGCATGAGCGGCCGCTTGCTCACCGGGGTCTTTACCGATTTTTTCGGCTGGCGCGTGGCGCTGGCGGTGATCAGCGGCTTCGCCCTGGCCGCGGCGATTATGTTCTGGCGAATCCTGCCCGAGTCGCGCCATTTCCGCCCGACCTCGCTGCGGCCAAAAACGCTGCTGATTAATTTCCGCCTGCACTGGCGCGATCGCGGCCTGCCGCTGCTATTCGTCGAGGGTTTCCTGCTGATGGGGGCCTTTGTCACCCTGTTTAACTACATTGGCTACCGTCTGATGATGTCGCCGTGGTCGTTAAGCCAGGCGGTGGTGGGTCTGCTGTCGGTGGCGTATCTCACCGGGACCTGGAGCTCGCCGAAAGCGGGCGCCATGACCGTACGCTATGGCCGCGGTCCGGTGATGCTCGGCTTTACCGGCGTGATGCTCTGCGGCCTGCTGATGACGCTCTTTTCTTCCCTGTGGCTTATTTTCCTCGGCATGCTGCTGTTCTCCGCCGGCTTCTTCGCCGCGCACTCCGTCGCCAGCAGCTGGATTGGCCCGCGCGCGCGCCGCGCCCGCGGTCAGGCGTCATCGCTGTATCTGTTCAGCTATTATCTTGGCTCAAGCCTGGCGGGGACATTAGGCGGGGTGTTCTGGCATCGCTACGGCTGGAACGGCGTCGGTGGATTTATCGCGCTGCTGCTCCTTGCCGCGCTGTTGACCGGCACTTGCCTGTATCGGCGACTCAAATAATCGCGCGTGACGTGGCCTGCGGGCCACGTTTCACCACATGCCCATGATAGATGACAAGCCCATCAGCTCTCTGACGGCATCAACGGACAGTAAGGCAATAAACAGCCAGGTGAACGGATTCATAAACCACCCCCGAACCTCCAGACTTGCGTTATCGATCACAGTTTAGTCACGATGCGTTACCGATTTCTGCAATACTGCTCACAGAGCCACGCTTTTTTTCCTGCTATCACGCGGCTAATGCTTTACCCCGCCCTCTGCGCGCCACGCTCGACCCGCCAGGCGTATCAGGATAGTGTAGAGGCATACCGATAATCTGTTCATTCACCTGTCACGGACCGAACGCTACTATGACTGAAAATACGCCTTATCAGCAGCTTACCCGCACCTTTCAGCGCCTGTCGCGCTTTTCGCATCTCTCCGCCATCGCCGGCTGGGATATGTTCGCCATGATGCCTCCGGGCGGTAGCGCCGCCCGCGGCGAAGCGCTGGCGGAACTCGGCGTGCTACAGCATCAGATCCTGACCGATAAAAAAGTGGGCCAATGGCTGCAGGCGGCCCGCCAGCAGGATCTCAACGACCTCGAACAGGCCAACCTGCGGGAAATGCAGCGCCAGTACGATCAGGCGGCGCTGCTGCCGGAGAGCCTGGTGGAGGCCAAATCGCTGGCCGGTAGCCGTTGCGAACATGCCTGGCGCAGTCAGCGGCCGGCTAATGACTGGGCTGGCTTTGCCGATAATTTGCGCGAGGTGGTCAGGCTGAGCCGCGAGGAAGCGCAGATCCGCGCCGACGCCCGGGGCGGCTCACGCTATGACGCGCTGCTGGATATTTTCGAACCGGATATGACCAGCGCCCGGCTGGACAGCCTGTTTGCCGACCTCAAATCCTGGCTGCCTTCCCTGCTGCGACAAGCGGTCGATAAGCAGGCGACGCGAACCTTGATCGCCCCGCAGGGGCCGTTCCCGATCTCTGAGCAGCGCGAACTGGGTCTGCAGGCGATGCGCATCCTCGGCTTTGACTTTGACGGCGGGCGTCTGGACATCAGCGCCCACCCGTTTTGCGGCGGCGTCCCTCAGGATGTGCGCATCACCACTCGCTACAACGAAAACGACCTGCTCAGCGCTCTGTTCGGCGTGATCCACGAGACCGGCCACGCCCGCTATGAGCAGAATCTGCCTCGCCCGTGGGTCGACCAGCCGGTAGGACTGGCCCGCTCTACTGCTATCCATGAGTCGCAGAGCCTGTTCTTCGAAATGCAGCTGGGACGCAGCGAGCGCTTCCTGAAACGCCTGTTGCCGGCGGTGCGCGAACGCTTTGGCGATCGGCCGGCCTTTAGCGAGGAGAATTTCATCGCCTGGAACCAGCGGGTGAAACCAGGCTTTATTCGCGTTGATGCCGATGAGGTCAGCTATCCGGCGCATGTGATCCTGCGCTATGAAATTGAACGCGCGCTGATCGACGGCGAGATAGAGGTGGAAGATATTCCGTCGCTGTGGGATGAGAAAATGCAGCACTGGCTGGGACTGTCGACCACCGGCAACTACCGGGACGGCTGTATGCAGGATATTCACTGGACCGACGGCGGCTTCGGCTACTTCCCTTCCTACACGCTGGGGGCGATGTATGCCGCGCAGCTGATGGCCGCCGCCCGTCGCGCGCTGCCGACGTTAGACCGCGATATCGCGGAAGGGGATTTCAGCGCCCTGTTTGACTGGCTGCGGCAGAATATCTGGCAGCATGGCAGCCGCTTCACCACCTCGCAGCTGATCCAGCAGGCCACCGGCGAGGATCTTAACAGCCGCTACTTCCGCAACCACCTTACCGCCCGCTATCTGTGATCGTCCGCGCCGGGCTGCCCGGCGCGTCCTTCCACTCCCCGTCTTGTACATTCGGTTACACGCCGATACCAAACACTCACGGAAAGCCCGAAAAGACAAGCATATAGTGATTTCACCGGCCCCGCAGTGGGGTTGAAATTAAGAAAACTTTTCGAGGATATCAGAATGAAAAAAGTATTAGCTCTGGTCGTTGCCGCTGCTATGGGTCTCTCTTCCGCCGCTTTCGCTGCTGACGCAGTAAGCACCACTCAGGCGCCAGCTGCTACCCACAGCACTGCTGCCAAGACCACCCATCACAAAAAACACCATAAAGCCGCGGCCAAACCAGCTGCAGAGCAGAAAGCTCAGGCTGCCAAAAAACACAAGAAAGCAGAAGCTAAACCAGCCGCTGCCCAGAAAGCCCAGGCCGCTAAAAAACACAAAAAAGCAGAAGCCAAACCCGCCGCTCCGCAGAAAGCCCAGGCCGCGAAAAAGCACCACAAAGCTGCCGCTAAACCGGTAGCCCAGAAAGCTCAGGCAGCGAAAAAACACCACAAAACCACCAAACACCAGGCCGCTAAACCTGCTGCACAGCCGGCAGCCTAAATCCTCCCGGTGAACCAACCTTCTTAAATAATCGGCGCTGCTTCAGCGCCGTTTTTTCTGGAGAGCACTATGCTGCGGCGTTATCGTTTTGAGCTCATCCTGATCCTGTTAATCATTTGCGCAGTGGTTGCGACCCGCTTTTTCCTCTATTAATCATTTCGTCTTCTCTCCCGTTTTGCCGCCTGGCTCAGACTTCCCGCAAGGTGAAGGTCGCGCGAATATTGTTGCGCACCCTTATCACTCTCTTTTACCCTGCCGCTGCCAGCGGCGCAAATCATGCCCGGCGCCCGAAGACGCCAGACACGTTAGCAATAAACCATCGCGCGCCTGGCCCCCACGCGGCGGCCAGACTCATCACAACGCACGTACCGCTTCCATTACCAGATAGCCGGTTGCGCCCCAGATGGCCACCGAGACCAGGGAAACATAGACCAGTGCGCGAATACCTTTTTTAGACATATACCCTCCGAACGCCGGGGAAATAGAATTCAGGCTATCATCGCCGGTATTACCTCTCTATTTACTCAACGGCCGGGTGACGGTAACAACGTTTTCGGTGAGAAAATGTTTCGCATTGAAAATAATTACGTGAGGCGTAAAGAAGTGCGAATTCTGGTGAAGTTCTGGCGGGTAAAAGTATTATTTTTGCGCATTATGCTGCCAAACCAGAAATAACCTCAACGAGGTATTGCTGCATTATTCGCCAATTTCAGTACGTTCTGATACACGAATGTGCTTGCGCCAGACCGTACTTTCTGCGGAAATAGCAGCAGAAGGTTAATGGTATTAACCGATTGAAATCAGAAGGTTTTACCCGCGCCAGAGCCCGTCGCGCGCAGATGAGACATGCCGTTTGGCCTGTTTAGAATTATTGTTTACTTTCAAAAACTTAAATCTCCTGCTACTGTCAATAGACATCATAGCCTCCCCCAGAGAGTGATATGCGTAGAGACGTTCTGTTATTACTGTGTTCATTTTATCTGTTACCTCTGGGCGCACATGCCGAAGATAGCGGACTGAGCGCCAAAGATATTAAGACGTTGTTTTTCGGCCACGATGAGCGTAAAGCGGTGAGCCGCCCGGAGGAGAGTCCGTGGGACGCGATTGGCCAGCTGGAGACCGCCAGCGGCAATCTGTGCACGGCGACGCTCATCTCCCCCAACCTGGCGCTGACCGCGGGCCACTGCCTGTTAACGCCCCCGCGCGGCAAGCCGGACAAAGCGGTCGCTCTGCGCTTTATTTCCCGCAAGGGTAACTGGGTGTATGAGATCCACGGCATTGACGGGCGAGTTGATCCCGGGTTAGGCAAGCGTCTGAAAGCCGACGGTGACGGCTGGATCGTTCCCTCCGCCGCGGCGCCCTCGGATTTTGGCCTGATCGTGCTGCGCTATGCTCCCTCGGGCATCACGCCGATCCCGCTCTTCCCCGGCAGTAAGGCCGATTTAACCGCCGCGCTGAAGGCGGCGGACCGGAAAGTGACCCAGTCAGGTTATCCTGAAGATCATCTGGACAATCTCTACAGCCATCAGGATTGCATCGTCACCGGCTGGGCGCAAAACAGCGTCCTGTCGCACCAGTGTGACACCCTGCCCGGCGACAGCGGCTCGCCGCTGCTGCTGAAAACCGCGGACGGCTGGCAAGTGATCGCCGTGCAAAGTTCGGCTCCCGGCCCGCAGGATCGCTGGCGGGCGGACAACCGCGCCATCGCGGTGACTGGCTTTCGCGATAAGCTGGAGGCGCTGGCCGGAGAGTAATTACCCCTGCTGCTGACGCCGCTGCAGCAGGTCGGCGATCGGCATCGGTTTACTGAAGTAAAAGCCCTGTAGCCGGTCGCAACCGGCCCGCCGCAGCAGCGCCAGCTGTTGCGGATCTTCAACCCCCTCCGCCACGACCGTCATCCCCAGCGCGCGGGCGATGCGCACCGTGCCGCGCACCATCTCCGCCGCCTGCACATCGCAATCCACCCGCCCGGCGAGGGATTTGTCAATCTTCAGGCTGTCAAAGCGAAAGCGGCGTAAATAGCCGATGCTGGAGTAACCGGTGCCAAAATCGTCCAGCGCCACGGCGATGCCCTGGGCCTTCAGATTCTCCACCACCGCCTGCGAACGTTCCGGATTTTCCAGCACATAACTCTCCGTCACCTCCACCTGCAGGCGCGACGGCGGAAAGCGGCAGGCAGCGACCGTTTCCATCACCCGGCTTTCAAACGCCGGATCGCGAAATTGCGCCGGCGAGATGTTCACCGACAGCAGCAGATCGCCCACCGGCTGCAGGTCGCTGCAGGCGCGTTGCAGGACGAACTGGCCGAGGGCGTCAATCAGGCCGCTACTCTCGGCAATGGCGATAAACGCATCCGGCGCCAGCGCACCCTGCGGGCGACGCGGCCAGCGCAGCAGCGCTTCAACGCCGGTCATCGCCAGCGTATCGGCATCGACCACCGGCTGATACCAGACCTCAAATTCATCCTGCTCCAGCCCCTGACGGATGCCATTCTCAATCATCAGCTGATGACGTCGCACGGCATCCAGCGCATCGTCATACCAGGCCGTCCGCCCCTTGCCGCTCTTCTTGGCGTGGTACATGGCGATATCCGCCCGGCGAAACAGTTCGGTACTGGAGCATTCCGCCGGAGTACCGCTGGCGATGCCGATGCTGGCGCCGATATAAATTGTGCGTTTGCTCAGCGCCACCGGCGCTTTAAGCAGCTCCAGCGCCGCCCAGGCGAACGCCGCGGCCCGGTCGATCGCCTGTTCGCCGCTCACCGCCATGGCGAATTCATCCCCGCCCATTCTTGCCAGCATGGCCCCCGCCGGCACCCTTTTTTGCAGCGCGCTGGCGATATGGCGGATCAGAGTGTCGCCCACATCGTGGCCATAGTTATCATTCACATCCTTAAAACCGTCCAGATCGATAAACACCACGCACTGCATATCGTGCTTACTCGTGTCGCACACCTGGCTGAGCCGCAGCAGCAGCGCACGCCGGTTGGGCAGGCGGCTAAGCCAGTCAATCAGGGCGATCTCCCGCGCCTGACGTTCGCCGCGGGCCAGCTTATACATGCCGAGGCTGCTGAACAGAATAAACAGCAGGATCAGGCTGGCGGCCACCCCGGCGATCAGCCGCATACTGCCTGACGAGGCCAGAGCCGCTTCGGCGCCGGGCAGGCGCGGCTGCCACGCCAGATAGCCCAGAACCTCGCCTCCCTGCGTGCGCAGCGGGATCCGGTGTTCGCCTGGGCCGTCGCTGAGATGCAGATGGCTTATCTGGAAGGTGTCGCCTAAACGCTCCAGCAGCTGAGGGCTGATGTGCCGGGTAATGACCAGATAGCGCCGGGTCTCGTCAGCCACCTGCAGCCGGCCGCTCGTCGGCCGTATCAGGCCGATGCCGACGAAAGCGATCCCGGCTTCGGTACGTGTGATGCCGGCGAAGGCGTTTTTCCCCTCGCGCAGAGCCTGTGCATGATAGCGGATCAGGCTGGTCAGCCCGGCGCCGAGAAATGAGAGGTCTGCCCGGGGCATGACCTGACTCTGAAAGGCGCCCCACAGGATGTGATAATGTTCATCAAGGACAAAGGTGCCGTCATACAGGTTATTGATTTTGAAGCCGGATCCCCAGGAGTCGTACAGCCATTTTTGATCCAGGCTGGGAGCGTAAGTCTGGGTCACCGCATCGTCCCAGATGGCATTGTCCAGCACCAGCGACAGCACCCGGTTGACCGAGGTCTGCACCGCCCCTTCCACCGACAGGACCGAGCGCTGTTGGTCAATTTCATTGGATTTGCTGGCAATGAGGTGTTGCGAGAGGTAAAGCAGGGAGATCACCGACGCGGTGAGGCCGAGCCCGGCGAGAAAAATCATTATTGACAACGTCCTGGCGGAAGGAATTTTCCGCCAGCCGAAAGCTGTGAGCATGCGCAGTCCTCATCGTCACCGGGCACAATACCTGCGGGGCCGGTCTTGAGTAAGCATACTACAGCGAACCCGTTTTGCCGCCTGGCTTTGCAGGCGGCGCGACGTCAGGCGAGTTTAATTAACACCATGCCGGCAACCAGCAGGATGACTCCCGCCCAGCCTTTGTTATTCAGGCGCTGGCCAAACAGCACCCAGCCGGCGGCGATGGTCGCCGCGATACCGAAGCCGCCCCACAGCGCATAGGCGACCGACAGATCGATGCCTTTCACCGCCTGCGACAGGGCGCTGAACGCGCCCAGCACCGCCGCCAGCGACAGAATGCCATAGACCTTGCGGCGGAAACCGTCGGAAAACTTCAAAAAGACGTTGGCAATAATTTCCAGAACAATGGCGATAGCCAGCCAGATGGCGTGGATCCACTCAAACTGCTGCATGAGCCACCTCCTGCTTCGACGACGCTTTTTTCTGGGTGCCGGACTTAATTAAGACGATCCCCACTACCAGGGTAGTCAGACCGGCTATTTTCAGCAGCGACAGGCTTTCATCAAACAACAGTACGCTGAACAGGGTGATCAGCAAAATACCAATCCCTTCCCATAACGCGTAGGCCACGCCGAGGGCAATTTTTTTAACCGCAAAGGCGAGAAAAATATATGACAGGGCAATCATGGCCAGCATTAAAATAAAGCCGGTATGCCCACCGCTAATGCTTGCCCATTTCATCGACAAGGTGCCGGTAATTTCAGCAATAATCGCTAAAGCTAATAAAATCCAATAAAACATGATCCCTTCTCCTGCTTGAGAATATAATCCATTACCGTTTACGCGACGCGTAAACAGGAAAATTTCTGACGTAGATTTCGCTGTGCGCTTGGCGCCAGCTCAGGCAGAAAGAAGGTGACTATAGCGCCGAATGCCAGTGCTGTTCGCCGGCAAAACGGGAAAAAGTGAGGGATACTGCGGGGGGATTTAAAATATACATCCTGAACTGATTGTCCATAAAATTACAATTATCCGCGGTGTTGCTTCTCGTCCGGTGCGGATGAAAATTGTCCTCAGTAGTTAAACACAGGTACATTTGTAGCATAGTGCTACATTTTATTCAAAGACTTTGCAATTCTTTACGACGCGGTTTTGCTGCAATGCGTTTTTTCTGAAAAAAAACGTCATTATGCTAATGTAACGCAACCTGTTAACAGGCAAGGAAGATTGAGGACGGGATCCTATGGCTAAACCTATTATTACACTTAACGGATTAAAGATGGTCATCATGCTGGGCATGCTGGTGATCATCCTGACCGGCATTCGCTTTGCGGCAGACATTATTGTCCCGTTTATACTCGCGCTTTTTCTGGCGGTGATTATTAATCCGCTGGTCCAGCTGCTGGTCCGCTGCCGGGTGCCACGCGTGCTGGCGATCTCATTGCTGATCGGCCTTATCGTCATGTTAGCCGTTGTGCTGCTGGCCTCGCTGGGAACCTCGCTTAACGAGCTGGCGCGCACCCTGCCGCAGTACCGCAACTATCTCTACGAACCGATGCAAACCATCGCTCCCTGGCTGCAGCGCCTGGGC
Organism: Klebsiella sp. TF21-TM; assembly: GCF_019753495.1. Taxonomy (NCBI): domain Bacteria; kingdom Pseudomonadati; phylum Pseudomonadota; class Gammaproteobacteria; order Enterobacterales; family Enterobacteriaceae; genus Klebsiella; species Klebsiella sp. TF21-TM. The sequence continues at coordinate 187,380 of NZ_JAIJYL010000002.1, read as the reverse complement.
TTTACCGTCTCGGTGGTGGAGCTAAACAAATACATCGACCCCAACGCCGTGATGACCCTGGTCACCGGTCTGCTCACTCAGCTGTCGAACGCCATGTCCTCGATTTTTCTGCTGCTGCTGACGGTAGTGTTTATGCTGCTGGAGGTTCCGCAACTGCCCGCCAAACTGCAGCAGCTGATGTCCCGCCCGGTAGAAGGCATGGGGGCCATTCAGCGCGCCATCGACAGCGTGTCGCATTATCTGGTGCTGAAGACCGCGATTAGCCTGGTCACCGGGCTGGTGGTCTGGGGCATGCTGGTTCTGCTGGACGTGCGTTTCGCCTTTATGTGGGGGCTGCTGGCCTTCGCGCTGAACTATATTCCCAATATTGGCTCCGTGCTGGCGGCCATCCCGCCGATCCTGCAGGTCCTGGTATTCGGCGGTCTTTACGAGGCGCTGGTGGTGCTGGCCGGCTATCTGATCGTTAACCTGGTGTTCGGCAATATTCTCGAACCGCGGATCATGGGGCGCGGCCTGGGACTCTCCACCCTGGTGGTATTCCTGTCGTTGATCTTCTGGGGCTGGCTGCTGGGTCCGGTCGGTATGCTCCTGTCGGTGCCGTTGACGATCATCGTCAAAATCGCCCTCGAGCAGACCAGCGGCGGCCAGAGCATCGCATTCTTATTAAGTGATGTGAGCAAAGAGTAACCCTTCCTCGGGCCGGCGACTGGCCGGCCCCCTCTCCCTGACACCTGTGGTAGACCACTACGCCTTTCGTATTATTGATCCTCATCACAAAGGGCCAATCACAATTGTTACTCTCAGGCTAACGATTGGCCGCCGTGCTTAATTGATGCTCCGCGCCTCGCATCGCACACTACCCTCCACCAGGACAAACAAAACGATTTGTCGAATCAGGAGGTTAATAATGAATGCCGAACAAACGACGGGGCGGGTCTGGAACCGTCGCCGGACGGAAAAGCAGCGGCGGCTGGCCGAGGCCAACATCCCCGGCAAAGTCATCCCCACTGACCAGCTGGTCAGCGTACTGGAAAACCTGATCGCCCCCGGCGACCGGGTGGTGCTGGAAGGCAACAACCAGAAGCAGGCCGATTTCCTCTCCCGCATGCTGGCGGAAGTCAATCCGCAGAAAATCCACGATCTGCATATGATCATGCCGAGCGTCGGTCGCAGCGAGCATCTGGACCTGTTTGAAAAAGGTATCGCCCGCAAACTCGATTTCTCCTTCTCCGGTCCCCAAAGCCTGCGCATTTCGCAGCTGCTGGAAGATGGCCTGCTGGAAATCGGCGCCATTCATACCTATATCGAACTCTACTCCCGCCTGTACGTCGATCTGTCGCCCAACGTCGCGCTGATCGCCGGCTACAAAGCCGACCGTAAAGGTAACCTGTATACCGGGCCGAGTACCGAAGATACCCCGGCACTGGTGGAAGCCGCCGCCTTCCACGACGGTATTGTTATCGCCCAGGTTAACGAACTGGTGGACGACGAGTGCGATCTGCCCCGTGTCGATATTCCCGGCTCGTGGATTGATTACGTGGTGGTCGCCGACAAGCCGTTCTTTATTGAACCGCTGTTCACCCGCGACCCGCGCCTGATTAAGCAAGAACACATTCTGATGGCGATGATGGCGATCAAGGGCATCTACGCCGAGCATCAGGTGCAGTCCCTCAACCACGGGATCGGCTTCAACACCGCCGCCATCGAACTGCTGCTGCCGACTTACGGCGAACAGCTCGGTCTGAAAGGCAAAATCTGTAAACACTGGACCCTGAACCCGCATCCGACGCTGATCCCGGCGATCGAGAGCGGCTGGGTGGAGAGCGTGCACTGCTTCGGCGGCGAGCTGGGGATGGAAGAGTACATCCGCGCCCGTCCGGATATCTTCTTTACCGGCCCGGACGGCTCCATGCGCTCCAACCGCGCCTTCTGCCAGCTGGCGGGGCAGTACGCGGTGGATATGTTTATCGGTTCGACCCTGCAGGTTGATGGTCTGGCTAACTCCTCGACCGTCACCCGCGGCCGCCTTTCCGGCTTCGGCGGCGCGCCGAACATGGGCCACGATCCGCACGGCCGCCGCCACGCCACCCCTGCCTGGCTCAATATGATCACCGAGCCAGACCCCATGCAGCGCGGTAAAAAACTGGTGGTGCAGATGGTCGAAACCTTTCAGGCCGGGGTGAAGCCGACCTTTGTTGAGACCCTCGACGCGGTCGACGTCGCCAAAACCTCCGGCATGCCGCTGGCGCCGGTGATGATTTACGGCGATGACGTCACCCACGTGCTGACCGAAGAGGGTATCGCCTACCTGTATCGTGCGGAAAGCCTGGAAGAGCGCCGGGCGATGGTCGCCGCCGTGGCCGGGATCACCGACATCGGCCTCGGAGTGGACGCGAAACGCGTGGCTGCCCTGCGTCAGAGCGGCAAAGTGGTCTACCCGGAAGATCTCGGCATTCGCCGCAGCGAGGCCACCCGTTCGCTGCTGGCCGCCGGCAGCGTCGCCGACCTGGTGGAATGGTCCGACGGACTGTACAACCCACCGGCAAAATTCCGGAGCTGGTAATGAAAATTCTCTCCCCCTTGCACGCAGAAAGCCGCGTCAGCTGGCTGGCGGATACCGCCAGCGCCTGTCTGATTGACGAAGCCCGTCTGAGCCCGAAACCGGGTCTGGTCGACAGCCGCGGCAGCGGCGCGCATCAGGACCTCACGCTGGCGCTGATGGAACGCTCCGCCCGCAGCCTGCAGCCGACCTTCCACGCGCTGGCCCAGCAAAGCTGGCGCCGCCCGGCGGATATCGCGCTGCGCGAAACCGTCGGCCGCCTCGGCCGGGAAGGCGAAGCGCAGATGATGCAGGCCACCGGCGGGGTCAACACCCACCGCGGCGCCATCTGGGCGCTGGGGCTGCTGGTCAGCGCGGTAGCGATGTTGGGGGGAGTGGGTCATTCACAGGCGATCGCCGACACCGCCGCCGCCCTCGCCCGTCTGCCCGACGGCCTGGCGCCGAAAAGCTTCAGTAAAGGGCTACGCGCCAGCCGCCGCTGGCAGGTGCCGGGCGCGCGCGAAGAGGCGCAGCGCGGTTTCCCGCATATCACCGCCCTGGCGCTGCCGCAGTTACAGCAAAGCCGCGCCCGGGGCGCCAGCGAGCCGCAGGCGCGACTTGACGCGCTGATGGCCATCATGACCTCGCTGAGCGATACCTGCGTGCTGTCGCGCGCCGGCATGACCGGCCTGCAGACCATGCAGCAGGGCGCCCGCGCGGTGCTGGCGGCCGGCGGGTGCGCCAGCGTCGCCGGACGCGCCGCCCTGGCGCGGCTTGACGCGCAGATGCTGGCGCACAACGCCTCTCCGGGCGGCGCCGCCGATCTCCTTGCCGCCACCCTGTTTCTCGACCGGGTTGCCGGCTAACGCATTCAGAGGATGTTATGGAACAGATTACATTGTCATTTCCTGCCAGCCGCGCCCTCCGCGGCCGAGCGCTGGCAGGGGTTGTAGGTTCAGGCGATATGGAAGTGCTCTATACCGCCGCCGGGAGCGATACGCTCAGCGTGCAAATTACCACCTCGGTGGATAACAGCCAGGCGCGCTGGCAGGCGCTGTTCGACCGGCTGAGCCTGATCAACGGCCTGCCCGCCGGGCAGTTGGTTATTCACGATTTCGGCGCCACGCCGGGCGTCGCCCGTATTCGTATTGAACAAGTCTTTGAGGAGGCCGCTCATGCGTAACGATCGCAGCTTTATCGAACTGCGCGCTCGCGAACGCGCCCACGCACTGCTGGACGACGGCAGCTACCGTGAACTGCTGGATCCGTTTGACGGCATTATGTCGCCGTGGCTCGGCGCGCAGGGCATTGTCCCGCAGTCCGACGACGGTATGGTGGTCGCCAAAGGCGCTATCAACGGCCAGCCGGCGGTGGTGATTGCTATCGAAGGCACCTTCCAGGGCGGCAGTATGGGCGAGGTCTCCGGCGCCAAAATGGCCGCCGCGCTGGAGCTGGCGGCGGAGGATAACCGCAACGGTATTCCGACGCAGGCGGTCCTGTGCCTCGAAACCGGCGGCGTACGTCTGCAGGAGGCCAACCTTGGCCTGGCCGCCATCGCCGATATCCACGCCGCGATTGTCGATCTGCGCCGCTACACCCCGGTAGTCGGCATCATCGCTGGCACCGTCGGCTGCTTCGGCGGCATGTCCATCGCCGCCGCGCTGTGCAGCTATCTCATCGTCACCCGAGAAGCCCGTCTCGGCCTCAACGGCCCGCAGGTTATCGAGCAGGAAGCCGGCATTGAAGAGTACGACTCGCGTAACCGGCCGTTTATCTGGAGCATGACCGGGGGTGAAATTCGCGCCGCCAGCGGGCTGGTCGACGCGCTGGTTAACGATGGCGTTAACGCCGTTAAAACCGCAATGAACGAGGCGATCGCCAAAGGCGTACCGACGCAGCACCGCAGCGACAATTATGACGACTATCTGCGCCGTTTAAGCCAGTTCGACACCCGCCTGCAGGCGGATACCGCGCAGATTAAACAGCTTTTTGCCCGGGAGGAAAAATAATGAGTCAGTTCCCAAACCGCGCCGCGCTATGGCTGAACAAACTGGCGCCCGAGGCGCCGCTGATGAGCGGCCTGTGCCCTTCCGTGCAGGTCGCAGATGGCCAGATTGATGGCGAAAGCGTCCGCTTTATCGCCGTGGTGCCTGACGCCAACAACCACTACCCGCGCGCCGCCGGCGGTGAAGTCGGCCTGCTGGAAGGCTGGACGCTGGCGAAAGTGGTCAATGAAACCATCGCCGCCGACGCCGACCAGGCCCGCAAACGGCCGATCGTCGCCGTGATCGATGTGCCCAGCCAGGCCTATGGCCGTCGCGAAGAAGCCTTTGGTATTCACCAGGCGCTGGCCGGAGCGGCAGGCGCCTACGCCAAAGCCCGTCTGGCCGGCCACCCGGTGATTGGCCTGATCGTCGGCAAAGCGATGTCCGGGGCGTTTCTGGCCCACGGCTACCAGGCCAACCGTCTGATCGCCTTTAACGACAGCGGCGTACTGGTCCACGCGATGGGTAAAGCGTCGGCCGCGCGCATTACCCTGCGCAGCGTGGAGGCGCTGGAGAAACTGGCGGCGACCATCCCGCCGATGGCCTATGACGTCAGCAACTACGCCACGCTCGGCCTGCTCTCCGCTCTGCTGGACATCAGCCATCCGGACGCCCCTGACGACCACGATCTGGCGCTGGTCAGCCACACCCTGCGCGACGCCATCGCTGACGCGCGCCAGGATCCCTCGCTGAAGTGCCGCCTGGGTGCGGAAAACCGCCGCAGCTCGCAGCGGGTCCGCGACCTGATGCGCACCAGCTGGTAGCACGTTCGTACGTAAGTAGTAGAAGAAAACCTGCCGGAAGCCGTCCCCCGGAGCGCGTCATAACCGCGCCGGGTAGGGACGGCTTTTAGAAAAAATAACAATCGCGCCAGTACTCTATTTTATTTACAGGTGATTTATGACTTATGTGATTATTCATGCTCTTGCCCCGATTTTCGTCATTATGCTGCTGGGCTTCTGGGCCGGTAAGGCCGGGATGGTAGATAACAAAAATGTCTCCCTGCTCAATATCTTTGTAATGGACTTTGCCTTACCCGCTACGCTGTTCAGCGCCACGGTACAAACGCCGTGGGCCGGTATCGTCGCCCAGTCACCGCTGGTGCTGGCGCTCACTGGCGCGATGTGGATCACCTACGCCGGGATTTACTTCCTCGCCACCAGCGTCTTCAAACGCACCCCGCAGGATGCCGCGGTGCTGACCCTCACCGTCGCGCTGCCGAACTACGCCGCGCTGGGCCTGCCGATCCTTGGCAGCGTGCTGGGTGAAGGCGCATCGACCTCGCTGTCGGTGGCGGTCTCTATCGCCTGCGGTTCGGTACTGATGACCCCCTTCTGCCTGCTGATTCTGGAACGTGAAAAAGCCCGCGCCGCGGGGGAAACCACCGGTTCTACGCTGGCGATGCTGCCGGTGCTGATGTGGCGTTCGGTGAAAAAGCCGATCGTCTGGGGCCCGCTGCTCGGGGTGGTGCTTTCCGCTATCGGCATTAAAATGCCGGACCTGCTGCTGGCCGCCATCAAACCGCTGGGCCTGGCCGCCACCGCCGCGGCGCTGTTCCTCACCGGGGTGATCCTCTCGGCGCGTAAACTGCAGCTCAATGCGCTGATCGCCACCTCCACCATCGTGAAACTGCTGGTGCAGCCGTTTATCGCCTGGGGTCTGGTGATGCTGCTGGGTCTGCACGGCTCTATCGCCATTACCGCGATCCTGATGATTGCCCTGGCCGCCGGCTTCTTCGGCGTGGTCTTCGGCAACCGCTTCGGCGTGCAGTCCCCGGATGCTGAAGCCGTGCTGCTGTTGAGCTCGGTTCTGTGTATCCTGTCGCTACCGCTGTTTATCTCTTTGACTTCAGGACTGTAAACCATGTCATCAACGCCGCGTCCCCACGATTTAGTGTGGTTAAACCACGCCAGCGCCCTGGAAGATATAGCCGAGCCGTGGGTGGCTCAGCAGTGGCGAGCCGCGCTGCCGGTGGTGGTGAGGCGCGATGTTGACGGCCAGGGCCGCATCCCGGTTGGGGTGCGGGGCATGAAGCGCGAACAGCGCGCCGCCGGCTGGGTACAGGCGCACAATATCGTGCGCAGCGTCACCCCGGAGATGCTGGTGGAGCGCGAGCGCCTGCTGGGCTCCCCTTTTGTTTCGCAGCCGCCGGTCCAGGCGGCCATCGCCCTGACGCTGGGCGACTGGCCCTGGCGCTGGGGCATCACCGGCAGCACCGGCTACGCGCTGGCGACCGAAATCCCGGTACTCCATGCGGCAAGCGATCTGGATCTCCTGATCCGCGCCCCGCAGCCGCTGGCCCGCGAGGCGCTGCTGGAATGGCAGTCCCGGGTGGCCCAGCTCCCGTGCCGCGCCGATACCCAGGTCGAAACGCCATACGGCGCCTTCGCCCTCAATGAGTGGCTACGCGATGGGCGAGCGCTGCTGAAAACGTCCCGCGGCGCGCGCTTAACCGCTGCGCCGTGGCGCAGGGAGGAATGATGAAGATTTTGTTTACTTTTCCCGGACAGGGTGCCCAGCGTCCCGGCATGCTGGCGGCTATCCCCGACCGCGAAGCGATCCTCAGCCAGGCGCGCGCCGTGCTGGGGAATGAAGTCGAGGCCCTCGATAGCGCCGGATCGCTAAAACATACCCGTGCGGTCCAGCTCTGCCTGCTGATCGCCGGGGTAGCCTGGGCGCGCGAGCTACAGCGCCAGGGCGTCAATCCGCAGATTGTCAGCGGCCTGTCCATCGGCGCCTTTCCCGCAGCGGTGATTGCCGGCGCGCTCGATTTCGCCAGCGCGCTGCGCCTGGTGGCCCTGCGCGGCGATCTTATGGAGCAGGCCTATCCCGAAGGTTACGGGCTGACGGCGATCATGGGCCTGACCCGCCCGCGGGTTGAGGCGCTGATGCAGGGCCACGAGGTCTATCTTGCCAACCTGAACGCCGAAACGCAGATCGTGATCGCCGGACGCGATGAAGCCATGGCCGAGGTAGCGCAGCTGGCGCTGCAGGCGGGCGCCAGTAAGGCGCAGCGGCTGGCGGTCAGCGTCCCGTCGCACTGCGCGCTGCTGGATAAACCCGCCGCCGCGCTGGCAACAGCCTTTGCCGACGTGACCTTAACGCGCCCGCAGTGCGCCTATTTAAGCGGCTCGACGGCGCGCGTGCTGTGGGATCCGCAGCGGATCGCCGACGATCTGGCGATGAACATGGCGCGCACCGTCCACTGGCAGGAGGCGATGATCGCCGCCGATGAGCGCGACGCGCGCTTAGCCATTGAGATGCCCCCAGGCGGGGTATTGACCTGCCTGACCCGCCAGGCGGGCTGGCGCGGAGAGACCCTTTCGCTGGAACGCAGCGGCGTGGATGTCGCCCGCCATCTGGCGCAGCGGCTTAGCGATTAAGGCTCCGGGCGTACATTCTCCCTTCCGCCGCCAGCGCCAGCAGGTCGGCATCGCGTTCGCGATGGTGTGAATAGACAATCGAGATCAGCTGGCGCATCTGGTACGGTTCCGCCAGCTTTAACAGCTGTACATCTTTTTCATAGACTTTTTTCATCCGCCCCGGCAGCAGCGCAAACCCGACGCCCGCCTGCACCAGGCTAATCATCGAAAAGATGTCATTCACCCGGGTGACGATCGTCGGCTCGAAGCCAGCGATATGAAACGCTTCCCGGAACCCGGCATAGGTGGCGAACCCCTCTGCCAGCGAGACGAATTTCCGGTCGGCGTAATCGCGCAGGTCAGCAAGCTGTGTGCTATCCAGCTGCGCTGTCGCCGGGGCGGCGAGAAAGATATCGTCCTCAAACAGCGGCACCACGTCGAAAGCGGTATTGTTGAACTCCCCTTCATTGGTGGCGATCAGGATAGCGTCGAGGGCGTCGTCTTCCAGCATATCCAGCAGCATCTGGTTAGAGCCCATGGTCAAATCCAGCTCCAGCTCCGGGCGACGCAGCTTCATACCCATGATAATGCGCGGGACGGTTTCCAGGGTCAGGGAATAGAGGGTGCCGATGCGCAGCCGCCCCTGGCCGACGCCGGCGACTTTGCGCGTCGCCTCAAGGCCGCGGCTCATCAGACTCATCACATCCTGACAATATTCCAGCAGCGTCCACGCCGCCTGCAGCGGCAGCAGATTGCGCCCTTTATGGACAAACAGCGGGCAGCCCACCCCCTCTTCCAGGGTATGCAGCGCGCGGTGAACGCTGACGCTGCTAAGCTTCATCGCTTCGGCGGTTCTGGCGATATTGCCCTTCGCCATAAACATCATAAAGACCGACAGCTTGCGGAAGGTGATCTCCTGGTTGATATCGTCTTGCATAGCCCTTCCACACTCCTGATTTGCTTTTCTTTTTTCAATTCAAATCAGTATATCGTTTATGACGGCAAAGTTGCAGGCAGAGAGCGGCTTAGGCCGGCAAGGAACGCAAAAAAGGGAAGACCGTGGTCTTCCCTTTTGTTCTCTATCGAGTTTGCTTTTACAGCGCCATATCGTGCTGCGGCGAGGCGTCGCGCTGCGGCTCCGCCGGCTTCGCGGTCGCGGTGGGCGCAGCCGCTGGCATCTGGATCACCGGCGGTTTCGTCAGCTGCAGGGTCGCGGCGGTATCATCCCAAACCTGCTGGGTCAGCGCCACGTTACCGTTCAGCTTCTGACCGTAGCTCGGCACGATCTGGTGGATACGGGTCTGCCACTCCGGCGAGTTAAACTGCGTCGGGAACATCTGCTTGAGCACATTGAGGGTGATCGGCGCGGCGGTGGAAGCCCCCGGCGACGCGCCGAGCAGCGCGGAAATGGTTTTCTGCTGATCGACCACCACTTCGGTGCCCAGTTTCAGCACGCCGCCCTTCTCTGCGTCTTTCTTAATGATCTGCACGCGCTGGCCGGCCTGGATCAGCTTCCAGTCCTCTTTACGCGCGTCCGGGTAGTACTCTTTCAGCGCGGCGAAGCGGTCATCATCGCTGAGCATCACCTGGCTGACGAGATATTTCACCAGGTCGAAGTTATCGAGTCCGACGTGGGTCATCGGCAGCACGTTGTCAGTGGTGGTGGTGCTCAACAGGTCGAAGAAGGAACCGTTTTTCAGGAACTTGGTCGAGAAGGTGGCGAACGGCCCAAACAGTACCACGCGCTTGCCATCCAGGTAGCGGGCGTCAAGGTGCGGTACCGACATCGGCGGCGCGCCGACCGAAGCCTGGCCATACACTTTCTCGAGGTGCTGCGCGGTGACCGCCGGGTTCTCTGTCATCAGGAACGAACCGCCCACCGGGAAGCCAGCATAGTTGTCCGCTTCAGGAATACCGGTTTTCTGCAGCAGCTTCAGCGCGCCGCCGCCGGCGCCGATAAAGACGTATTTCGCGTCAATAGTCTGCGCTTCCCCGCTCTGTACGTTCTTAATGGTCACGTGCCAGGAGTTATCGGCATTGCGTTTGAAATCGGTGACCTCAGAGGAGGTTTGCAGGGTGAAATGGCTGTTTTTCTTCAGGCTGCCGATCAGCTGCCGGGTGATTTCGCCATAGTTAACGTCGGTACCCACCGGCGTCCAGGTGGCAGCGACTTTCTGCTGCGGATCGCGGCCTTCCATCACCAGCGGCGCCCACTGTTTAATTTGCGCGTGGTCGGTGGAGAATTTCATCCCCTGGAATAAGGTGGTCTGCTGCAGCGCGGTATAACGCTTCTGTAGATAGTCGACATTATCGCCCCAGACGAAACTCATATGCGGCGTGGAATTAATAAAGGAGTGCGGATCGTGCAAAATACCGCGCTTCACCTGTGCCGACCAGAACTGACGGGAGATCATAAACTGTTCGTTAATATCCAGCGCTTTGCTGACGTCAATCGATCCGTCGGCCCGCTCCGGCGTATAGTTCAGCTCCATATTCGCCGAGTGACCGGTACCGGCGTTATTCCAGCCGTTGGAAGATTCCAGGGCCACGCCGTCCAGTTTCTCCACCATCGTCAGGTCCCAGTCCGGCTGCAGCGCCTGCAGCCAGGTGCCAAGCGAGGCGCTCATGATCCCGCCGCCAATCAGCAGGAAGTCAGTTTTTTTAGAGGTATCCGCTTCAGCATGCGTCGCCGCGCTGACGAACATCGCTAATGCGGTAAAGGAAATAATCGTTTTTTTCATTGCAGGCATAATAGAATTATCACGTAGCACACGGTAATAAGAGGCAGCATATTAACGCACTTTTACTTTATTTTAAAATATCATTTACACTCTCGCATTTTTAATCAAATAATTATTTAACTTAAAAAATCAGATCGGTGAAAAAAATAAGAGCCGCCGTAAAATTATCGCTGAAAATTCAGCGCGATTGCCGGGGAAAATAGAAAAGAGGGGTTTCTTTAGTTAATAAAGTCCAGACGCGCACACCGTTGGTGCGCGCCTGGCGACAGGCTTAATGGGCGGGAGTGACAGCGCTGCGCTGGGCTTCGCGCAGGGCAAGACGCAGATGATCGTGATGTTTGGTCAGCAGCTCCCGCGCGTGCCAGGCGTCCAGCCCGCTGAGCAGCATCAGGATCGCGGTGCGGCAATGGTGGTGGCAGTTGGTCAGCGCGGCTTTTGCTTCGCTGCGCGTGCAGTCGGTGGCCGCCATGACAATCGCCACCTGCCGCTCCGCCCAGTGCGGAGTGTCAGCCTGCAGATCCACCCGCAGGTTGCTGTACACCCGGCCGTCACGGATAGCGAGGCCCGTCGACACCATGTTAAGGATCTGCCGCTGGGCCAGCCGGGCCTTCGGATTGGTCAAACCCGCCACCGCTTCCGGCCCGGTCTGCGGAGCAATAACAATATCCGCCAGCTGCGCCGCCTCGCTGGCCGCCTGCTGGGTCACCACCGCGATCGGGGCCCCCAGCGACCAGGCGTGGCGCATCGCCCCCCAGACCCACGGGGTCTTGCCGCTAACGGTCAGCGCCAGCAGCATATCGTGGCTGGAAAAGTCCAGCGACTGCAGCTCGAAGGCGCCAAGATCGTAATTATTCGCCGCCGTCTCCCGCTCGGCCATCGCCGCCGTCTGGCCACCGGCAATTAGCCCCACCAGCGCATGTTTGCCTTCCGGAGAGTAGTCGCTGACCGCCTGGACTGCCGTGCGGCCTGATTCCCCGGCGCCGATAATGACCAGACGCCCTCCCCGGCTCATTGTCGCGGTGGCGATATCAATCAACCGGGCGATATCCGGCAGACAGGCGCCGACCGCCTCCGATATCTGCTTATCATCCTGATGCAGCATCGCCAGCATGTCGGCGGTGGCGAGGCGATCGATGTGGGTGGTATCCGGGTGACGACGTGCCTGCATTGACGCGGTTAGCGAACTGCTCATAACAACCTCCATTTACGACAGAAAAAGCGCATCTCGGCGAAATCAGCGGCCTGATGCATATCCTTATATTCATCAGGACTATTTAACCTCTGTCGCCACTATAAGGGGAATCTTCCGCGCTTTACCGCCGTCGGGGTCACAGTTTACCGTCCCGATCGCCCGTTCACGGGCAATTGCCGATTATCTGAGCAATCCTGTATCAGGTCTTATCTTCACCTTCCGCCTGCATGGCCAGCCAGAAGGATTGCTGACAGAGGTTATAAAATTGTTTGCGCATTGGCTTCACCTCCAGGCCGGCGCTATCGATAACCTGCCAGTCGATCCAGCACTCCGGGCAGGAGGCGGCATCCTGTTGCGGAAGCTCGAGCTCGTAGCGGTGCTGGATCACCACCCCGCTGCGATGCCGCCAGCGCGCGATCTCCCACTCTGCTTCCGCTTCACGGTCCTGTTCACGATGCTGCGTCAGTCGTTCAACGTGCTGTTGCCGGAGGATATCCCGGACCAGAGATGCCAGTTCCATCATGTCTGCCTTAAGCCTGTGGCGAAAAGCGACAGTTTATCGTGGACGGGCCGAGGCTACCGTAGCAAAAGCGGCCTTTTGCTTTGATTACACGGCTTTATGAATGCCGCGCTATCAGCGATAATAATCGTTCACTGAATCTATCCGGGATCGTCATGAAGGCATCAGAGCACCCGCCTCGCGTTCGTCAACGCGCCTTACCGCTAAAGCTGAGCACCGCCGTCTCCTTGATGATTGGCAGCGTGATCGGCGCCGTGCTGCTGCTGGTCTATGCCCTGTGGTATATGCAGATCAGCAATGCCACCCGCGACGGCCTGAAAGAGACCGCGCTGGCGGTGGCGCGTACCATGGCTGATATGCCGCAGGTGAAGCGCGGACTGGCGGCGCCGCCGCAGCAGCAGATTATTCAGCCGCTGGCGCAGGCCATCACCCGGCGCAACGACCTGCTGTACGCTATCGTCACCGATATGCACGGTATTCGCTATTCGCATCCGGACAGCTCAATTATTGGCAAACCCTTCATCGGCCACGATATCCAGCCGACGCTGCAGGGAAAAGAGAACGTGGCCATTAACCACGGGGTGCTGGCCCCGGCGCTGCGAGTGTTTACCCCGGTGTTCAACGACCAGCATCAGCAGATTGGCGTGGTGGTGGTCGGCATTTCGCTGAGCAAAGTGGACGAACAGATCGCCAATAGCCGCTGGGACGTGCTGCTGACCATCCTGTTCAGCGCGCTGGTCTGCGCCATCGGCACCTGGAGCCTGGTGCGCGGCCTGAAGCGCGTCCTGCTGGGGCTGGAGCCGCACGAAATATCCACTCAGTTTCAGCAGCGTCAGGCCATGCTTCACGCCCTCAAGGAGGGGGTGGTGGCGGTCGATGCCCATGGTGAGGTTAACCTGATCAACCCGGCGGCGCGCGAGATACTCTTTTCCGGGCCGGACAAGACGCTCGCGCATACCCCGCTGCTGGCCGACCTGCAGACGGTTTTGCACAGCGGCGAGCCGATGTACGACCGCGAGCTGGGGTGCAATGGCCTGTTGCTCATCAGCAACACGGTGCCTATCCGCAGCCAGGAGGCGGTGGTCGGCGCCATCTGTACCTTCCGCGATAAGACCGAAGTCAGCCAGCTGCTGCAGCGTCTGGACGGCATGATGAGCTATGTGGATGCCCTGCGCACTACCTCTCATGAGTTTATGAACAAACTGCACGTGATCCTCGGCCTGCTGAATATGAAAAGCTATGGCAAACTCGAGGAGTACGTGCTGCAGACCGCCCACCGCTACCAGGCGGACATCGGCGATATTCAGCACCGCATTAAATCCCCGGTGGTGGCTGGCTTTCTGATAAGTAAAATGCAGCGCGCCACCGAGTGCGGCTTTACCCTTAAGCTGGCGGAAGAGAGCCTGGTGCCGGATTGCCCGAATGAAAAGCAGGTCACCGTGCTGGTGACGGTGCTGGGCAACCTTATCGAGAACGCGCTGGACGCCATGAGCGGTCAGGCGGAGGGCGAAATCGGCCTGCTGCTGCACTATCAGGACGGCTGGCTAAGCGGTGAAGTGAGCGACGACGGGCCGGGGATCCCGGAAAACAACATCGACGCTATCTTTAACAAAGGCTTCTCCACCAAAGGCGAGAATCGCGGCGTCGGGCTGTTTCTCGCCAACCAGCAATTACGCGAGCTGGGCGGCACCCTCGCCGTCGAGTCGGAACCCGGCGTATTTACCCAATTTTTTGTTCATCTCCCCTGGGATAGTAAAAGGAAACGTGCGTGATAAATGTGTTGATTGTTGACGATGATGCCATGGTGGCCGAACTGAATCGCCTGTACGTGGCAAGGGTTCCCGGCTTTCGTTGCAGCGGGAGCGCCTCGACGCTCAGTCAAGCCCGGGAGATGATTAACGATCCGCAGCTGGAGATCGATCTGGTGCTGCTGGATGTCTATATGCAGCAGGACAGTGGGCTCGATCTGCTGCCGACTATCCGTAAATCGGGGCGCGCCATCGATGTCATCATGATCACCTCGGCGGCGGATGCCGCCACGGTGCAGACCGCCATGCATTACGGAGTGGTCGATTACCTGATTAAACCTTTCCAGTTTCCCCGTTTTGAAGAGGCGCTCACCACCTGGCGGGAGAAGCGCAAGCTGATAACCGGTCAACCCTATTACGAGCAGGCCGACGTTGACCGCCTGCTGCACGGCGGCGCGCCGGAGGCCAGCGACGCGCGCAAGCTGCCCAAGGGGCTCACCGCGCAAACCCTGCGCACCCTGTGCCAGTGGATTGACGCTCACCCGAACGTTGAATTCTCTACCGATGAGCTGGCGGCGGCGGTGAATATCTCCCGTGTTTCCTGCCGCAAGTATCTGATCTGGCTGGCGCAGATCAATATTCTCTATACCACTATCCACTACGGCGCCACCGGGCGGCCGGTCTATCGCTACCGCCTGGTGGCCGAACAGTACAGTTTGCTTAAGCAGTACAGTCAGTAACGCGGTAGCCGCTGTCCAGCGACGCAAAGCGCAAGCGCTGCGGCGATGACAGTATAATGTCGCGATTTTTGGTGACGAAAATCGCGTCGATATCCTGCCGATGACGCAACGCTGCGCAGCCTTTCTCGACGCCGAGGCCAAACAGCAGCGTGCTCCAGATATCGCCGTCTAAAGAATCGCTGGAAATCACCGTGACGCTGTCGAGTTCGTTGTCCAGCGGGTAACCGCTGCGCGGGTCGAGAATATGGTGCCAGCGCTTGCCGTCCTGCTCGAAATAACGTTCGTAGGTGCCCGAGGTGACTACCGACTGTCCGTTGACCGTCAGGGAACCGATCAGCGCCTGCGCATCGGCAAACGGTTTTTTCAGGCCAATAGCCCATTCGCCGAGGGTATGCACATTGCCGCCGAGGTTGATCAGCGCCCTTTCCACCTGCTGCTGACGCAGATAATCACGCACCCGGTCAGCGATATAGCCTTTGGCGATCGCCCCAAGATCCAGCTCCATCCCCGGCTGCTGAAGAAACACGCTGCAGGTTGCCTCATCAAGGATCACCTCCTGCGGGCGGGTCAGCGCCAGCCGGGCCCTGATTTCGCCGGCGTCAGGCACGCTGTGTCCCTGAAAGCCAATCCGCCACAGCTTCACCAGCGGCCCAATCGCGAGGTTAAAGGCGCTGTCGCGCACCATGCTAGCGGCTTTGGCGCACTGAATGAGCTGAAAGACCGGACGGCTGACGGTCACCGGGTGACGTCCGGCGGCGTGGTTGATATCCATCACCTGCGACTCGGCGCGGTTAACGGTAAGCAGATCTTCGTAGCGCTTGATTAACTGAAATACGCGGGAGGCCAGCGCCTCATCATGGGAGCAGAGTTTGAGCAGGATGGGAGAACCCATCAGAACGGCGGAGTAGCTATAGACGCGGTTATCAGACATCGGGCTCTCCTTAGTAGGGATAAGCCGGGCGGCGACAGCGCCGGCCCGGCATCAACAATGGCGTGTTATCCTCTGGCGCGTTTCGCCGCCTGGTGGCCCGCGAGGGTGCCGAAGATGATGATATCCGCCACCGCGTTACCCCCGATACGGTTGCCGCCGTGGATCCCGCCAACCACCTCACCGGCGGCGTAGGCGCCGCGGATCGGCTGCCGGGCAACGTTCAGCACTTCGCCATCGGTGTTAATGGTCACGCCGCCCATGGTGTGGTGCACCCCCGGGGCGATACGAATGGCGTGGAACGGACCTTCGTTAATCGGCGCGCGCAGCGCGGTGGTACGGCCAAACTGTTCATCATGCTGTTTTTCCACCGCCCCGTTGTAGCACTCGAGGGTGGCGAGGAAGGCATGGTAATCCATCCCCAGTTTCTCCGCCAGTTCACGCGGCGAGCTGGCGCTGGTGACGAAGCCTTTGGCGATGTACTCATCGGCGGCTTTGTTTTTCGCCCGTACATGTTCGTCAAAGACGATGTACGCATAGTGTTCCGGCAGGGCGATAATCGCCGCGGAGACTTTATCGCGGGTCTCCATTTCGTTGAAGAAGCGGTTACCCTGCTGGTTGACGAGGATCGCCCCACCGCCGCGAATCGACTCGGAAATCAGATAAGAGGTCTGCTGTTCAACGGTCGGGTGAATTTGAATTTCGCCCATATCCACCGTGTCGGCGCCGATACGCTCCAGCAGCGCGATACCGCTCCCGGTGGCCCCTTTGTGGTTGGTGGTGACGAACCCTTCGAGGTCAGGACGATACTTCACCACCATCGCGCTGTTGGCGCTGAAGCCGCCGGTGGCCACCACAATGCTTTTGCTCTGGACTTCAATGATCTCGTTTTCGTCGTTGATCAGACGCACGCCGCTGACTTCATCGCCGCTCATCAGGATCTCCTCCACCGAGGTATCCAGCAGGACGTCGATGCCGCGTTTGGTGATGTTGCGCACCAGGCCGCTAATCAGATAGCCGCCGACCGCTGACCCGTCGCGCGGACGGTGGGTGCGGTCAATGCTCATCCCGCCGGTGGTGGTGATATCGTTGAGCATAATGCCGCGGTCAGCCAGCCATTCAATGGCTTGCGGGGCATTCTCCACGAAGCGGCGCAGCAGCTGCGGGTTGTTTTTATTGTGCCCACCTTTCAGGGTTTCCTGATAGAACAGCTCTTTGCTGTCCTGAATGCCTTTCACGCGCTGGAAGCGGGTCTCCGCGGCGTTCATCCCGGCGGAAGCCTTGATGGTGTTCCCGCCAATGGTCGGCATTTTCTCGACGATCAGCACGCTGGCGCCTTCGTCGTGAGCCTGAATGGCGGCCGCCAGACCGGCGCCGCCGCTGCCGACCACCACCACATCATAGCTTTTCGGCGCGGCGTCATTGCCGCCCTCTTCCGCCGCCAGCGCTTTGCTCGATTTCAGCATCGCTTTGGCGACCGCTTTTTTCACCGCCTCGCTCTGGCTGGTGGCCCCGGAAATAGCGTCCACGTGCGGCGTATTGGCGGTCAGAATACGTTCGCGGATTTCTTCGAAGCTGGTGGTGAACTCCACGGTCTGCACCGGGCTCGCCGCCAGTTCGATATCGGCGATATGGTCATTTTCGAGGCTGACGTTGATTACCAGCTCATTGGCGTCATCCTGAACGGTTTCAACAAACATCCCCGGCTTAAATTTGGCGTCGCCCATGCTCATGTCGCGGATCATCGCTTCCACCAGCGAGAAGCGCCACAGCGGTTCCGGAATGTGCAGCGCCTCGCGCTGGGTGCTGTCGATAAACAGCTCCAGCTCTTCACCCGCGGCGATACGAGCCGCCCAGTCCGGATAGGCGATGCAGGCGCGGCCCACGGCGATCAGGTCATAGCCGTGATCGAGGCCCAGCTCGGCATCGGCGACGTTAACCACCCCGCCGACGCCCATCACCGGCACCTGAGCCAGAGTGTCAGAGCGCATGGCGCAGTATTTCTCAATCAGCGGCGTTGGGTCGCAGGTATCAACGATAGAGGGACGCAGAGTCGCGCCCACCGAGAAGTGCAGATAATCGACGCCGCGAGCGGCCAGTTTTTCCAGCAGATACATGGTGTCGTCGAAGCGGATCCCCGGGACCTCCATCTCCTCTGGCGAAAAGCGGTAACCGATGATAAAGGCATCGTCAGCGTACTGGCGGGCCATTTTATGGGTGATGTCGAGCACCGCCAGCGGGAAACGAGCGCGATTGTCGCGGCTACCGCCCCACTCATCGTCGCGCTGGTTGGAGTTCGGCGAATAGAACTGCTGAATGAGATAGGTGTTAGCCCCGTGAATTTCGACTCCGTCGAAACCGGCGAGGATAGCGCGACGGACCCCATCGCCAAACTTGGCGATCATGCCTTCCACTTCGTCTCCGCTCAGCGCCCGCGGCATCGCGGCGCCCTCACGCGGGGCGGCGATAGCGCTCGGCGCCACCGGCTGGCGACCGCCGATCAGCTGCGGGTCGACCATGCGGCCGCCGTGATAGATCTGCAGAATCGCTTTCGAACCTTCCGCTTTAATCGCTTCGGCGATTTTCGCCAGGCCGGCGATTTTTTCATCGTTATCGATACCGATAGCACCCGGGAAGGCCAGGCCGTAGTCATCAATAAAGCAGCACTCGACAATAATGGTGCCGATGCTGCCGGCGCGAGCGCGATAGTACTCCACCAGCTCGCTGGTGACAGTCCCATCGAAATAACCGGTGCAGGTGGTCATCGGCGCCATGAGCAAACGGTTTTTCAGCTCCGTACCATTTGGTAAAGTAAATGGCTGCAGAATTCGTTCGTTACTGGTCATAAGTTACGCTCCAGATTTTAAAATATTAAAAATTCAGAATGGGGTGACGGAATCATTAATGGTTGTGGTTTTTTAATTCCTGTTGTCATGCCAATAATATAACGGGTTTTTTAGTTACTAAATCAATTACGTTAGTTATAAAACTATTTAACCCCAGCAATAACATCGCTACCTCTATTGTATTATTAAAATAATAAATAGCATTTACATAATACAAATGAACGATAACATTTCAGATACTTACGTTAACATTCACAACGACCAAACTCGCGCACATTACAGTTATTATTCAGCAACTTACGAAACACATGGAAAAAATTAGCATTAATTGCTTATTTTTATTTTAACATTTACCGATATTTTCGCCAAAATAACACCTCATCACATAGGGTTATACTGATAATAAAAAAATAGTGAAATCACCTGCTTTTCTTGATCTTGATCAATTGCAACGGCCATTGAAAGCGCAATATATAAATAACCAATAAATTTAATTTAACGCCCATCAAATCGCGTTAAATAATCGCCCCAACGATACTCAGAAACGCAAAATAAAAACTAAAGAAACTTTTGTAATTAAAGAAACCACTGAGCGCATCGCTGGCGTAAACGTTATTTTCAACAACTTGCAGATACTCATTATGAAAGAGAAAAAGACAACCATACCGCCTGCCGGTGCAGTCAATCCAACGACTGCGAATAAAAAACGTCTCCTGATGATGGCGCTGCCGATTATCGTTGCCGTGCTGTTACTCTTCGTCCCGGTCCCGGACGGCCTGCCGCCGTACGCCTGGCACTACTTCGCTATCTTCGTTGGGGTGATCGTCGGGTTGATTTTTGAACCACTGCCTGGCGCCGTTATCGGCATCACCGGCGTGGTGGTCATCGCCCTGTGCAGTCAGTGGCTGCTGTTCAGTCCGGAACAGATGGCCGCACCTGGCTTCAAAATGGCCGGCGCCTCCTTTAAGTGGGCGGTGAGCGGCTTCGGCAACTCCACCGTGTGGCTTATCTTCGGCGCCTTTATGTTCGCCGCCGGCTACGATAAAACCCAGTTCGGCCGCCGCCTGGCGCTGATTCTGGTGAAATATCTCGGCCGTCGCAGCCTGACGCTGGGCTACGCCATCACCTTCGCGGATCTGCTGCTGGCGCCGTTTACGCCGTCGAATACCGCGCGCAGCGGGGGCACCATCTACCCGATTATCGCCAACCTGCCGCCGCTGTACGGTTCAAAACCGAACGATCCGAGCGCGCGTAAAATCGGTTCCTATCTGATGTGGGTAGCGATCACCGCCGCCTGTATCACCAGCTCGATGTTCCTGTCGGCACTGGCGCCGAACCTGCTGGCGCTGGCGCTGGTAAAAAGCATCGTCGGTATCAACATCTCCTGGGGCACCTGGTTCATCGCCTTCCTGCCGCTTGGCGTACTGCTGATCCTGACCATGCCGCTGCTGGCCTACTGGTTCTACCCGCCGGAAGTGAAAGTCAATAACGAAGTGCCGCTGTGGGCCGCTCGTGAACTGGAAAAACTGGGCAAACTGTCGCGCAATGAGATCCTGCTGCTGGTGTTCGTCTGCTTCGCGCTGATGATGTGGATCTTCGCCGCCGACTGGATTGAACCGGCTCTGGCCGCCCTGCTGGTTATCGTGCTGATGCTGTGGACCGGCGTGCTCTCCTGGAGCGATATCACCAACAACAAAGCGGCGTGGAACACCTTTGTCTGGTTCGCCACCCTGGTGGCGCTGGCCGACGGCCTCTCCTCTACCGGCTTTATCGCCTGGCTGGGTAAAGAGGGCGGCGCGCTGATGAGCGGTATCTCCCCGGGGATGGCGACCATCGTCCTGCTGCTGGCGTTCTACCTGCTGCACTATCTGTTTGCCAGCACCACCGCGCACACTACCGCGCTGCTGCCGGCCATGCTGACCATCGCCGCCACCATTCCGGGGATGAATATGGAAGTGTTCGTTCTGCTGATGGTGACCTCGCTGGGCGTGATGGGGATCATCACCCCGTACGGTACCGGCCCAAGCCCGATCTACTACGGCAGCGGCTATCTGCCGACCAAAGATTACTGGCGCCTCGGCACCATCTTTGGCGCCATCTTCCTGGCCGCCCTGCTGCTGATTGGCTATCCGTGGATGTCCATGATGTTCTGATTCATAACCGCCGGGACCACCCCGGCGGTTTTATCTTTATGGAGTAAGTGATTATGTCGACTAAACCGTTTGTTTATCAGGATCCGTTCCCGCTGGCGCACGACGATACCGAATACTATCTGCTCAGCAAAGCGCACGTCTCCGTCGCCGAATTTGACGGCCAGGAAGTGCTGAAAGTGGAACCGCAGGCGCTGACCCTGCTGGCGCAGCAGGCCTTCCACGACGCCGCCTTTATGCTGCGCGTCTCCCATCAGCAGCAGGTCGCGTCGATTCTGCTCGACCCGGAGGCCAGCGATAACGATAAATATGTCGCCCTGCAGTTCCTGCGCAACTCGGAAATCGCCGCCAAAGGCGTCCTGCCCACCTGTCAGGACACCGGCACCGCCATCATCATGGGTAAAAAAGGCCAGCGCGTCTGGACCGGCGGCGGCGACGAAGCCGCCCTGGCGCAGGGCGTGTACAACACCTATACCGAAGATAACCTGCGTTACTCGCAGAACGCCCCGCTGGATATGTATAAAGAGGTCAACACCGGCACCAACCTGCCGGCGCAGATCGATCTCTACAGCGTCGACGGCGACGAATATAAATTCCTGTGCATGGCAAAAGGCGGCGGTTCCGCCAATAAAACCTATCTCTATCAGGAAACCAAAGCGCTGATCACCCCGGCGAAGCTGAAAAACTATCTGGTGGAGAAGATGCGTACCCTCGGTACCGCGGCCTGCCCGCCGTACCATATCGCCTTTGTCATCGGCGGCACCTCGGCGGAAGCGACGCTGAAAACCGTCAAGCTGGCCTCCACCCGCTACTACGACGGTCTGCCAACCGAAGGCAACGAGCACGGTCAGGCTTTCCGCGATGTGCAGCTTGAGCAGGAACTGCTGCAGGAAGCGCAAAACCTCGGCCTCGGCGCGCAGTTCGGCGGCAAATACTTCGCCCACGATATCCGGGTGATCCGCCTGCCGCGCCACGGCGCCTCCTGTCCGATCGGCATGGGCGTCTCCTGCTCCGCCGACCGCAACATCAAAGCCAAAATCAACCGCGACGGTATCTGGATTGAGAAACTGGAGAGCAATCCAGGAAAATATATCCCCGAACATCTGCGTCAGCAGGGCGAAGGCAAGGTGGTCAGCATCAACCTGAATCAGCCGATGAGCGAGATCCTGGCGCAACTGTCCGCCCATCCGGTTTCCACCCGCCTGAGTCTCAACGGCACTATTATCGTCGCCCGCGATATCGCCCACGCCAAGCTGAAAGAGCTTATCGATAATGGCGAGGAACTGCCGCAGTACGTGAAAGATCACCCGATCTACTACGCCGGCCCGGCCAAAACGCCTGCCGGTTACGCCTCCGGCTCCCTCGGCCCGACCACCGCAGGCCGCATGGACTCTTACGTCGATCTGCTGCAGTCCCATGGCGCGAGCATGGTGATGCTGGCGAAAGGCAACCGCAGCCAGCAGGTCACCGACGCCTGCCACAAACACGGCGGCTTCTACCTCGGCAGCATCGGCGGCCCGGCGGCGGTGCTGGCGCAACAGAGCATCAAGAGCCTTGAGTGCGTGGCGTATCCGGAACTGGGGATGGAGGCGATCTGGAAAATCGAAGTGGAAGATTTCCCGGCGTTTATTCTCGTCGATGATAAAGGCAACGATTTCTTCCAGCAGATCCAGAACAAGCAGTGCGCCGGCTGTAAACAGCACGGCTAACGCCCCCCTCTGGCGCTAACAGCAGGCCGTCGCCGTTCAGGTGACGGCTTTTTTTATGCCCGCGCCGCGCCAGCTTGAATTCACTTCCTGCCCGGCTATGCTCAACGACAAGTCGTCCCTTGGATGCTGAAAAATAACAATAATTCCCTTTCCCGGGTTGATGCTGACCCTCGGGTCGACCGGGACGATGCCCCAGCCGTCGCGCCGCAGGAGGGTGAGAAATAAGGATAACGTAGCGGCATTTCCGCCGGGTGGCGGCGTACGCCTTACCCGGCCTACAGGGGCCGTGCAGCCAGCCGTTAATTAACCCACTTGCGCGACTGAAACTGCCGGGGCTGGCGGCCTCAGCATCGCTGAGACGTTCACGGAAGACGGGGGCACAGGGGGCGGCGGCGACTGGCCGCTCCCTGCGCCATGAGTGACATAACGCAGAAGATCAACCGGGAGCGCAATCTGCCCGGAGTTAACATAGACGTTGTAACCCTGCCAACATAGTGCGAACAGGAACACTTCCGGTTGCGCCGTTATTTCGTCGGGAGGCGTCTGTTCCTTACCCGGCCGACAACGACTGCCGGGCAATCCGACCTGGACGACGACTCAACCCTGCGCGGCGTCAATGTCGTCAAACACCTGCTGCGCCAGATGCATCGTGGCATTGGCCGCCGGCAGTCCGCAGTACAGCGCAGAGTGCATGATCAACTCTTTCAGCTCATCGCGGGTCACCCCGTTGTTAAACGACGCGCGCAGATGCATCTTCAGCTCCGCCTCGCGATTGAGAGCAATCAGCATGGCAATGGTGATCATACTGCGGGTGTGGTGGTCGAGCCCCGGACGGGTCCAGGTCTCACCCCAGGCGTAGCGGGTGATAAAGTCCTGAAACTCTTCGTTCAACGGCGTCAGATGCTGCAGCGTACGGTCGACGTGGGCGTCGCCCAGTACTTTGCGCCGCACCGCCAACCCGTCCTGATAGCGCTGTTTATCCTCCATGGCGTTCTCCCTGGAAAAAGCTCAGCAGCGCTGAAGTAAAGCTTTTCGCCGCCTCAATGTTTGACAGATGCGATGCCGGCAGAACTACCACCTGGGAGGCGGGGATCTGCTGCTGCAGGAAATTAGCGTCACCGACCGTGGTGACAGGGTCACTTTCCCCGGCGATGATTAACGTAGGCAGCGGGATCTGCCCTACTTCGCCCCGCAGGTCGGCGGCGGCCAGCGCCTCACAGCAGGCGGCATAGCCTTCGGCGTCGGTATGGGTCAGCTGGTGACACAGGGCCTCCACCACCTCCGGCGCCTTCTGGCGAAACGCGTGGGTGAACCAGCGATCCGCCGCCCCGGCGGCCACCACCGCCATTCCCTCCTGGCGTACCGCCCGCGCCCGCGACAGCCAGCTGGCCTGATCGCCGATGCGCGCCGCGGTGTTCGCGACGGCCAGACCATAAAAACGCTCTGGCGCGAAGCGGCCCAGCCACAGACCGGTCAGACCGCCCATCGAGATCCCGCAGAACCAGGCGCGGTCGATATTCAGATGATCGAGCAGCGCAATCACATCTTCTCCCAGCTGGGCGAGGGTCACTTTGCCATTTTTCGTCGTTTTACCGTGGCCGTGGGTGTCGTAGCGCAGCACCCGGAAATGGGCGGTTAACGCCTCTGTCTGCGGCTGCCACATCGCCCGGGTGGTACCCAGCGAGTTGGAGAGAACGATAACCGGCGCACCTTCCGGTCCGTCGAGTTGATAATCAAGATTCATCATGTTGCTCCTGATAACGCGCCAGCACCTGGCGCACAAAGCGTTCGGCGCTGCCGGTCGCCGTTGCCGGGTCCAGCAGCGTGGTTAAGCGTTCGCGGGAGAGATACTGACTAACCTGCGGGTCTGCCGCGAGCAGATCGACCAGCGGGCAGTGGCGGTCCAGCGCCTGACGGCACAGCGCCTCAATATGATGGTGCGCCTCAGCTTTGCCGATGCATTCCGCCAGCGCCAGGGTCACCGCCTCAGCCATGATCAGCCCGTGGGTGATATCAAGGTCGGCGCGCATCTTTTGCGGGAAGACCTGCATGTCGCGCACCAGCGCCTCGCTTTGCGCCAGCGCCCCGCCCACCAGGGTAATCAGCTCCGGCAGGGTCTCCCACTCCGCCTGCCAGCCGCCCAGCGCCCGCTCGTGCTGCTGAATCTGGCAGGCGTAGAGGGTGGCCATCAGACCCGGGGTGCGCTGGGCGGCGGTCAGGATCGCCGCGCAGGCCACCGGATTGCGCTTATGCGGCATCGTCGACGAGCCGCCGCGCCCTTCCGCTACCGGCTCGCCCACCTCAGCCACTTCGGTCTGCATCAGCAGGGAGAAGTCGTTAGCGAATTTCCCCAGGGTGCCGCAGACGCCAGCGAACCAGGCGCCTGCCTCCAGCAGCCGATCGCGCTGGCTGTGCCACGGGGTATCCGGCAGCGACAGACCGAGGTTCTGCGCCAGCGCCTGGCCAACCGCCGGTCCTTGTGCTTTCAGCGCGTCCAGGGTCCCCGCGGCGCCGCCGAACTGCAGCACCAGCAGACGCGGACGCATCTCCCGCAGCCGCTGCTGCCAGCGCAGCAGCGCGTCGAGAGTGCCCGCCAGCTTCAGACCAAAGGTCACCGGCAGCGCATGCTGCATCCAGGTCCGGCCCGGCATCACGCTGTGGCAATGACGGTCGGCCTGCCCGGCGAAGGTCGCCAACAGTCGCTCGAGCAGTTGCTCGGCGGCATCCAGCGCCCCGCGCAGCTGGAGCACCAGCCCGGTGTCGATAGCATCCTGACTGGTGGCGCCCCAGTGAACGTAGCGCGCGGCGTTTGGATCCCGCGCTTTTACCTGGGCCGTCAGCTGTTTCACCAGCGGGATCGCCAGATTACCCGCCCCCACAGCCGCCTCGCCCAGGGCGGTAAAATCGATCGCCTCGTGGCGGCAGGCCGCGACAATCGGCCCGACCGCCGCCGCCGGCACCATCCCGCAGGCGGCCTGCGCCTGGGCCAGCGCCGCTTCAAAATCCAGCATGCCCTGCACCCGCTGCGCGTCGCTGAACCAGTCGGTGAGCGGACTGCTGCGCAGCATCGGGGTCAACAAACTCATTCTGGCTCCTTAAACACGTTCAATAATCAGGGCGATCCCCTGCCCGACGCCGATGCACATGGTGCACAGCGCGTAGCGGCCGCCGGTCCGTTTCAGCTGGTAAGCTGCGGTCATCGCCAGGCGGCCGCCGGAGGCGCCGAGCGGATGCCCCAGGGCGATCGCCCCGCCGTTGGGGTTCACATGGGCGGCATCGTCCGGTAAGCCCAAATCGCGGGTCACCGCCAGCGCCTGGGCGGCGAAGGCTTCATTCAGCTCGATCACGTCCATCTGGGCTAACGTCAGACCGGTCTGCGCCAGCACCTTCCGCACCGCCGGCGCCGGGCCAAAGCCCATAATGCGCGGCGCCACCCCGGCCGTCGCCACGCCGACCACCCGGGCCAGCGGCTGAAGATCGTTGGCCGCCAGCGCAGTTTCGCTGGCCAGCAGCAGCGCGCAGGCGCCATCGTTAACGCCTGAGGCGTTGCCGGCGGTGACGCTGCCGTCGGCGCGCACCACGCCGCGCAGTTTCGCCAGCGCCTCCAGCGAGGTGCTGCGCGGGTGTTCATCGCGACTAAACCGCAGCGGCTCGCCTTTACGCTGCGGCACCTGGACGGCGATCAGCTCATCGGCAAAATGCCCAGCCTCCTGGGCCGCGGCGGTGCGCAGTTGGCTGCGTAAGGCGAACGCATCCTGATCGGCGCGGGAAATGGCAAACTCATCGGCGACATTTTCCGCCGTCTCCGGCATGGAATGCACGCCGTACAGGGCTTTCATCTGCGGGTTAATAAAGCGCCAGCCGATGGTGGTATCCTCCATCTGCATGCTGCGGCTAAAGGCGCTCTCCGCTTTACCCATCACAAACGGCGCCCGGGACATACTCTCCACGCCGCCGGCGATCATCAGCTGCGTCTCCCCGCTTTTAATCGCCCGCGCCGCGACGCCGATCGCATCGAGGCTGGAGCCGCACAGGCGGTTAATGGTGCTGCCGGGCACGCTCTCCGGCAACCCGGCCAGCAGCAGCGCCATCCGCGCCACGTTGCGGTTGTCTTCCCCGGCCTGGTTGGCGCAGCCAAAGATCACATCGTCAATGCGCGAAGGATCCAGTCCCGGGTTACGCTCCAGCAGCGCTTTCAGCGGTAGCGCCGCCAGGTCGTCAGCGCGCATCGTCGCCAGGGTACCACCAAAACGGCCAAAGGGTGTACGCACCGCATCACAGATAAATGCCTGATTCATCATAGGTTCCTTACGCGCTTTCCGCCAGTTGTTCAAAGGTCAGCGTCACCGGAGTGATGCGCTGCAGCTCTTCAAAAGAGAGACCATTAAAGATTTCCCGCACCACCGGGCCGCGGTCGGTAATGTCGATCACCGCCAGGTCGGTATAGATCCGGCTCACGCAGCCGACGCCGGTCAGCGGGTAGCTGCACTGTTCCACCAGCTTGCACTCGCCGTCGCGGGTCAGATGGTCCATCATCACAAACACCTGGCGAGCGCCGATGGCCAGATCCATCGCCCCGCCGACCGCCGGGATGGCGTCCGGCGCGCCGGTGCTCCAGTTGGCGAGATCGCCGCTGGCGGAGACCTGATAGGCCCCCAGCACGCAGATATCGAGATGGCCGCCGCGCATCATGGCGAAGGAGTCGCCATGGTGGAAATAGCAGCCGCCCTGCAGGAGGGTGACGTACTCTTTACCGGCATTGATCAGCTCGGGATCTTCTTCTCCGGGCTGCGGCTTCGGCCCCATGCCCAGCAGGCCGTTCTCGCTGTGCAGGAAGACCTCTTTGTCGGCAGGCAGGTAGTTGGCAATCCGGGTCGGCAGGCCAATGCCGAGGTTAACGTAAGCGCCTTCGGGGATATCGCGGGCCACGCGCTGGGCCATTTCGTCACGGGTCAGTTTTTGCATCTCGGGCTCCTCAGGCGCGTTGTGCGGCAGTCAGGTTTTCCAGCGAGAATACGCGCTGGACGAAAATGCCGGGGGTGATGATGTGTTCCGGGTCGAGGTCGCCCAGCGACACCAGCTGCGAGACTTCAACGATGGTGGTTTTCGCCGCCGTCGCCATAATCGGGCCAAAGTTGCGCGCTGCTTTGCGATACACCAGGTTGCCCCAGCGGTCGCCCTGGTGGGCTTTAATCAGCGCGAAATCGGCTTTGATCGGATACTCCAGCACATAGTGGCGGCCGTCGATTTCCCGTGTCTCCTTGCCTTCCGCCAGCGGCGTGCCGTAGCCGGTGGGGGTAAACACCGCCCCCAGCCCGGCGCCGGCGGCCTGGATCCGCGCCGCGAGGTTGCCCTGCGGCACCAGCTCCAGCTCCACTTTGCCGCGGCGATAGAGGTCATCGAAAATCTGGGAATCGACCTGGCGCGGGAAGGAGCAGATCATTTTGCGCACCCGGCCAGCCTTAAGCAGCGCCGCGAGCCCCACTTCGCCGTTGCCGGCGTTGTTGTTAATGATGGTCAGGTCGCGGGCGCCCTGGTCAATCAGGGCGTCAATCAGAAAGGTCGGCTGGCCGGCGGGACCAAAGCCGCCGATCATAATAGTCGCCCCGTCGTGGATCCCGGCGATGGCCTCGCTCAGCGTCGATACGCTTTTATCAATCATCAGGTCGCTCCAGTGATGTGCGGTAATCGCACTTTTATTCGTTGTTCGCACAAAATGTGACCCGCTTAACGATGTCGGTCAAGGGCGATAATCGAAATATGGTGCGATAATCGAACATCGGTTATCTTTAGCGAAAGAATGTGATCGATGGCAAATATGGGGAACAGAAATGGACAAGCATCCAGACGATTTACTGACCGGCGACGGCGATCCGTTTAAGGGCGATCCTAACTTCATGGCCTCGCTGGCGCGCGGCCTGGAGGTGATTCAGGCATTCACGCCGCAGCGGCCCCTGCTGTCTATCTCACAGATCAGTCAAAAGACCGGCATTCCGCGCGCAGCGGTGCGCCGCTGCCTGTATACCCTGAGCAAGCTGGGGTTCGTTTATGCCGAAGACGGTAAGCATTTTCAGCTGCGGCCGCGGATCCTTGCCCTGGGGCACGCCTGGCTGGCCTCAACGCCGCTGGCGCGTTCGGCGCAGCCGGTGCTGCGGCATCTGAGCGAAATGCTCAATGAATCCTGCTCCATCGCCACCCTCGACGGGGACGATATCCTGTATATCGCCCGCGCTTCCAGCTCGCGGATCATGACCATCGACCTCGATATCGGCAGCCGCCTTCCGGCGTGGGCGACCTCGATGGGTCGGGTGCTGCTCAGCCATCAGCCGGAGGAGAAGCTCAACGACATGCTGGCCCGGGTAACCATGATCCGCTATACCCCGCAGACGGTGGATTCGGTGGCGAAGCTGCGCGCCGAGCTGAAACGGGTGCATCAGCAGGGGTATGCCCTCAACGATCAGGAGCTGGAGATGGGCCTGCGCTCCCTCGCGGTACCGCTGTTTAACGCCCAGGGGCAGGCGCAGGCGGCGCTGAACGTCGGGGTGCATGCGGGCCAGATGTCGGCCCGCGAGATGATCGACCGCGTGCTGCCGGAGCTGCAAAAAGCCGCTCGCGAGCTGACGCTGCTGCTGCGCTAACGGCTGCGCTTGGCGTGCCGCTCCCAGGTCTCCTGCTTCGCTTCGGCCGATTTACGCAGCGCGACATAGCAGGCGCCGCTACCGCCATGATGTGGTAGCGCGGCGCAGAAGGCCTGCACCTCCGGCAGCTCTTCCAGCCAGCGCGCCAGATAGCTGCGGATGATATTGGCATGGGACTGGTCGTCGCGGCCTTTGCCGTGAACGATCAGCACATTGCGTAACCCCTCTTTCTGCGCCTGCACCATAAAGGCGAAGAGCATCTGCCGGCACTGTTCCACCGGCTGGCGCAGCAGGGAGAGGCTCGCCTGCTGGCTGTATTTCCCCCGCCGTAGCTTATCCAGCACACCGCTCTGCAGCCCTTCGCGCTTAAACTCCAGCGGCGTGGCGAGCGGTACGATATCGAGATAGCCGGTAGTGAGAAAATTATCCAGTTGCAGGGTGTCGACGCGCTGCGGGGCGCGACTGTTGCGCCCGGGATGCCAGTGCACGTCATTGTTACGTTTCAGGGGCTGGACATCTTCCATGGCGTCAAGAAACAGGGATTTGTCATCAAGGTTCATGGGCTCTCCTCCAGCGGCTGTCGCCAGCTACTATAGCCGCCTCGCGCTCCCCCCTCAACGCGTTTAGCCCCGTCTGCTGGCAAAGTGAGCGCGACGGGCGGTTAAGGAAACAATTGTCGACTCTGGCGGCGAAACAGGGTGATTAATGACGCCGTTAGCGGCGTCTGCCGGGTGTCGCGCCGCTGGATCAGAAAATAGGCCGCCGTCGGCAACGCTTCGCGGACGGGGATCATCATCAGCTTGTCCGCCATCATCGGATCGTTGCCGAGCTCCACCGGCAGGATACTGAGAAAATCGCTTTTCACCACCAGGCTGATGCACGACGAGAAGGTCTCGCACACAATATCCACCTTTGGCGCCAGTCCGGCCTGATTAAACCGGTCCTGCAGCTGTTTAAAGTAGCTGCCGCGCGGCGTCGGCATGGTCCAGTGGTGATCCATCAGCTCCACCAGCGAGGTGGCCTGCGCCGCAGGATGCCCCGCGCGGGCGAAGACCGCGAACGGTTTCTCAAACAGTTTTTCAAAGCTGAACTCATGGTCGTACGGCCCGGGATAGTAGGTGTTGATGGTGAAATCCAGCTCCCCCTGGCGCAGCTCATTGATCATCGCCAGCAGCTGGCCCTCCATGATCCGCACCTTCACCTGCGGATGCTGCTGATGAAAGCGGCAGATCACCGACGGCATCAGCGACCGGGCGACGCTAGCGCCAAGGCCAATATTGATCTGCCCGGCCTGCTCTCCCTGGCGCTGCAGCAGTTCATCCTGCGCCGCCCGCAGCTCCTCGAGGATTAGGCTCGCATGTTGATAAAAACTTTCGCCATCGTCAGTCAGCGCCACCCCCTGGCGGCGGCGGACGAACAGCTGAGCGGAAAGCCCCTCCTCCAGCTCTTTAATCGCTTTGGTCAGGGCCGGCTGCGAGACCGCCAGCGAGCGGCTGGCGCCGCGAATACTCCCTTCCCGGGCCACCTCGACGAAGGCGCGAATTTGATGAAATTTAATCTGAAATGCCATGCTTTTGGTGATAACCGTTGTTTATCAGACGGAAGAAAATGACATCTACTGTAATCCATCAGGCTGTGGCAGGTTAAGAGCGTTAAGGCCTGTAGCGCGTCAGTGATAAACAAAAGCTATCACATCGTGAACGCCGTCACATTTTTTACTTATGACAGGATAAGCTATGCCGCAACTTGATGAATACCTGCGCCAGCTGGCGCCAGCCATGACCCAATGGCGCCGCGATTTTCACCTTCACGCTGAATCCGGCTGGCTGGAGTTTCGCACCGCCAGCAAGGTGGCGGAGATCCTCGACGGGCTCGGCTACCAGCTGGCGCTGGGGCGTGACGTCATCGATGCCGACAGCCGGATGGGGCTGCCGGATGAGGAGACCCTGACCCAGGCTTTCGAGCGCGCCCGCGAGCAAGGGGCGCCGGAACGCTGGTTGCCGGCGTTTGAAGGCGGGTTCGCCGGCGTGGTGGCGACGCTCGACACCGGACGTCCCGGCCCAACCCTGGCCTTTCGCGTCGACATGGACGCCCTCGACCTCAATGAGCAGCACGATGACAGCCACCGCCCCCATCGCGACCATTTCGCCTCCTGCAACGCCGGCATGATGCACGCCTGCGGCCACGATGGACATACCGCCATCGGGCTGGGTCTGGCGCATGTGCTCAAGCAGTATGCCGCCCAGCTCAACGGGGTCATTAAACTGATTTTCCAGCCTGCTGAAGAGGGTACCCGCGGCGCCCGCGCGATGGTGGCCGCCGGCGTGGTGGACGAGGTGGACTATTTCACCGCCATCCATATCGGCACCGGCGTTCCGGTCGGCACCGTGGTGTGCGGGGGGGACAACTTTATGGCCACCACCAAATTCGATGTGCAGTTTAGCGGCGTGGCCGCCCATGCCGGCGGTAAGCCTGAAGATGGGCGCAACGCGCTGCTCGCCGCCGCCCAGGCCGCCCTTGCTCTGCACGCCATCCCACCGCACAGCGCCGGCGCGTCGCGGGTCAACGTTGGGGTGATGCAGGCCGGCACCGGACGCAACGTGGTGCCCTCTTCGGCCCTGTTAAAAGTGGAAACCCGCGGCGAAAGCGAAGCCATCAATCAGTATGTTTTTGACCGGGCGCAGCACGTCATCGCCGGGGCCGCGGCGATGCATCAAGCCGGGTACGAGTTACGCATGATGGGCGCGGCCACCGCCAGCGCCCCGTCGCCGGCGTGGGTGGCGTACCTGCGCGAACAGGCCGCCCTTGTGCCCGGCGTGCAGCAGGCGGTGGATCGCATCGCCGCCCCGGCGGGATCGGAAGACGCCACCCTGATGATGGCCCGGGTCCAGGCGCGCGGCGGCCTCGCCTCGTACATGATATTCGGCACCGAACTGAGCGCCGGTCACCACAACGAGAAGTTTGACTTCGACGAGAGCGTAATGACGGTCGCGGTCGACACCCTGGCGCGCGTCGCGCTTAACTTTCCCTGGCAGCGGGGGGTGTGATGGAACCCATCTTTCAGTTTGTGGACGAGGTGATTGAGGCAAGCCGCGAGACGTATTGCGCTATCGCCGATGATATCTGGGATCACCCGGAGACGCGCTTTGAGGAGTTCTGGTCCGCCCGCCGGCTGGCGGACGCCCTCGAAGCGGAAGGTTTTCAGCTTACCCGGGATGCCGGCGGGATCCCCAATGCTTTTATCGCCAGCGTCGGCGAGGGCCAACCGGTTATTGCCCTGCTGGGCGAGTTTGACGCCCTGGCGGGTCTTAGCCAGCAGGCCCACTGCGCGGAGCCGACATCGTCGACGCCGGGGGGCAACGGTCACGGCTGCGGGCACAATCTGCTCGGGACGGCGGCTTTCGCCGCGGCGGTGGCCGCTAAAAAATGGCTGCAGCAGCACGGCGGCGCAGGCACCCTGCGCTTCTACGGTTGCCCGGGAGAAGAAGGCGGCTCGGGCAAAACCTTTATGGTGCGCGAAGGGCTGTTTGATGACGTCGATGCGGCACTCACCTGGCATCCGGAGGCCTGGGCCGGGATGTTCAGCACCCGCACCCTCGCCAACATTCAGGCGGCGTGGCGCTTTACCGGCACCGCCGCCCACGCCGCCAATTCGCCGCACCTGGGGCGAAGCGCCCTGGACGCGGTCACCCTGATGACCACCGGCAGCAACTTCCTGAATGAACATATTATCGAGAAGGCGCGGGTTCATTACGCCATTACCGATACCGGCGGCGTCTCGCCCAACGTCGTCCAGGCCCAGGCGGAAGTGCTGTATCTGATCCGCGCGCCGGAGATGGCCGACGTGGAACAGATTTTCGCCCGCATTGAGAAGATTGCCCAGGGGGCCGCGCTGATGACCGAGACCCACGTCAGCTGCCGCTTTGAAAAAGCCTGCTCGGGCTATCTGCCCAACCGCACGCTCGAAGCGGCGATGTACCAGGCGGTATGCCATTACGGCACGCCGGCATGGAGCGACGCCGAGCGCGCCTTTGCCGCGGCGATCCGCGCCACGCTCAGCGACAACGATATCAACAACAGCCTGAACAATATCGCCGGCACCGGCGGCGAGGCGGGGAAAACCTTCGCTCGTCGCCACCGCAACACCCTGCTGATTGATGAGGTGGCGCCGTGGGCGGCCACGGATACGCTCCTCGCCGGCTCCACCGACGTCGGCGACGTCAGCTGGAAAGCGCCGGTGGCCCAGTGCTTCAGCCCCTGCTTCGCGGTGGGTACCCCGCTGCACAGTTGGCAGCTGGTGAGCCAGGGACGCACCGCCATCGCCCATAAAGGGATGCTGCTGGCGGGGAAAGTCCTCGCGGCGACGGCGATCCGCTTATTCAGCGACCGCGCGCTGCTGGAGGCCAGCCAGCGAGAGCTCAGGCAAGCGCTGGCCGAACATCCCTACCGCTGCCCGATCCCGGCGGAGGTGAGTCCGTCGGTTTTACGCTAACCATACAGACCAGACCGCTCCTGACAGACGCTGACCGGCATCGCGGCACGCACCGACCATAATAACCGCCGGCAGTACGGGAGCAGGCCTGCCTAACACAACAACGACAACAGAGGAACGCCCATGAGTATGTCATCCATACCGTCGCCTTCCCCCGCCGGAAAGCGCTATGGCTGGGTAGAGAAGATCGGTAATAAGGTCCCGCACCCGTTTTTGCTGTTTATCTATCTTATCGTGGCGCTGATCGCCGCCACGGCGATACTCTCCGCCTTCAACGTCGGGGTCCAAAACCCTGCGGACGGGTCGCGGGTGGTGGTCAAAAACCTGCTCAGCGTGGAAGGGTTGCACTGGTTTCTACCGAACGTGATTAAAAACTTCAGCGGATTCGCGCCGCTGGGGGCGATCCTCGCCCTGGTGCTGGGCGCCGGCTTTGCCGAGCGGGTGGGCCTGTTGCCCGCGCTGATGGTGAAGATGGCCTCCCACGTTAGCGCCCGTTATGCCAGCTATATGGTGCTGTTTATCGCCTTTTTCAGCCATATCTCTTCCGACGCCGCGCTGGTGATCATGCCGCCGCTGGGGGCGCTGATGTTTCTCGCCGTCGGTCGGCATCCGGTCGCCGGCCTGCTGGCGGCCATTGCCGGCGTGGGCTGCGGGTTTACCGCCAATTTACTGATCGTCACCACCGACGTGCTGCTCTCCGGGATCAGCACCGAGGCGGCCAAATCCATCGATGCCTCTCTGCACGTCAGCGTGATCGACAACTGGTACTTTATGGCGACCTCGGTGATCCTCCTGACCCTCGTCGGCGGTTTGATCACTGACAAGCTGGTGGAGCCGCGGCTGGGCCAATGGCAAGGCAGTCGTGATGACAAGCTGCAGACCCTGACCGCCGAGGAGCGTTTCGGCCTGCGCATCGCCGGCGTGGCGACGCTGGCGTTCGTGGCGGTCATCGCCCTGATGGTGGTTCCGGAAAACGGCATTCTTCGCGATCCGGTTCAGCACACGGTCATGCCCTCGCCGTTTATCAAAGGCATCGTGCCGCTGATTATCTTTTTCTTCTTTGTCGTGTCGCTGGCTTACGGCATCGCCACCGGCAAAATTCGCCGCCAGGCCGATCTGCCGCAGCTGATGATTGAGCCGATGAAAGAGATGGCCGGATTTATCGTGATGGTCTTCCCGCTGGCGCAGTTCGTGGCGATGTTCAACTGGAGCAATATGGGTAGGTTTATGGCCGTTGGCCTGACGGACCTGCTGGAGAGCGCCGGCATGAACGGCGTCCCGGCGTTTGTCGGTCTGGCGCTGCTGTCGGCTTTTCTGTGTATGTTTATCGCCAGCGGCTCGGCCATCTGGTCGATTCTGGCGCCGATCTTCGTGCCGATGTTTATGCTGCTGGGCTTCCACCCGGCGTTTGCGCAGATCCTGTTTCGCATCGCCGATTCATCGGTGCTGCCGCTGGCGCCGGTTTCACCGTTTGTGCCGCTGTTTCTCGGTTTTTTACAGCGCTACCGACCGGACGCCCGCCTCGGGACATACTATTCGCTGGTGCTCCCTTACCCGCTGATTTTTCTCGCCGTCTGGCTGCTGTTGCTGGTGGGCTGGTATCTGGCAGGACTGCCAATCGGCCCTGGCATCTATCCGCGGCTTCCTTAAGCCGTTGAAGCGCCAGGGACGGCGGCTTACGCTTAACGCGGCACCTTCACTTTGACCTTGCGGGGGAGATCCGCGGCTCCGGCGAAGATGCCGAAAAGCGCGCGATACCCGCGTTCGAGCAACAGCGTGAGGCAATGGATAACCAGGCCGCTGAAGATCAATACGATTACGCCAGTCAGTATATATTGCATAGCCCCACCTCTGAGTTATTAACCGCGCCGCGCCGACGCGGCGGCACCTTCCCGGGCGCGCAAAGCTGCGCGGAGGACCGGCGTCGTCAGCTTAAAAGTAGCAAAAACCATGCCCGATAACCCGCCAGGATCGATCCAAAAATAAATCAACGTAACGGCCGCTGGCTGCCGGTCGATGATGCGGGTTTATCTTTTGGGAGTATAGTTGACCGCCGCCGGCGCGTGGTATCGTGTGGCCCTCGTGTACGATGGTGGATGACCGAAACGATGTTGACCTTGCTGCAGGATAAAATGGATACCCCGCTGGGGGCGCTGTGGGTGCTCTGCGACGAACAGTTTAATTTGCGCGCCGTCGAGTGGGACGAGCACCGCGACCGGATGGAAACCCTGCTCGATGTACACTATCGCCGGGAAGGCTATCAGCGCGTCGACTGCCGCAATCCAGGCGGTCTCAGCAGCAAGCTGAACGACTATTTTGCCGGCGACCTGGCCGTTATCGAGACCCTGCCTACCGCCACCGCCGGTACCCCTTTCCAGCGCCAGGTCTGGCGGGCGTTACGCGAAATCCCCTGCGGCCAGGTGATGCACTATGGTCAGCTGGCCGAGGCGCTCGGTCGTCCCGGCGCGGCGCGCGCCGTGGGGGCCGCCAATGGCGCCAACCCGGTGAGTATTGTGGTGCCCTGCCATCGGGTCATCGGGCGTAACGGCACGATGACCGGCTATGCCGGCGGCGTGCAGCGTAAAGAGTGGCTTCTGCGCCACGAGGGCTACCTGTTGCTTTGACTGAAAATGCGTTTTCGGAATTTTCAGGTAATTTTACAATCCAATGTGGCTGAATAATCTATTTTTAATCAAGCAGATATCAGCCTGTGTTGATTTACCCTGCTGATATTACGTGTTTCAGAGCCTGAAGACTTACCTGCTCATCAAAAAGATGTTAAAATTGACCAATATCAATTAAGGCCTGAGCAGACATATGATCCCTGAGAAGCGAATTATTCGACGCATTCAGTCTGGCGGTTGTGCTATCCATTGTCAGGATTGCAGTATCAGCCAGCTCTGCATCCCCTTTACTCTGAACGAGCATGAGCTTGATCAGCTGGATAATATTATCGAGCGGAAAAAGCCCATCCAGAAAGGTCAAACCTTGTTCAAAGCGGGTGATGAGCTGAAATCGTTGTACGCCATTCGCTCCGGGACT
Organism: Klebsiella sp. TF21-TM; assembly: GCF_019753495.1. Classification (NCBI taxonomy): domain Bacteria; kingdom Pseudomonadati; phylum Pseudomonadota; class Gammaproteobacteria; order Enterobacterales; family Enterobacteriaceae; genus Klebsiella; species Klebsiella sp. TF21-TM. The sequence continues at coordinate 150,688 of NZ_JAIJYL010000002.1, read as the reverse complement.
ATTAAAAGCTACACCATCACCGAGCAAGGCGATGAGCAGATTACCGGCTTCCATCTGGCGGGCGATCTGGTGGGCTTCGACGCCATCGGCACCGGCCTGCACCCGAGCTTCGCCCAGGCGCTGGAAACCTCAATGGTGTGCGAGATCCCCTTTGAAACCCTCGACGATCTTTCCGGAAAAATGCCGAATCTGCGTCAGCAGATGATGCGCCTGATGAGCGGTGAGATCAAAGGCGACCAGGATATGATCCTGCTGCTTTCCAAAAAGAACGCCGAAGAGCGCCTGGCCGCGTTTATCTATAACCTGTCCCGCCGTTTCGCGCAGCGCGGTTTCTCTCCCCGCGAGTTCCGACTGACCATGACCCGCGGCGACATTGGCAACTATCTCGGCCTCACCGTCGAAACCATCAGCCGGCTGCTGGGGCGTTTCCAGAAGAGCGGCATGCTGGCGGTGAAAGGCAAATACATCACCATTGAAAACGGCGACCTGCTGGCCCAGCTGGCCGGTCAGGCGCGCAACGTCGCTTAATCTCCGCGCAACACCTGGTCAGGATCGGCATTTTTTTCAGATTTGTTGATCTGACCAGGCTCCTCCCCTGTTTCAATTCATCCATATAGGTTATCTTTTTAATAACTGACGGTAGCTGCAGTTGTAAGGAGACCCTGTATGGCGAAGTATCAGAGCATGCTGGTAGTAATCGATCCTAACCAGGACGACCAGCCGGCGCTAAGGCGAGCGGTGTACCTGCACCAACGGATTGGTGGACGCATCAAAGCCTTTTTGCCGATCTATGATTTTTCCTATGAAATGACCACCCTGCTGTCGCCGGACGAACGGACGGCGATGCGTCAGGGCGTCATTGCCCAACGAACGGCCTGGATCCGCGAGCAGGCGAAATTCTATCTTGAATCCGGTGTGCCGATTGACGTGAAAGTGGTGTGGCACAACCGCCCCTTCGAAGCCATTATTCAGGAAGTGATCAGTGAGAAACACGACCTGCTGCTGAAGATGGCCCACCAGCACGACAAGCTGGAAGCGGTGATCTTCACCCCGACCGACTGGCATCTGCTGCGTAAGTGCCCCTGCCCGGTCTGGATGGTGAAAGATCAGCCGTGGCCGGAAGGCGGTAAAGCGCTGGTCGCCGTCAATCTGGCCAGCGAAGAGAATTATCACAACACCCTCAACGAGAAGCTGGTTCGCGAGACGCTGTCGCTGGCGGAAGAAGTCAACCACACTGAAGTGCACCTTATCGGCGCCTATCCGGTCACCCCGATCAATATCGCGATTGAGCTGCCGGATTTCGATCCCAGCGTCTACAACGACGCCATTCGCGGTCAGCATCTGCTGGCGATGAAAGCGCTGCGGCAGAAGTTTGGCATTGACGAGAAATTCACCCATGTGGAAAAAGGGTTGCCTGAGGAGGTGATCCCGGATCTCGCCGAGCATCTGCAGGCGGGGATCGTGGTGCTGGGTACGGTCGGACGCACCGGCCTCTCCGCGGCGTTCCTTGGCAATACCGCGGAGCAGGTCGTCGACCACCTGCGCTGCGATCTGCTGGTGCTTAAACCAGAGGCCTATCAGACGCCGGTGGAACTGGACGACGACGACGACGATTAACCTTCCCTCCCGGAACGTTCACCTTCCCCCGCCTCGCGGGGGATTTTTTTGCCCGCTTTCCCTCAGGCACAAAAAAGGGCCGCTTGCGGCCCCGTCATTGCATGGCGATCATGAACGACTCAGTGGATACCCAGACGCCAGGCCAGATCGATCTCTTCTTTCAGCTCCAGCGAGGAGAGCGCCATCAGGTCAGCAAACTCCAGCTCCAGCAGTTTAAGTTTTTTCAGATACTGCGCTGGGGTCATGACGGTGGTGTCGCGGCGTAAGAATTCGATGGCCATCTGCGTTGGGGTTAACTCGGTATCCATAATATCCTCTGTCTGATGTAAGAACCGGAACATTATATCACCTCTCTCCGCTTATTTTATGAACAATTCCTGGCATCCTTCTGCATATAAAAAAGCCGTCTCACAGGAGACGGCTTATAAACAAACGTTGTAAAACAATAATGTTACATTACAGCGCTTTCAGGATCGCATCGACGCTGGCTTTGGCATCGCCAAACAGCATATGGGTGTTCTCTTTAAAGAACAGCGGGTTCTGTACGCCGGCGTAACCGGTGTTCATCGAACGCTTAAAGACCACCACGTTCTGCGCTTTCCACACCTCAAGCACCGGCATACCAGCAATCGGGCTCTTCGGATCGTCCTGCGCCGCCGGGTTGACGGTATCGTTAGCGCCAATGACCAGCACGGTGTCGGTGTCGCTGAAATCATCGTTGATCTCATCCATCTCCAGCACGATGTCGTAAGGCACCTTGGCCTCCGCCAGCAGGACGTTCATATGCCCCGGCAGACGGCCGGCGACCGGGTGAATGCCAAAGCGCACCTTAATGCCGCGCGCCCGCAGCTTCTCGGTGATCTCGGCCACCGGATACTGCGCCTGGGCCACCGCCATACCATAGCCCGGGGTGATGATGACCGAGTGCGAATTTTTCAGCATCTCCGCCGTCTCTTCGGCGCTAATTTCGCGGTGCTCGCCCACGTCTTCATCGCCGCCGCTGGAGGAACCATCGGTGCCGAAGCCTCCGGCGATCACGCTGATAAAGGAGCGGTTCATCGCCTTACACATAATGTAAGAGAGGATGGCGCCGGAAGAGCCCACCAGCGCGCCGGTGACGATCAGCAGGTCATTGCTCAGCATAAAGCCCGCCGCCGCCGCCGCCCAGCCCGAGTAGGAGTTGAGCATAGAGACTACCACCGGCATGTCCGCGCCGCCGATAGAGGCCACCAGATGCCAGCCGAAGGCCAGCGCGATCGCGGTCATCACCAGCAGGCACAGGACCTGGGTGCCGGTGCTGTCGGAGCGCACGAAAATCACCATCAGTACGAAGGAGACCACCAGCGCCGCCAGGTTCAGCTTATGGCGATTAGGCAGCATCAGCGGTTTGGAGGAGATCTTGCCGCGCAGTTTACCAAACGCCACCACCGAACCGGTGAAGGTCACCGCGCCGATGAAGATGCCGAGGAACACTTCGGTCAAATGGATATTGACCAGAATCTGCTCCATACCGGTTTCATGCTGCAGGTAGCTGTTAAACCCTACCAGCACCGCCGCCAGGCCCACGAAGCTGTGCAGGATGGCCACCAGCTCCGGCATCTCGGTCATTTCGACCTTCTTCGCCAGACGAATACCGATGGCCCCGCCGATCACCATCGCGAGGATAATCCAGCCGACGTTGCCGGCGTCCGGCCCCAGAATGGTGGCGATCAGAGCGATGGCCATCCCGGCGATGCCGAAATAGTTGCCCTGCTGCGAGGTTTCGTGTTTCGACAGACCCGCCAGGCTGAAAATAAACAGGATTGCAGCAACAATGTATGCAGCTGTAACTAATCCACCAGACATGTGCTACCCCTTATCCTTTGCGAAACATTTTCAGCATGCGCTGAGTCACGGTAAAACCACCGAAAATATTAATGCTGGCGATCAGTACCGCGATAAAGCTCAGGAAGCTGACCCAGCCGCCGTGGCCTATCTGCAACAATGCGCCAACCACGATAATGCCCGAAATGGCGTTCGTCACCGACATCAGCGGCGTATGCAGGGCATGGGAGACATTCCATACCACGTAGTAACCCACCACGCAGGCCAGCGCGAAGACGGTGAAATGGCCGAGGAACTCTTTTGGCGCCACGTTGGCCAGCCAGCCGAAGAGGATAATCGCCAGCGCAATCAGCGCATATTTGCGCCACGGCGACGCCGGTTTGACCTCTTCTTTCGGCGCTTCCACTTTTTTCGCCGCGGCCTGCGGCTGAGCGGAGACCTGAATCGGCGGCGCCGGCCAGGTGATTTCGCCTTCGCGCACCACGGTCACGCCGCGCACCACCACGTCATCGAAATCGATAACGATATTGCCGTCTTTCTCTTTGCACAGCAGCTTCAGCAGGTTCACCAGGTTAGTGCCGTAGAGCTGGGAGGACTGGGTCGGCAGACGGCCTGGGAGGTCGGTATAACCGATAATTTTCACGCCGTTGGCGGTGGTCACCACTTCGCCCGGCACGGTGTACTCGCAGTTGCCGCCGTTTTGCGAGGCGAGATCGACCACCACGCTGCCCGACTTCATTGAGTCAACCATTTCCCGGGTGATCAGCTTCGGCGCCGGTTTGCCAGGTATTAACGCCGTGGTGACGATAATATCGACCTCTTTCGCCTGGGCGGCGAACAGCGCCATTTCGGCTTTGATAAAGGCCTCGGACATCACCTTGGCATAGCCGTCGCCGCTGCCCGCTTCCTCTTTAAAATCCAGCTCGAGGAACTCGGCGCCCATACTCTGCACCTGCTCCTTCACTTCCGGGCGGGTATCGAAGGCGCGGACAATCGCGCCCAGGCTGTTGGCGGCGCCAATCGCCGCCAGTCCAGCTACCCCGGCGCCGATAACCATCACCTTGGCAGGCGGAACTTTGCCTGCCGCCGTGATCTGCCCGGTAAAGAAACGACCGAATTCATGGGCCGCTTCAACGATAGCGCGGTACCCGGCGATATTGGCCATTGAGCTGAGCGCATCCAGCGACTGGGCGCGTGAGATACGCGGCACCGAATCCATCGCCATCACGTTGATATTACGGGCCGCCAGTTTTTCCATCAGCTGCGGGTTTTGCGCCGGCCAGATAAAGCTAATCAGCGTGGTTCCTGGGTTTAACAGGGCAATTTCATCGTCATTCGGGGCATTGACCTTGAGGATGACATCAGACTGCCACACCTCGTCGCCGGTCACGATTTCAGCCCCTGCCTGGGCAAAGGCCTCATCGTCAAAGCTGGCCAGCTTCCCGGCGCCGCTTTCTACCGCGACGCTAAAGCCGAGTTTGAGCAACTGCTCAACGGTCTTCGGCGTGGCGGCGGCCCGGGTCTCCTGGGCTAGCCTTTCTTGTGGTACACCAATACGCATAGTTTTCCCTTCCATCGGTTTTTGATGATGGTTTACTTTTCTGACCAACAGCGACAGGACGGCAAAATCATCCTCGCCATCTTTCGCTGTCTGCAAAATGAAACAGTAACAAACTTTTTATAACCTACTGAAAATAGCGATTGTGATCTACAGCGATAAAACAGAAATTTTGATTTTATTGCTTATTGTCAGCACAGATGGTTCCGGGCAGCAATATTTACCTGAATTTGCCTCTCAGGCCTGATAATCCGCTTATCCAGTGGTATAAAACGCCATTTATCGCCATTGAGATCATTGTATTAACATTACATTAACTAATAAAAGTGGTATCGATTATCGTTTTTGCTGGTCAAGCGGCTGTTTTTTCAACATATCGAAAAATGTTATCTTTCCGTAGTATACGATTCGGGCGGCACGCAAAAAATGACGCAGACAGTCACGGCGATTAAATGCAATAATCAAACGTTTTCAGTCAACAACAACACCAGTATATGGTTTGCGCAAGGCAAAGGATTATTTTTATGAAGCTTAAAAACACCCTCCTGGCGTCTGCTCTCCTGACAACCGCCACGTTGTCTGCCCACGCAGCGACCGAGTTGACCCCGGAGCAGGCGGCTGCGCTGAAGCCCTACGATCGCGTTGTCGTCACCGGCCGCTTTAATGCCATTGGCGACGCGGTGCAAGCGGTATCGCGCAAAGCTGACAAAGACGGCGCGGCCTCATTCTATGTTGTCGACACGTCGGATTACGGCAATGGCGGCAACTGGCGCGTCACGGCTGACCTCTATAAAGACGACGCGCCGAAAGCGGATGCGCCGAAAAATCGCATCATCAATGGCGTGATGGAGCTGCCGAAAGATCAGGCCGTTGAGCTGATGCCTTACGACACCGTCACCGTCCAGGGCTTCTATCGCAGCCAGCCGGAAGTGAACGACGCCATCACCAAAGCGGCGAAAGCGAAAGGCGCCTATGCGTTCTTCATCGTCCGCCAGGTCGACGCCAACCAGGGCGGCAATCAGCGCATTACCGCCTATATCTACAAAAAAGATGCGGAAAAACGCGTTCTGCAGAGCCCGGACGCTATCCCGGCTGATTCTGAAGCCGGCCGCGCGGCGCTGGCCAAAGGCGGCGAAGCGGCGAAAAACGTCGAAATCCCGGGCGTCGCCACCACCGCGGCGGTTGGCTCCGGCACCGGCGTAGGTCGTTTCTTCGAGACCCAGTCGTCAAAAGGCGGACGTTACACTGTCACGCTGCCGGACGGCACCAAAGTTGAAGAAGTGAACAAAGTGACTGCGGCGCAAATGGTGCCGTTCGATAACATCAAGTTCACCGGCAACTACGGCAACATGACCGAGATCTCCTATCAGACGGCAAAACGCGCGGCGAAGAAAGGGGCGAAGTACTATCACATTACCCGCCAGTGGCAGGAACGCGGCGGCAACATCACCATCAGCGCCGATTTGTACAAATAATCGCTGCTGACTGGCTAAAAAGGCGGCGCATTGCCGCCTTTTCATTTTTTTTCATCCCCCGCCATTGCATGGCCCCCGGACACTCCGTAAAATCCCGCGCCTTAGCGCAATCCTCCATTTTTATGCGATTTCGCAAAATAAATATTCTGGAACAGCCATTTTCACCTCGGGAATGCAATGGAAAAGAAACTGGGCCTGAGCGCCCTGACCGCCCTGGTCCTCAGCTCAATGCTCGGCGCTGGCGTATTCAGTTTGCCGCAAAATATGGCGGCCGTGGCCAGCCCTTCCGCTCTGCTCATCGGCTGGGCGATTACCGGCGTCGGGATCCTGTTCCTCGCCTTCGCGATGCTGCTGTTGACCCGTATTCGTCCCGACCTCGACGGCGGGATCTTCACCTACGCCCGCGAAGGGTTCGGCGAGCTGATCGGCTTCTGTTCCGCCTGGGGCTACTGGCTGTGCGCGGTGATCGCCAATGTCTCCTATCTGGTGATCGTCTTTTCGGCGCTCAGTTTCTTCACCGATACCCCTGAGCTGCGCCTGTTTGGCGATGGCAACACCTGGCAGTCTATCGTTGGCGCTTCAGTTCTGCTGTGGGTGGTCCACTTCCTGGTCCTGCGTGGCGTGCAGACGGCGGCGGGGATTAACCTGGTCGCCACCCTCGCCAAGCTGTTGCCGCTGGGGGCGTTTGTCGCCCTCGCCGCCCTGGCCTTTCAGCTGGATACGTTCCGCCTCGATTTCAGCGGCCTGGCGCTGGGCGTACCGGTGTGGGAGCAGGTTAAAAACACGATGCTGATCACTCTGTGGGTGTTTATCGGCGTCGAGGGCGCGGTGGTGGTCTCCGCCCGCGCGCGACACAAGCGGGACGTTGGCCGCGCGACGCTGCTGGCGGTGCTTTCGGCCCTCGCGGTGTATCTGCTGGTCACCCTGCTGTCGCTGGGCGTGGTGCCGCGTAGCGAACTGGCCGAAATGCGCAACCCGTCGATGGCGGGACTGATGGTCAGACTGATGGGCTCGTGGGGTGAAATTGTGATTGCCGCCGGGCTTATCGTGTCGGTGTGTGGCGCCTATCTCAGCTGGACGATCATGGCTGCCGAAGTGCCTTACCTCGCCGCCACTCACAAAGCCTTCCCGCGCCTGTTCGCCCGCCAGAACCGCAACAACGCCCCCTCCGCTTCGCTGTGGCTGACCAATATCAGCGTTCAGGCGTCGCTGGTCCTCATCTGGCTGACCGGTTCGGACTACGGCACCCTGCTGACCATCGCCTCAGAGATGATCCTCGTGCCCTATCTGCTGGTCGGCGCCTTTTTGCTCAAAATCGCCACCCGTCCGCTGCATAAAGCGGTGGGTATCGGCGCCTGCATTTATGGCTTATGGTTATTATACGCGTCGGGACCTGTGCATTTGCTGTTGTCGGTGGTACTTTACGCTCCGGGTCTTCTGGTCTTTTTGTACGCCCGACGTACGCACCAGCACGATCGTTCGCTCAAACGCCGCGAATTGGCGCTAATTGGTTTATTGCTGGTTGCCGCTGTGCCGGCAACGTGGATGCTGGTGGGGTAAGCGGTCGCCCTGCCGCAGAAATCAAAGGAGATACCCATGGCTGAACAACAGCCCCGCCCGGTTCTGATCACAGGAGGAGGCCGCCGCATCGGCCTCGCGCTAGCGCACCATTTTCTGCAGCAACACCAGCCGGTGATCGTCAGCTATCGCACGCCCTATCCGGCGATCGAAGACCTGCGCGAAGCGGGCGCCCTCTGTCTGCAGGCCGACTTCAGCAGCGATGACGGCATTCTGACCTTTGCCGAAGCGGTTAAATCGCATACCAGCGGCCTGCGGGCCATCATCCACAACGCCAGTGACTGGATGGCGGAGAAGCCGGGCGTACCGCTCAGCACGGTGATCAACCGCATGATGCAGATCCACGTCCATGCCCCCTATCTGCTCAACCACGCGCTGGAGGAGCTCCTGCGCGGCCACGGCCATGCCGCCAGCGACATTATCCATATCACCGATTACGTGGTGGAGCGCGGGAGCGATAAACATATCGCCTACGCCGCCAGCAAGGCCGCGCTGGACAACATGACCCGCTCCTTTGCCCGCAAGCTGGCCCCGGAGATCAAAGTCAACGCCATTGCGCCGTCGCTGATCATCTTCAATGAAGGTGACGACGAGGCTTATCGTCAGCAGGCGCTGGATAAGTCGCTGATGAAAATCGCCCCGGGCGAGAAAGAGATCAGCGACCTTATCGACTATCTGTTTACCAGCCGCTACGTGACGGGCCGGTCATTCGCCGTCGACGGCGGTCGCCCTCTGCGTTAGTGGAAGCGGCTCCAGCCAACAATCAACAGCCACGCGCACAGCCCCCAGCACCCCACTGCGCCTGCCAGCGCCAACGGCAGGCGCATGATCCCGGTGAAGTACCACAGCGACAGCAGATAGATAAAATAGGGAACGATCGACCACATACCGAACACGATAGTGGTGCGCAGGGCTTCAATACCGCGCTCGCTGGCGACAATATAGTGGGCGATGAGCGCAAAGGTGGGAAACAGCGGAACAAGTCCGGCGATGGCGTAGTTTTTGGTTTTCGCCAGCACGCCAATCAGCACCACCACCAGCGCGCCCAGCAGCCCTTTGATTAACAGCCCCATGTCCTTATGCCTTAACAATGAATCAACAAGTTAGCGCAGCATAGCGGAATTAGCGCTGTTTATAAAAGAGGAATGGCGGGTAAAATAGGCGCGGTGTATGTTACTTCTTTTACTGATGTGCAATAGACATGAATAAAATCGTTTTTGTTGAGGATGACCCTGAGGTAGGGGCGCTGATCGCCGCCTATCTCGGCAAGCATGATATGGATGTGGTGGTCGAGCCTCGCGGCGACCGCGCAGAGGACGTGATCGCGCGGGAGAAACCGGACCTCGTGCTCCTGGACATTATGCTGCCCGGCAAGGACGGAATGACCCTCTGTCGCGATTTGCGTGGGCAATGGCAAGGGCCGATTGTTCTGCTGACCTCGCTCGACAGCGATATGAACCATATCCTCTCCCTGGAGATGGGCGCCAGCGATTATATCCTGAAGACCACACCGCCGGCGGTGCTGCTGGCGCGACTGCGTCTGCATTTGCGCCAGCATATCGCCCCGGCGGGTACAGGCGCGCCTTCGACGCTGACCCCGCACAAGACCATCTCCTTTGGCTCACTGACCATTGACCCGGTCAACCGCCAGGTGCTGCTCGGCGGAGAAAGCGTCGCCCTGTCCACCGCCGATTTCGACCTGCTGTGGGAGCTGGCCACCCACGCCGGGCAGATTATGGACCGCGACGCCTTGCTGAAAAATTTACGCGGCGTCACCTACGACGGGATGGATCGCAGCGTTGACGTCGCTATCTCGCGCCTGCGCAAAAAACTGCTCGATAACGCCACCGAACCCTACCGGATTAAGACGGTACGCAACAAAGGCTACCTCTTCGCCCCCCACGCCTGGGATAACTGAGCGGTCCGTCTGCGGCCCTGAAAGGGGCCCGTTTCAGCGCCTGTTCCCCGGCGGTAAGCGCATCACATTTTTTCCGCCGCCTTCGCGCTGGCTGACCGCCGCCCATTTGTCATATTGAGTAAATCAATATGTTTCGCCGTACAGAAGCCCATCACATAACCCCTCAATATGATTGTGCTCAAGGACTTACCGTTATCAGAATGGCATAAAGCCTGAAAACACAGGACTTTTGCATGATGAAATACGTTGTACTTTTGGCACTTACCCTCTTCACGTCACTCTCTGGCTGGGCTTTTTCCCTCGACAACGCCGATATCCGGCTCCTCTGTCCACAGCGCGGGCAAATTAAGGTGCTCCTCCACCGCTATCAACATACCCAGCAATCCTGGGGAGATCACCATTTCGAAACCGGTGGCGGATACGTGCGCCAGGGGCCGCTGCTGGTGATCCCGTTTGCTAACCTTGATCAGATGATTTACCACCAGACCACCGGCGAATTTGCTTACTGGTATGCCGAAGCAAAACAGCTGGTGCGCTGTCGACTGCTGAGCCTGGCCACCCTCTATCCGGTGGATATCCCCTACTATCGCGAGTAGCGCTCAGCGGCGCGCAGATGACACTGGAGACAATCCTTGCCTAATGCAGAGGTAAGCTCGCAATAAGTGACACTGTCACATTTTTTACAACTTAGCTCCCCCCCGGCTGGCTATTGTCAGGGGGCATAAACCCTGCTTTGATAGCGTATCGGTTACTCCCGCGCGGGCCTCGGCTTGCCCCGGTAAACCCGAGACGTTTCCGCCTCGCCGGGCAGATGGTCCCGAGGCGCCGGCAGGTTTCTCTTTTTGACTATGCGGTAATGTAATGAAAAAGCTGTTCGTGCAGTTCTACCTTCTGCTCTTCGTCTGCTTTCTGGTGATGACCATGCTGGTGGGCCTGGTCTATAAATTTACCGCTGAACGCGCCGGCCGGCAGTCGCTTGACGATCTGATGAAAAGCTCACTGTATCTGATGCGCAGCGAGCTGCGGGAAATTCCGCCTCGCGACTGGAGCAAAACGCTGAAAGAACTGGACCTAAATCTGTCGTTCGACCTGCACATCGAGCCGATGAGCAAATTCAAATTGTCGGAAAGCTCGATGCAGCACCTGCGCGCCGGGGATATCGTCGCGCTCGACGACCAGTACACCTTTATCCAGCGCATCCCCCGCAGCCACTATGTGTTATCCGTGGGCCCGGTGCCCTATCTCTATTTTCTGCATGAAATGCGTCTCCTGGACGTAGCGCTGATGGCGTTTATCGCTATCTCGCTGGCCTTCCCGGTGTTTATCTGGATGCGTCCGCACTGGCAGGACATGCTGCGCATTGAGACCGCCGCCCAGCGCTTTGGCGAAGGCCACCTCAGTGAGCGTATTCATTTTGACAGCATGTCCAGCTTTGAGCGGCTCGGGGTGGCCTTCAACCAGATGGCCGACAACATTAACGCCCTCATTGCCAGTAAAAAGCAGCTGATTGACGGCATCGCCCATGAGCTCAGGACGCCGCTGGTGCGCCTGCGCTACCGTCTGGAGATGAGCGAAAACCTCACCGAGGCGGAATCGCAGGCGCTGAACCGCGATATCGGCCAGCTGGAGGCGCTCATAGAAGAGCTCCTGACCTACGCCCGTCTCGACCGCCCGCAGACGGAGCTCAGCCTGACCACCCCCGATTTCCCCGCCTGGATCAGCGACCACGTCGAGGATATCCAGATGGTCAACCCGCAGCGCGAAGTCGGCCTGGCGACGCTGACCCGCGGCAACTATGGCGCGCTGGATATGCGGTTGATGGAGCGGGTGCTGGATAATCTGGTGAACAACGCCCTGCGCTACAGCGGTCAGCGGGTGGCGGTCAGCCTGACCCTGCAGGGTTCCCGCGCGTCGTTGCAGGTCGACGATGACGGCCCGGGCATTGCCCCCGAGGAGCGCGAGCGGGTGTTCGAACCTTTTGTTCGTCTTGACCCCAGCCGCGATCGGGCGACCGGAGGCTGCGGCCTCGGCCTGGCCATTGTCCACAGTATCGCCCAGGCGATGGGGGGCGACGTTCGCTGCGAGGCCAGTCCACTCGGCGGCGCCCGCTTCTGCTTTAGCTGGCCGGTCTATCATCAGTTGCCCGATTTTACCCCTGCCTGAATAAAACTTGCGCAGAGGCCGCGGGCTGGCTATGCTGGAAAAATCGAATAGCATGTTGTAACTAAGGTGAAGGCGATGGCCAGCTACGACCTCGTTGAACGTCTGAATGATACCTTTCGCCAGATCGAGCTGGAGCTGCAGGCGCTGCGCCAGGCGTTAGCCACCTGCCGGCTGCTGGCGGGCCGGGTGTTTGAGCTGCCGGCGATCAGTAAAGATGCCGAGCATGACCCGCTGGCGAACATTACGGTCGTCCAGCACACCGGCGAGGCGGCGCTGGATCTCGCCCTGCGCCACTACGGCCATCTGTTTATCCAGCAGCAGTCGGAAACCCGCAGCAGCAAAGCCGCCGTCCGCCTGCCGGGCGCTATCTGTCTCCAGGTCACCGCCGCGGAACAGCAGGCGCTGCTGGCGCGCATTCAGCAGATTAACGCCCTGAAGGCCACCTTCGAGAAAATCGTCACTGTCGACGCTGGCCTGCCCCCCACCGCCCGCTTTGAGTGGGTGCATCGCCATCTGCCTGGGTTAATTACCCTCAGCGCCTATCGCACGCTAACGCCCCTTCTCGACCCGAGCACTATCCGCTTCGGCTGGGCCAATAAGCACGTAATCAAAAATCTGACCCGCGACCAGGTGTTGATGATGCTGGAAAAAAGCCTGCAATCGCCGCGGGCGGTGCCGCCCTGGACCCGCGAGCAGTGGCAGAGCAAACTGGAAAGGGAGTATCAGGATATCGCCGCCCTGCCGCAGCGGGCGCGGCTGAAAATCAAACGGCCGGTGAAAGTGCAGCCGATTGCCCGCGTCTGGTATGCCAGCGAGCAGAAACAGGTGCAGTACGCCTGCCCCAGCCCGCTGATCGCCCTGATGTCCGGTAGCCAGGGGGTCAGCGTGCCGGATATTGGCGAATTGCTCAACTACGATGCCGACAACGTGCAATACCGCTACAAACCGGAGGCGCAGGCGCTGAGATTACTGATCCCTCGTCTGCACCTCTGGCTGGCTAGCGAGTAGCCAGGCTGCCGACCATCTGTTCCGGGCGCACCCAGCTATCGAATTCGGCTTCCGTCAGGTAGCCCAGCGCCAGCGCCGAAGCCTTCAGGGTCAGCCCCTCATGGTGCGCTTTTTTGGCGATCTCCGCCGCTTTATCATAGCCGATATGGGTATTCAGCGCGGTCACCAGCATCAGCGACTCGTTGAGCAGCTGGGTGATCCGCTCACGATTCGGCTCAATGCCCACCGCACAGTGCTCGTTAAAGCTCGTCATGCCGTCCGCCAGCAGACGCACCGACTGCAGGAAGTTGTGAATGACCATCGGCCGATAGACGTTGAGCTCAAAGTTACCCGAGGCGCCGCCGATATTCACCGCCACGTCGTTACCCATCACCTGGCAGCAGACCATGGTCAGGGCCTCGCACTGCGTCGGGTTGACCTTACCGGGCATAATCGATGACCCAGGCTCGTTTTCCGGGATGGCGATTTCGCCAATCCCGCAGCGCGGCCCGGAGGCCAGCCAGCGGACATCGTTAGCGATTTTCATCAGCGAGGCCGCCAGACCTTTCAGCGCGCCGTGGGCATGGACCAGGGCATCGACGGTGGCCAGCGCTTCGAATTTATTCGGCGCGGTGACAAACGGCTGTCCGCTGAGCGAGGCCAGCTCGGCCGCCACCCGCACGGCATATTCCGGATGCGTATTCAGCCCGGTCCCCACCGCCGTCCCGCCCAGCGCCAGCTCGGCAAGGTGCGGCTGGCTGGCTTCAAGATGCTTCAGGCTATGGTCCAGCATCGCCACCCAGCCGGAGATTTCCTGGCCTAAGGTGAGCGGCGTGGCGTCCTGCAAATGGGTGCGACCGATCTTCACGATATCCCTGAAGGCCACCGCTTTTTCGTTGAGCGTGGCCCGCAGCGCCTGCAGCGACGGGAGCAATTTTTCCCGCAGGGCGACCAGCGCCGCGACGTGCATGGCGGTGGGGAACACATCGTTCGAGCTCTGGCTTTTATTGACATCGTCATTGGGGTGGATTTTTCGCGCCATCCCCCGCTCACCGCCGAGCAGTTCACTGGCGCGGTTAGCCAGCACCTCGTTCATATTCATATTGCTCTGGGTGCCGGAACCGGTCTGCCAGATAGCCAGCGGGAACTCCTGGGGGTGTTTTCCGGCCAGTACTTCGTCAGCGGCGGCGACGATCGCCCCGGCTTTCTCCGCCGTCAGCAGGCCAAGATCCTGATTGACCTTCGCCGCCGCCCGCTTGGTCAGCGCGAGAGCATATATCAGTTCCCCGGGCATTTTTTCGGTCGAGATGCGGAAATGCTCCAGCGAACGCTGGGTCTGGGCGCCCCAGAGTTTATCGGCCGGGACGTCGATGGCGCCCATCGAGTCTTTTTCACTGCGATGCGTTGTCATTACTTTCTCCTTGGATGAAAAGTGCGTCATAGCGACAAAGCTCACCTGCTTAAAAGAGTAAGTATTGGCCAGATTGATAAGTTGTTTTGGTGGTTCGTGCCGCAAAGCGGCATAAAAAAGCCGCCCCGAAGGGCGGCCCGGACGGCTGACAACGTGCCATCTTCAGCGATTGCCCGGCGGCGCTGCGGTTGCGCGGGCCGACAGGGAATGGCAAAACCGGTTGATAGTGCTGTTTTCGTAGGCCGGGTAAGGCGAAAGCCGTCACCCGGCAGAAGGCGCGCACGATAACGAAAACAGGTTTGTCATCGGCCAGAGCCGCCCCGAAGGGCGGCCAGGTTTATTTCACGCAGCGGGCGCACTGCGACGTCTGGATCTGCTGGAAGAAGTCGTTGCCTTTATCATCGACGAGAATAAACGCCGGGAAGTCTTCCACTTCGATTTTCCAGATCGCCTCCATCCCCAGCTCCGGATACGCCACGCACTCCAGGCTGCGGATGCTCTGCTGAGCCAGTACCGCCGCCGGGCCGCCGATGCTGCCGAGGTAGAAACCGCCGTGCTTGTGGCAGGCGTCGGTGACCTGCTGGCTGCGGTTGCCTTTCGCCAGCATGATATTACTCGCGCCGTGGGACTGCAGCAGATCGACGTAAGAGTCCATGCGGCCTGCGGTAGTCGGGCCGAGGGAGCCGGAGGCGTAACCGTCCGGCGTCTTGGCCGGGCCGGCGTAGTAGATCGGGTGATCTTTCACGTACTGCGGCAGTTCCTCGCCATTATCGATAAGCTCTTTCAGCTTGGCGTGGGCGATGTCGCGGGCGACGATAATGGTGCCGCTCAGCGACAGACGGGTGGAGACCGGGTACTGCGACAGCAGCGCCAGGATCTCGCTCATCGGCTGGTTAAGGTTCACCTTCACCGCTTCGCCTTCGCCGGCCTGGCGCAAATGCTCAGGGATATATTTCCCCGGATTGCTCTCCAGCTTCTCGATCCAGATGCCGTCGCGGTTGATTTTGGCTTTGATGTTGCGGTCGGCGGAACAGGAAACCCCCATCCCTACCGGACAGGAGGCGCCGTGGCGCGGCAGGCGGATCACCCGGATATCGTGGGCGAAGTATTTGCCGCCGAACTGCGCGCCGAGGCCGAGATTTTGCGCCTCCACCAGCAGCTCCTGCTCCAGCTGAATGTCGCGGAACGCCTGGCCATGCTCATTACCTTCGGTCGGCAGACCGTCGTAGTATTTGGTGGACGCCAGCTTGACGGTCTTCAGCGTCGCTTCCGCCGAGGTACCGCCGATGACAAAGGCGATGTGGTACGGCGGGCAGGCAGCGGTACCAAGGGTACGCATCTTCTCCACCAGATAGTTTTTCAGCTTCGCCGGGGTGATCAGCGCTTTGGTTTCCTGGTAGAGATAGGTTTTGTTCGCCGAGCCGCCGCCTTTGGCGATACAGAGGAATTTGTACTCATCGCCATCGGTAGCATAGAGGTCGATCTGCGCCGGCAGGTTGGTGCCGGTGTTGACCTCTTTATACATATCCAGCGGGGCGTTCTGCGAATAGCGCAGGTTGTCCTGGATGTAGGTGTTGTATACCCCCTGCGCCAGCGCGGCTTCGTCGCCGCCGCCGGTCCAGACGCGCTGGCCTTTTTTACCCATGATGATGGCGGTGCCGGTGTCCTGGCAGGTAGGCAGAATGCCTTTGGCGGCGATATCGGAGTTGCGCAGGAACTGCAGGGCGACGTATTTGTCGTTTTCGCTGGCTTCCGGGTCGTTAAGGATATCCGCTACCTGCTGCTGATGGGCCGGGCGAAGCATAAAGGAGGCGTCGTGGAAGGCATGTTGCGCCAGAAGGGTCAGCGCCTGAGGGTCAACTTTTAGCACTTCCTGGCCGGCAAATTCGGCGACGGAGACGTAATCACTGCTGAGGAGATAATACTCGGTGTCATCCTTTTTGAGGGGAAAAGGATCCTGGTAAACAAACGGTTTATTCGACATTGTACTCTCACTTACTGCTTTGGCTGATTATGTTTCAGGCAGGGACTCCATGTGCCTGTAGAAAAGCGAGTCGATCAATTTTACACAAATTTTTAACAAAAACTGAGACAGGGACGACTTTTTCTTTCAGCAGTTGCTTCTCCAGCGTTTGCTGGTTTAATAGGGCGATAAATTTTACTTTGATTGAAACAGGGATTGAGAATGCAAAAGCTGATTAACGCCGTGCAGAACTATGCATGGGGAAGCCACACCGCCTTAACTGAACTGTATGGCATCGCCAACCCGGACAACCTGCCGATGGCAGAGCTGTGGATGGGGGCGCATCCGAAGAGCAGCTCGCAGATCCTGGCGGCAGACGGCCAGCCGCGTTCGCTGCGCGAAGTGATTGATGCGGACAAAGCCGCCCTGCTCGGCGACAAAGTGGCGCAACGCTTCGGTGAATTGCCGTTCCTGTTTAAAGTGCTGTGCGCCGCGCAGCCCCTCTCCATTCAGGTCCATCCTAACAAGCAGGCCTCCGAAGAGGGTTTCGCTCGCGAGAACGCCGCCGGCATCCCCCTCTCCGCCGCCGAACGTAACTACAAAGATCCGAACCACAAGCCGGAGCTGGTCTTCGCCCTGACCCCGTTCCTGGCGATGAACGCGTTTCGCGAGTTCAGCGAGATTGTCAGCCTGCTGCAGCCGGTGGCTAACGCGCACCCGGCGATCGGCGCCTTCCTGCAGCAGCCGGACGCGGCTCGCCTGAGCCAGCTGTTTGCCAGCCTGCTGAATATGCAGGGCGAGGAAAAAGCGCAGGCGCTGCAGGCGCTGCGCGAGGTGCTGGACCGCGAACAGGGCGAACCGTGGCAGACCATCCGCCTGATCGCCGAATTTTATCCCGACGACAGCGGCCTTTTCTCCCCGCTGCTACTGAACGTGGTGAAGCTGAATCCGGGCGAAGCGATGTTCCTGTTTGCCGAAACGCCGCACGCGTATCTGCAGGGGGTGGCGCTGGAGGTGATGGCCAACTCGGATAACGTGCTGCGCGCCGGCCTGACGCCGAAGTACATTGATATCCCTGAGCTGGTGGCCAACGTCAAGTTCGAGGCCAAACCGGCGGGTGAGCTGCTGACCCAGCCGCAGCGGCACGGCGCGGAGCTGGACTTCCCGATCCCGGTGGAAGATTTTGCCTTCTCGCTGCACGATCTCTCCGCCGAGGCCAGCGATCTGGCCCAAGCGAGCGCGGCGATCGTTTTCTGCGTCGACGGCGAAGCCCTGCTGCGCAAAGGCGACCAGAGCCTGACCCTCAAGCCGGGCGAATCGGCCTTTGTGGCCGCCAATGAATCGCCGGTGCAGGTCAGCGGCCATGGCCGCGTGGCGCGCGTGTTCAATAAGCTCCAGTAAACGACAGACCTTTCAGGTCGCGCTTACTGATTATGACAACTCAGCCAGGCGGTCTCTCCGCCTGGCTTCATTTATGGACAAATGCTATGAAAAAATCGCTGGTCGCAGCAGGAATCATCGTGGCGCTGGGCGTGGTATGGACAGGCGGCGCCTGGTACACCGGCAAACAGCTGGAAGGCCGGATTGCCGATATGGTGCAGCAGGCTAACGCGCAGTTACGCAGCAGCGCGCCGGAGTCAGGTCTGGAGCTGAGCTATCAGGACTACCAGCGCGGGCTGTTCAGCAGCCATCTGCAGCTGGTGGTGAAGCCGATCGCCGGTCAGGCTAACGGCTGGCTGGCCGCCGGGCAGAGCGTGGTGCTTGACGAAGTGGTCGATCACGGCCCCTTCCCGCTGGCCTCGTTAAAAACCTTTAATCTGGCCCCGGCGATGGCCTCGGTCCACACTACGCTGGTGAAAAACGACGCCAGCCAGGCGCTGTTCGAAATAGCCAAAGGCAATACCCCCTTTACCGTCGATACGCGCATCGCCTACAGCGGCGACAGCCAGTCGGCGATCGTCCTCAATGCCCTCGACTACGCCAAAGGGGATGAGAAAGTCACCTTCAGCGGCGGCGAGTTCCAGCTCGACGCCGACCGCGACGGCAAAAACATCAGCCTGAAGGGCCAGGCCGGCAGCGGCCAGATCGATGCTCTCAACGAATATAACCAGAAGGTGCAGCTGCGCTTCGTCAACCTGACCACCGACGGCGCCACCGAGCTGGCCAGCTTCAACGAGCGTATCGGCCAGCAAAAAATGACCCTCGATAAACTGGCCATCAGCGTCGAAGGCAAAGAGCTGGCGCTGGTTGAAGGCATGGCGCTGGACGGCGGCTCCACGCTGACCAAGGACGGCAAAGGCGTGAACAGCCAGGTGAACTACACCGTCAACAGCCTGAAGCTGCAGGGTCAGGATATGGGTAGCGGCAAACTGACGCTGAAAGTGGATAACGTCGACGGTCAGGCGTGGCACCAGTTCAGCCAGCAGTACAGCGCGCAGTCTCAGGCGCTGCTGGCGAAACCAGAGCTGGCGCAGAACCCGGAGCTGTACCAGCAGGCGCTTACCGAAACCCTGTTTAATGCGCTGCCGATCCTGCTTAAGGGCAATCCGTCGGTGACTATCTCACCGCTGAGCTGGCGCAATGCCAAAGGCGAAAGCAGCCTCAACCTCTCGGTGCTGCTGAAAGATCCGGCCCAGGTGACCGCCCCGCCGCAGACCCTGGCGGACAGCCTGGATCGCGTGGTGCAGTCCCTTGACGGCAAAGTGGTGATCCCGGTGGATATGGCGACGGAGTTTATGACTAAGATCGCCGGTCTGGAAGGCTACCAGCCAGCCGACGCCGCCAAACTCGCCGATCAGCAGGTCAAAGGCCTGGCGGCGATGGGCCAGATGTTCCGCATCACCACCATGGAAGATAACGCCATCAGCAGCAGCCTGCAGTACGCGAACGGCCAGGTGACGCTGAACGGCCAGAAAATGCCGCTGGCGGATTTTGCCGCGATGTTTGGTCTCGAAGCGCCTTCGTTACCGGACAGCGCGCCGCAGGAGGGCCAGCCGCAGCAGGATGACGCCGCGCCTCAGCAGGACGACGCCGCCCCGCAGCCGTAACTTATCGGCTCAGGAGACGGCCACCGCGCGCCGTCTCCGTCATTTTCTCGTCACCAGCCGCGGGGGCATGATCTGATTTCGCGTCTCGCCCGCGCCCTCCTCCAGCCGCCGCAGCATCGACTCCGCCAGCGTTTTTCCCATCTCGCGCGCCGGGGTGGTGACCCAGGTGAGCGGCAGGTCGTCAAGCGCGGCCTCAGGCACATCGGCGAACGCCACCAGCGCCACCCGCTGCTCGAAGTAGCTGTCGACGCCATCTTCCCCGCTCTGCCTTCCGGCGCGCTGCAGCAAGCGCTGATCGCCGGGCAGAAGGTGGCGATTATGCCGGGATATACCTATGGTCCCGAAGGCAATGGCTTTCTGCGCCTCAATGTCGGCTGTCCACGCGAGAAGCTGGAGCGCGGTGTCGCAGGGCTGATAGCCGCCCTGCGCAGCCTTATCTGATGCGCCGGCAAAGTGAATTATCTGGTTGTCAAACCCTATCCTGCCTGCCAGATGGCTGGCAGGATGATCGAGGCTTTTCCCCTGGCGCAGGCAAACCCTGTAGCGGCCATGAATGACTCTCGCGCCCGGCTGATGTCGGCATTATTAAAATAATTTTGATATTCCTCAAAACTTTTTTAGGCAGGAAGCAGTATTAATTTGGCCGCTTAATCATTGCTTACACTGGTTTATTGAGGAGGAGAGCATGAAAACCTATGACCGTAATCGTAACGCTATTGCCACCGGCAGTATGGTCATGATCGCCGGTAACGGTACGACGGGCGTGATTAAAGCGATCCATGGCGAGGGGAAAACCGCCGAGCAGCTGCGTCGGGCGGACTGCGTGGAAATCGACGGCTGCGAGGGCCGCTTCTGTCCGTTAGATCTGATCCGTCTCGGTTTCCATTAATCCCTGCTGCCAGGGCAACATGAGCAGGCCACCCAGGGTGGCCTCTCTTTACCGGCCTGTTACAGGCGCTTAGCGAAAGCTCCACTGAATACTCATCACAAAGATCGCCGGGAGAATAATCCCGCCCTCGACGCCGAAATAATCGGTAAAGTTATACTGCAGACCATGATAGATATAGGGCGAAAAACCGACGCCGGTGATTTTTTTGGCGGTGCGGTAGGTGCCTGAGTCACCGCAGTGGCTGAAAGCGTCAAAGAAAAATTCTCCGGTATAGGCATACACCCCTTTCAGCAGCCAGCCGGTGTCGTTTTTCAGCCAGTCGCGGCGCACGCCGAGGGTCAGACAGCGATCGTCGAAGCTGTTTTTCATGGTGCCGACCAGCGCGCTGTATTTTGAATCCGCTGAAAACTTGCGCTCCACCGAGAAAAAGTTGTTGTTGAAATGCTCGTTATATTGTCCGTGGTTGCCGGTCATGTGATAAACATAGGAGCCGGTATTCATCGAATAGAGATTTAATTCCCCGGCCTGCGCCGACGGCATGGCAACCAACAGCAGCCCGGATAACACAACCCATAATTTATTCAACATTCAGTAACCTACGCCACACCCGTAAAAAAAGAACCCGGCATACTATCACCGCTAAGCTAAACCAAAGGGCAATCAGATAAACCGGCGCTCGTCGCGGCAGGCAAACATGACGCTATATGCACTATAGCAGTCGCCCTCTCGCCTGGTGAGCGCCAGCGGCTATACTGCAGACACATTCATCTCATCGATTAAGGACTGCTGTGTTAGCCACTCTCCTCGTTGCGCTGGTCGCTATTATTCATCTCGCCATCCTGGTGCTGGAGATGTTTTTCTGGGAAGCGCCCGCCGGGCGCCGGGCCTTTAACCTCAGCGCCGATTTCGCCCGGGAAACCCGGGTGCTGGCGGCCAACCAGGGGTTGTATAACGGTTTCCTGGCCGCCGGCCTGGCGTGGGGGCTGTGGCTGGGGGAGTCCGGCGAGCCGGTGGTGATCTTTTTCCTCGCCTGCGTGCTGGCCGCCGGGGTATTCGGCGCGCTGACCGCCAGCCGCAAAATTCTCTATATTCAGGCGCTGCCCGCGCTGCTGGCGCTGCTGGCGGTGCTGACGCAGGGGTAGGGCCTTGATCTAAAACAGAGAAAGCTGGCGGTAAGGCGGATACTATGTGCCCCCTTCGGTCGGTCATCGACCTTTAATACCTTCTGAGTTCAGAGGCATTTTTATGACATGGCAATCCTTCAAACAGGCCTGGCTTATCCGGTTCTGGTCCCCCGTCCCGGCGGTCATCGCCGCGGGCATTCTCTCAACCTACTATTTTGGCATCACCGGCACCTTCTGGGCGGTGACCGGCGAATTTACCCGCTGGGGTGGCCAGCTGCTGCAGCTGCTGGGGGTCCACAGCGAACAGTGGGGCTATTATCAGCTGATCCATCTCGACGGGACGCCGCTTACCCGCATCGACGGCAGGATGATCATCGGCATGTTCGGCGGCTGCCTGGCGGCGGCGCTGTGGGCCAATAACGTCAAATTGCGCTTGCCACGCAGCCGGATCCGCATTGTGCAGGCCGTAGCCGGGGGTATCATCGCCGGGTTCGGCGCGCGGCTGGCGATGGGCTGCAATCTGGCGGCCTTTTTCACCGGCATTCCGCAGTTCTCCCTGCACGCCTGGCTGTTTGCCATCGCCACCGCCATCGGCTCCTGGTTTGGCGCTCGCTTCACCCTGCTGCCTCTTTTTCGCATACCGGTAAAAATGCAAAAGGTATCCGCTGCTTCGCCGTTAACCCAAAAACCGCAGCAGGCGCGCCGCCGTTTCCGCCTGGGCATGGTGATCTTTTTCGCCATGATCGGCTGGGGCCTGCTCACCGCCGCAGACCACCCTGCGCTCGGCCTGGCGATGCTGTTCGGCATCGGCTTCGGTCTGCTTATCGAGCGCGCGCAGATCTGCTTCACCTCCGCCTTTCGCGATATGTGGATCACCGGCCGGACGGTGATGGCGAAGGCGATAATCTTCGGCATGGCGGCGAGCGCCATCGGCATCTTCAGCTATGTGCAACTGGGGATGGCGCCGAAAATCATGTGGGCCGGTCCCAACGCGGCGATTGGCGGGTTGCTGTTTGGCTTTGGCATCGTGCTGGCCGGCGGCTGTGAAACCGGCTGGATGTACCGGGCGGTGGAAGGCCAGGTTCACTACTGGTGGGTGGGGCTGGGCAACGTTATCGGCTCCACGCTGCTCGCCTGGTGCTGGGACGATATCGCTGCCCCGCTCGCCACCCACTGGCAAAAGGTCAACCTGCTGAACGCTTTTGGTCCCTTCGGCGGACTGCTGGCGACCTATCTGCTGCTGCTGATCGCCCTGCTGCTGGTGATCGCCTGGGAGAGACATTTTTTCCGCCGCCAGTCGGCAGCGGTCCGGACCGTGAAGGAGAGCGCATGAAGAACATCATCCCTGATTATCGCCTGGACATGGTCGGCGAGCCCTGCCCCTATCCGGCGGTCGCCACCCTGGAGGCGATGCCCTCCCTGCAAAAAGGCGAGATCCTCGAAGTGATTAGCGACTGTCCGCAGTCGATCAATAACATTCCGCTTGATGCCAGGAACCATGGCTATACGGTGCTGGATATTCAGCAGGATGGCCCGACCATTCGCTATCTGATCCAGAAGTAACCCCGTTTCCCCGCCGGCGACCTTCATCGCCGGCATGGGTTTCCCCGTCTCCCGTCAAGCCATTTCCTCACCACCAGAGGGGCCGTGCAGGCAAACGATTGCAATACATTGTAACACTTGAAACGATGTTCCAGTTATCCAATAACCATTAATATAACGCGCCTATATTATTAAAATACGAATAAGTAACTTCGTGAATGGTTTCTGCCGCTACCGGCCAAAGCCGCGCACCGCAACACAATAAGGATAGAAATGGAACTGCTGGCCAGGCTGGGTCATTTTTTTGAGCAAGTGCGTTCAGATGCCGATTTTGCCACCTTCGCCAGTGAACTGCGTCGGCATCAGGTCTCGTGTTATATCTACTTTGTCTCTACCGGCAATATGAATTTTGTGATGGCCAACGACGAGGTGATCACGATAAAAAGCGCCCGCGGCCTGCTGCGCGTGCGCAGCGCCCCCAGCCATCGGCTGACCTCGGCCGCGGTCATCCGCCATTTTGCCGGCGCCATCAACTTTGAACAGTACTGCAGGGATCTCGCCAGCGCCGGGGTGTTTAAGTGGAGCGTCGACCTGGACGAGGAGACTCGCCACTACTGGTCGAAGGAAAACAGGCTGCTGTATAAAGAGAGCCTGATTCCCCCCTGAGCGGGTCCCAGGGGGAAGCCTGGCCTGAGGGGCCAGCCCTTAATCGCGGGTCTGCACCCAGAAGGCGTGGATCAGGCCTGGAATATAGCCCAGCAGGGTCAGAATAATGTTGAGAATAAACGCCCAACCGAAACCTTTCCCCAGCAGTACCCCCAGCGGCGGCAGAATGATAGTAAAAACGATTCTCCAGAATCCCATAAGCTCTCCCTTCATCTAACGGCAACATTTTACTAAGTTATTCAATAGTTAAGCATAGACGCTTTTCACCGCTTCGCCAGCAGGCGGCCCCCTCATCTCCGGTAACAAAAATTATTCCCTGCCGTCACGGATAAAAAAGCCCGCCAAAACATCCACTTTTCTGGCTCATGCTGCGGGCCCGGCAGCGAACCGCACAGATTGTCAGTTGACCTGGCTGCGAGTCAGGACTAAGCCTGGAGGAGTTTTATCACATCGAGTCGTTTTACCAACCGGAGAATATCCATGAGTAAACTTGGGATTAATGGATTTGGTCGTATCGGACGTCTGGTGTTACGCCGTTTATTAGAAGTCGACAGCAGCCTCGAGGTGGTGGCTATCAACGACCTCACCTCGCCAAAAGTACTGGCCTACCTGCTAAAGCATGATTCAAACTACGGCCCCTTCCCGTGGAGCGTCGACTTCACGGAAGATGCGCTGATCGTCAACGGTAAGACCATCACCGTGTATGCCGAAAAAGAGGCGCAGCATATTCCGTGGCAGGCGGCGGGCGCGGAAGTGATTGTGGAGTGTACCGGGTTCTACACCTCGGCAGAGAAATCGCAGGCCCATCTCCAGGCCGGCGCGCGCAAGGTGCTGATTTCCGCCCCCGCCGGCGAGATGAAAACCATCGTCTATAACGTCAACGATGACACCCTGACGCCGGATGACACCATCATCTCCGTCGCCTCCTGCACCACCAACTGCCTGGCGCCGATGGCCAAAGTCCTGCAGGATGCCTTCGGCATCACCGTAGGCACCATGACCACTATCCACGCCTATACCGGCACCCAGTCGCTGGTGGACGGGCCGCGCGGTAAAGATCTGCGCGCCTCCAGGGCGGCGGCGGAAAACGTCATCCCGCACACTACCGGCGCGGCCAAGGCTATCGGCCTGGTGATCCCCGCCCTGAGCGGGAAGCTGAAAGGCCATGCCCAGCGCGTACCGACCAAAACCGGCTCAGTGACGGAGCTGGTGTCGGTGCTGGAGAAAAAGGTGACTGCGGATGAGGTCAATCAGGCGATGAAGCAGGCAGCAGAGGGCAATGAATCCTTTGGCTACACCGAAGAAGAGATTGTCTCTTCCGATATCATCGGCAGCCATTTCGGTTCAATCTACGATGCCACCCAGCTGGAGATTGTGGAGGCCGGCGGCGTACAGCTGGTGAAAACCGTCGCCTGGTACGATAACGAATACGGCTTTGTCACCCAGCTGATCCGCGTGCTGGAGAAATTTGCCCGCTAAGTGAACGGCGGACAGCCTGCGCTGCCCGCCGATTCTGCATTGAGCGCCTCAGGCCTGCAGATAGACCACCTGAGTCTGCAGGTACTCATTCAGGCCATGGCGGCCATCTGCGCCGCCGATCCCCGATTTACGCCAGCCGGCGTGGAATCCCTGCATCGCCTCAAAGTTCTCGCGGTTGATATAGGTTTCGCCGAATTTCAGCCCCTTAATCGCCTTCATCGCCACATTAAGATCGCGGGTGTAGATCGAAGAGGTCAGGCCATAATCGCTGTCATTGGCCATCGCCAGCGCTTCATCGAGCGTCGAAAACGCCACCACCGGCAGCACCGGCCCGAAGGTTTCCTCATGGATAATATCCATCTCCTGACGCACATCCAGCAGCAGGGTCGGCGGATAAAAATAGCCTTTCCCCTCCTGCGGCTGACCGCCCAGCGCGACCCGCGCCCCCTGCGCCACCGCCTTTGCCACTTTGCGCGCCACCTGATCCCGCGCGGCGGCGTTAATCAGCGGCCCCATGGCGATGTCATCCCGCGCCGCCGGGTCGCCAAACTGCACAGCCTTCATCGCCTCGCCGAGGCGGTTGACGAAGCGATCGTAAATCCCCTGCTGAACATAGACCCGCTCGACGCAGTTGCACACCTGCCCGGTGTTGATCACCCGCGAGTCCACCACCGCCTTCACCGCCAGCTCCAGATCCGCATCGTCCATGACGATGGCCGGCGCTTTGCCGCCGAGCTCGAGGCACACTTTGGTGATATTTTTTGCCGCGGCGGCCATGATTTTCTCCCCCGCCGCTACGCTGCCCGTCATGCTGACCATCGCCACCTTCGGATTGCCGGCCAGCTCCTGGCCGACGGTTTCCCCACGGCCGAGCACCAGGTTAAAGACCCCTTTCGGCAGCCCAACCTGGTGGACGATCTCGGCGAAAGCGATGGCGTTGTTGGGCGTGAATTCGCTGGGCTTAATGACGATAGTGTTGCCGGTGATCAGCGCCGGCGCCAGCTTGCGGGCGATAAGAAAGAACGGGAAGTTCCACGGCAGGATCCCGGTGGTCACCCCCAGCGCGCGTTTGAAGACGAGAATATTCTCCCCGGGACGGTCGCTCTGCACGATCTCCCCTTCATACCGCCGCGCCCATTCGGCCATGTAGTCGAGATAGTCGGCGGTAAACGCAACCTCCACCGCCGCCAGCTGCTGGATCTTGCCCCCTTCAGCGACGATCAGCCCGGCGATGTCGTCGGCACGCTGACGAATGCCAGCGGCAATTTTGCGCAGCCAGCCCGCGCGCTCAATGGCCGGCAGCGCCTCCCAGGCCGGCTGGGCGCGCTCTGCGGCGTCAATCGCCAGTCGCGCCTCTTCCGCGGTCCCGTCCGGGATCCGCGACAGCAGCGCTTCAGTCGCCGGGTTAAGCACGTCGATCCAGCCGTCGCCGCGACCGGTAACGAACTGGCCATCAATATACATTGGGTGTTGAACGGGTGCTGTCATGGCTGCTCCTGTGGTGCATTTGTATTTAACAGGTGATTTTTTTGTTAAATATCGGGCGGATAAGCCGTGGATTTGCAGCACGTTGGCGCATTTCTGTGAGCTGATTCATAAAACCGGGCCTAAAATGCCCGGTTGAGGTTACATTTCAATAACACAAATTGCCCGTTTGCGATAAATCTGCCGCAAACGGGCATTTTTCAGCCGAGGAGGCGGGCCTGCAGCGCCCCGGCAAGCCGGTCATCCTCCCGCAGCTGTCGCCAGGCGTCGAGGATCGCCGGCGGGAAGGTCACGTGGCTGATAAAGTCTTTCCCCCGCGGACCGTACCCTTCAGGGGAATCCTGCAGGCGCGGCAGCTCGCCCAGCAGCAGCGCGAGGTAGCGGGTCACCGGCCACAGCCCCGCCCCGCCGCCCGCGAACCCCAGCTGGCCGTCGGTCTGCTCCAGCACCGGCGAGCAGCCGGGAAAGCTCAGCCACTGCGGCGGCGTCGTCGCCCCCTGCCAGACGCGGGCGAAGGTGGCCATCGTCCGCCGCTGCATGGTGGGGTCCTGAATGACGATCCCGCGACGATGGGGGATCCCCCGGCTCTCCAGCATTGTGCGGGTAAAGCGCGCGTTTTCCCCGCAGTTGGTCGACCGATCCTCCACCACCAGCCGCGGGCGAGGAATGTGCCAGAAGTCATGCGCAATATCCGCCAGAATATGCGCCTCCGGGCGGCCCTCCACCGCGAGCGAACGGTAGCGGGGATCCTCGCGCACCGCCTCATACAGAAAACCGGTGGAGTGTCCTATGCCGCCGCTGATCAGCAGCGGAACCTCCTGCTCCTTCGCCAGCCGGCAGGCGGCGTCGATGGTGGGGATCACGGCATTGCCAGCCAGCACCACCACATCCACTGCCGGCGGCGCGGTCAGCGTCGCCAGATCGTTCTGCGCCAGCCAGCCGCCAGTCAGGTTTGCCGCCGCCAGCGTCGTCGCCGACAGCGGGGGAAATTGTTCTGCCATTCTGATCTCCTTAATCACCTCTCAGCCGCGCAGAGAGGATAGTCCGGCCATCATAAACGCCGCCTGCCGGGGCGCAAAGCGACGTCGATTTGTAACCATTTTGAAATAACAAGAAACATCTAAAAACACACAGGTTGCACCTGAATAACTGACCATGAAAATAACAAAAAACAGCAAAAACAGGTGGAAAATAAAAATTTACCTCGCGGTTACACCAGACAAAAGCGCGTTTTCTCGCCCGCGTTGCCGAGGGATAACTTGCCAATTGTAACCATCAACTCTAAGTTGCTTAACAATTAAACAACCTTTTCACATCAGGTTGCACCCTGCACGCACAGAGTGACACCTGACCTTTTACCGTGGCGGGAGAACGTTTCGTAATGAGCAATCCAGAAAGCAACACTGCATCCATTCTGCAGAAAAACAAGAAGGTCCTGATCGCGAGCCTGACCGGCAGCGCCATCGAATGGTTTGATTATTTTCTCTATGGCACCGCCGCCGCGCTGGTGTTTAACAAAATCTTCTTTCCGATGGTCGACCCGGTCATCGGCCTGATCCTCTCCTGGCTCTCCTTTTCGCTCACCTTTTTTATCCGCCCCATCGGCGGGGTCATTTTCGCCCACATCGGCGATCGCATCGGTCGCAAGAAGACGCTGGTGCTGACCCTGTCGCTGATGGGCAGCGCCACGGTGGCCATTGGCCTGCTGCCCACCTACGAAATGGTGGGCCTGTGGGCGCCCGCCCTGCTGATTACCCTGCGCATTATTCAGGGCATGGGTATCGGCGGCGAATGGGGCGGCGCGCTGCTGCTGGCCTACGAATACGCCCCGGAAAAGCGGAAAGGCTTTTTCGGCAGTATTCCTCAGGCCGGCGTGACCATCGGCATGCTGATGGCGACCTTTATCGTCTCGCTGATGACCCTGTTCGATGAGGCGCAGTTTCTTGCCTGGGGCTGGCGCATTCCGTTCCTGCTCAGCTCCGTCCTCGTTTTCCTCGGCCTGTGGATCCGCAAAGATATCGACGAAACGCCCGCCTTTAAGCAGGTGAAACAGTCTGGCCAGGTGGCGAAGGCTCCGCTGCGCGTGACGCTCAAACACCACTGGCGGGAGGTGCTGATCGCCGCGGGTCTGAAAGTGGTGGAGACCGCCCCCTTCTATATCTTCTCTACCTTTGTGGTCAGCTACGCCACTACCACCCTGAGCTATCAGAAGTCGCAGGCGCTGGAATCCGTCACCCTCGGCGCGCTGGTGGCCACCGTGATGATCCCGCTGATGGGGCTGCTGTCCGACAAGGTGGGCCGGCAAAAGATGTACACCCTGAGCGTGGTGCTGCTGGGGCTGTTTATCGTTCCGTGGTTCCTGCTGCTCGACACCGGCACCAGCTGGGGCATTATGCTGGCGACGATCGTTGCCTTCGGCATCCTGTGGGCGCCGGTGACCGCGGTGCTGGGTACCCTGTGCTCAGAGATTTTCAGCGCCAATGTGCGCTACACCGGGATCACCCTGGGTTACCAGCTGGGCGCCGCGCTGGCCGGGGGCACCGCACCGCTTATCGCCACCGGTCTGCTGGCGAAATACGATGGTGACTGGCGACCGGTGGCCGTCTACCTGGGCGTTACGGTGGCGATTTCGCTGCTGGCGATATTCTGCGCCAGCCGGATGAAATCCGTCCCAGGCGCGGCGCGCCCCCGGGCGGAAAGCGCCTAACCGCAGCCGGTCCAGGTCGACTATCCTGCCCGGCGGCGCTGCGCTTGCGCGGGCCTACAGGGAGATCGCGCCACGTGGGAAACCGCTCATCCCAGGCTCAGTAAGACAGTAGGCCCGGTAAGGCGCCAGCCGCCACCGGGCAGTAAAGCTGCTGCGAAGCCGACCATCCTGCCCGGCGGCGCTGCGCTTGCGCGGGCCTACGGGGGGATCATACCGCGGGTGAAACTGCACCCTTCCGGGCCCGGTAAGCATCCAGGCCCGGTAAGGCGCCAGCCGCCACCGGGCAGACAAACGAGAACAACGGTTAAGACGACTTGTAGCCGGCCGCCAGGGCCGGCGGGTGTCAGGCGCTCTGATTGTCCAGCTGAAGCTGCCCCTCGCGCCGCTGTTTCAGCTTCCAGAAGGCCCACAGCGCGATAAACCACAGCGGAGAAGCCAGCAGCGCCAGCAGCGTGTCCGGGTCAAAGATCATGATGAAGATGGCGAACGCGAAGAACAGCAGGCTCACCCAGCTCATCGCCACGCCAAAGGGCATCTTAAAGATCGAACCGGCGTGCAGGTCCGGACGCTGACGGCGATAAACCAGATAGGCCATGAGGATCATCCCCCAGCTGAACACCACCATAATCGCCGCCAGGGTCGAGACGATGGTAAACAGGGTCATCACATTCGGCACCAGGAACAGCAGCAGCGTACCGATCAGCATACAGAAGCAGGAAAACAGCAGGCTGCGCACCGGGATGCGGGTGCTGCGCGACAGAATGCGGAACTGCCAGTGCGCATGCTTCTCCACCGACAGGCCGTACAGCATGCGGGTGCTGGAGAAGACCCCGCTGTTGGCCGAGGACATCGCCGAGGTCAGCGCCACGAAGTTAATCACCGCCGCCGCCGCGGGCAGCCCGGCTTTGGCAAACAGCGTCACGAAGGGGCTGGTCTCCGCCGACACTCCCGGCCAGGAGGCGACAGCGATGATCACCACCATCGACAGCAGATAGAAGATGATAATCCGCAGCGGCAGGGCATTGATCGCCTTGGGCAAAATGCGCTGTGGATCGCGGGTCTCCGCCGTCATCGTCCCCAGCAGTTCGATGCCGGTAAAGGAGAAGATCGCTATCTGGAAGCCGGCGAAAAAGCCGGTGATACCGTGAGGCATAAAGGCCGTCGGGTCGGTGAGATGGCTCAGAGAAGCCGTCACGCCGTCCGGAGAGGTCCAGCCGGTGGCAATCATCCAGCCGCCGGTGGCGA
Source organism: Klebsiella sp. TF21-TM (assembly GCF_019753495.1). Lineage (NCBI taxonomy): Bacteria > Pseudomonadati > Pseudomonadota > Gammaproteobacteria > Enterobacterales > Enterobacteriaceae > Klebsiella > Klebsiella sp. TF21-TM. The sequence continues at coordinate 120,010 of NZ_JAIJYL010000002.1, read as the reverse complement.
TCAGGGCGATAATGGTGATCACCTTGATCAGGGCGAACCAGAACTCCGCCTCGCCAAACATTTTCACCGACAGCAGGTTGAGCAGAAACAGGATAGCCAGCATGCTGAGGGCCGGCATCCACGCCGACAGCTCGGGGAACCAGTACTGCATATAGCTCCCGCACACCACCACGTCGGCGATACAGGTCACCACCCAGCTCAGCCAGTAGGTCCAGCCGAGATAAAAGCTGGCCTGCGGTCCGAGATACTCGCCGACAAAGTCGGCAAACGAGCGGTAGTCATGGCGGGTGAGCAGCAGCTCCCCCATCGCCCGCATTACCATATAGGTAAAGAACCCGACCAGCACATAGATAACCAGAATCGAGGTGCCGGCGACGGCGATGTTGCGCCCTGCCCCCATAAACAGCCCGGTGCCGATGGCGCCGCCGAGGGCGATCATCTGGATATGGCGGGCGCCAAGCCCGCGCTTAAGCTGTGACGCGCCTTCACCTCCGGCGGCAGATGGCGCCTGATGTTGATGTTCAGTCATGGTGTTTCCTCAGGCTGGTTGCGGGAGGCGAAGCGCCGCGGCGCGGAGCAGCAGCCCGGCGCGCTGGCCGGTGGCGACCCCGGCATTGGGAAAGAGGATATAGGGGGCCCGGGCCTGCACCACCCACCGTTTCTCTGCCTGGCGGGCGATCTCATACCCTGCCGGGAGCGCGGTGAAGTTCTCGACGTTGGCCGCCAGATTGAGCGTAAATTCCCCTTCGCGCTTGATGATGCTCTCCTCGACCAGGAAGTAATCCACCGGCGCTTTGTCGCGCGGGGGCAGCGGCGCGTCAGAAATCCAGGCCCGGATCGCCGCGTCGGCGGCGGCGAACAGGCTGAGATCGTTGGCGCCGAACGGCATCACTTTTCCCAGCTCAAGGGTGGCGCTTTGCGCGGCGAACTTTTCGCAGGTGAAATGAGTGAAGGTGCCGCCCGCTTCGGTATGGCGCACGATGGCGTCCATCCCGCTGGCCTGCAGCAGCTGGTAGAAGCCGGGCGAAAAATCCTCCGCGTGAGCCGGGAGCAGCGCAAACTGGCGATACAGCGACCCGCGAATGGCGGTATGCATATCGAGATGACTGCGGCTGACCGGCCCCGCCGCGTCGGCGGCGCGATAGAAGGCCTGCACCGCCTGCTCGAGGGCAAAAGCCCGCCGCGACTCATTGCCCGGGGAGACCGCCAGATGGCGACCGCCGAACAGGCGATTGAGGTCGTTGTGCAGATAGCGACGCGCGGCGCGGATCGCCGGCAGGTTACCAAAGACGATCAGCAGCGCCTGGGTGAGCGGCTGCCGCCCCTGGCTCAGATCGTGGGTAAGCTGCAGCAGCAGCTCGGTCGGCGCGGTCTCATTGCCATGAACGCCAGCGGAGAGGATCGTCGCCTGACGCCACGGCGTGGACGGCAGCAGCTGCAGGATGCCCTCGCCCAGCCAGCGGGCCTCGATGTCCGCCGGAAAGGTCCACTCCTGCAGGCGGCAGTGCAGTAAATCGTTAACCAGATGCTCCATCTGCCGCTCCTTAACGCTGAAAATCATAGACAGGGCCCAGACGCAGGATCTGCGTCAGCTCATCCAGCGCCTGATAAACCTCGCGCAGCAGCTGCGGGTCCGCCAGATCGCGGGCGTGCAGCCGGTCACGGTAGTGTTTTTCCACCCACGCCGTCAGCTGCTGGTAACGCTCGTCGTTCATCAGGCTGTGGGCGTTGACCGCGTCGCGCTCCGCCTCGTTGAGCACCACCCGCAGCCGCAGGCAGGCCGGGCCGCCGCCGTTGCGCATGCTTTCCCGCAGGTCAAAAACCGCCACTTCATCGATCGGCGAGGCGCTGTCAGCCGCCAGGTCGCCCAGGTAGCGCCAGACGTTTTCCCGCTGCCGGCACTCCTCTGGCACCACGATCAGCATCTTGCCGTCGGGTTTGCTCAGCAGTTGGCTGTTGAACAGATAGGAGGCCACGGCGTCATCGAGCGACACCCGCTCGTCCGGCACTTCCACGCTGGTAAACGGGATATCGAGACGGTCGCTTTTTGCCCGCAGCGTCGCCAATACTGTCGACTGATCGACAAACGCCTGCTGATGGTGGAACAGCACATGGCGATTGCTGACCGCGATAACGTCGTTATGAAACACGCCGCGATCGATAGCCTGCGGCGCCTGCTGGGCAAACACCGTATAGCGCGGATCCAGCTGGTGCAGACGGGCCACCGCTTCGCTGGCCTCCAGGGTCTGCCGCGCCGGATACTTCACCGGGGCGATGCCGCCGCTGGCGCGTCGACCGTAGACAAACAGCTGCACGCCCTGTCGATCGTACTCCCGGCAGAAGCGGTTATGGTTGGCCGCCCCTTCGTCGCCGAGGTCGCCATGCTGCGGCAGCGCCGCGTGGTGGGCGAAGAAGCGCGGATCGGCGAAGGTGGCGCGCAGGATCGCCGAGGTGGTGGGCGCCTCCTGCATGCGGTGCAGCTTATTGTTCAGGTTGGCGACAGTGAAATGGACTTTGCCATCGGCGCTGTCCGCCGACGGCGAAACGGTCGCCGCGTTGGCGGTCCACATCGACGAGGCGGAGCTGAAGGCGGAGAGCAGCTGCGGCGCCGCCTGGGCCGCCTGGCGGATGACCTGCTCATCGCTGCCCTCGAATCCCAGGTCGCGCAGCAGGCGCAGGTTCGGCCGCGGCTGCGGCGGCAGGATCCCCTGCACGAATCCGCGATCGGCCAGGGCTTTCATTTTATACAGCCCCTGCAGCGCGGCCTTTTTCGGGTTAGAGAGACCATCGCGGTTATTTTGCGAGGCTTCATTGCCGACGGAGAGTCCGGCGTAGTGGTGCGTCGGGCCGACCAGGCCATCAAAGTTAGCTTCAAAACCAGACATATGTCCTCACAGGATCCGTTATCAGAATGGCAGGCCCGGCGATACGTTCGCCGGAAGCGTCAGCGTGTCGCTGACCAGAGAGGCCATCGGCCAGGCACAGTAATCGGCGGCGTACCACGCTGCCGCCCGGTGGTTGCCGGAGGCGCCCACCCCGCCAAACGGCGCTTTACTGGAAGCGCCGGTCAGCGGCTTGTTCCAGTTGACGATCCCGGCTCGCGCCTCGTCCGCCAGCTGGTCAAACTGCGCCGCATCGCGGGAGATCAGCCCCACGGCCAGGCCATAGCGGGTCTGGTTGGCGAGGCGAATCGCCTCCGGGAAGTCGTCGTAACGGATAACCGTCAGCAGCGGACCAAAGTACTCTTCATCCGGCACCTCGATACCGGTGACGTCGACGATCCCCGGGGTCAGCACCGTGGAGTGCGGGTCGGGCTGGCGCATACGCAGCAGCACCTTGCCGCCGAGCGCCTCCAGTTTCTGCTGCGCCGCCAGCATGTTCTGCGCCGCCTCAAGGGAAATCACCCCGCCCATAAACGGCGCCGGCTGGTCATCCCATTTCCCGGCGCGGATCTGCGCGCTGGCCTCCACCAGTCGCCGCAGCAGCGCATCCCCCTGCTCGCCGCGCTGAACGATCAGCCGGCGCGCGCAGGTGCAGCGCTGTCCGGCGGAGATAAACGCCGACTGGATAATCACATGCAGCGCCGCATCGACATCGGCCACGTCGGCCACGATCAGCGCGTTGTTGCCGCCCATCTCGAGGGCCAGCATCTTCTCCGGCTGACCGCCGAAGTAGCGATGGAAGTGGAAACCCGCCGCCGCGCTGCCGGTGAACAGCACGCCGTCGATATCGCGGTTTTCCAGCAGCGCCTGGCCGGTGGCTTTCCCGCCCTGCAGCAGGTTAATCACCCCGTCGGGGACGCCCGCCTGCTGCCACAGCTGGACCGTCAGTTCCGCAGTGGCCGGCGTCAGCTCGCTGGGTTTAAACACCACGGTGTTACCGGCGATCAGCGCCGGAATGATATGCCCGTTGGGCAGATGGCCCGGGAAGTTGTAGGGACCGAAGACCGCCATCACGCCGTGCGGCTTGTGGCGCAGCTGCGCTTTACCGTCCGGCAGGGTCGACTCGTGAAAGCCTGTCCGCTGGTGATAGGCCTCGACGGAGATGGCGGCTTTGCCGATCATCGCCTGCACTTCGGTGCGGGTCTCCCACAGCGGCTTGCTGGTCTCCCGGGAAATCAGGGTCGCCAGCGCCTCTTTGTGCGTCTCCAGCAGCGCGGCGAAACGCTGGACGACGTCAATACGCTCGGCCAGCGGGCGGTGCGACCAGGGATAAAACGCCGCCCGCGCCGCGGCGCAGGCCGCCTGGACGTCGTCGGCCCCCGCGCTGGCCGCCTGCCACAGCAGAGATTGATCCTCCGGGGCCAGTTTACTCATCGTAGCGCCGCTGCCCGGCTGCCACTGCCCGGCTATGAACTGTGCTTTTACCGCCATGATCTGTTTTCCTCTGGGTTCAGGGTTACCGTGTAAACGCGGTCGGTTTCAGTGACCTGCAGCGCATCCAGCGCGGCGGCGTCCAGTGAGACCTGCTCTTCGTGGGCCACCAGCAGCGCCCGAAAATTGTCGAACTGACCGTTGGCGACCAGCGTCGGCGCCGACAGCGTGCCCGTCAGCTGCTGAGCCGGCAGGCACTGGCAGTCGCGCACGGCGCGGATCTGATCGGTCTCCGCCTCCAGCACCGGACCGGCATCGAAAATATCCACCGAGCCGCGCCAGCTGAACCCCTCTTTCTCGAGGATCGCCCGCGCCGGGGCGGTGTTGGGATGCACCTGACCGATGACCTGACGGGCATTCTCCGGCAGCAGCGAGATATAGATCGGGTACGCCGGCATCAGCTCGGCAATAAAGGTTTTCATGCCGGTGCCGGTCAGCCGGTCGGCATCGGCGAACGGGATCTCGAAGAAGTGATGGCCCAGCGCATCCCAGAACGGCGATTGCCCTTGCTCATCGCTGCAGCCGCGCAGTTCGGCAAACAGGTGCGGCGAAAACCACTCGCGGAAGGCGGCGATAAACAAAAACCGCGCCTTGGAGAGCAGCAGACCGTTGCGGTTGCGCTGATACCCGGGGTCGAGAAACAGCGTACACAGCTCGCTGTGACCGGTGTGGTCATAGCTCAGATTGAGCAGCTCCTGAGGCTTATAGACTCCCAGCGCTTTCGAGGCGCGAACCGTTTTCTGAATGCGAAAATTGTAAAAGGGCTCGTCCAGGCCCACCGCCACCTCAATGGCGCTGACCCCCACTACCCGCTCCAGCGCGGTGTCTTCCAGCACAAACAGAAAGCCTTGCTGGCCGCGCGGCAGCGCGCCGGCGAAGGTGTCAATGCTGCGGCGTATCCGGGCGGCCAGGCGCCCGGCATCATGGGGTAAAGAGGTCATGCCGACCCCCGCCCGCGCGGCAAGGCGGACGATGTCGTCAAGATCGTTTTCCCTTACGGGACGAAATAGCATCACAGGCCGTCCTCCCGGTTAGCGGGTTAAGCGGGCAACGGCGCGATCAAGGCGCACGAAGGCTTGCGCAATATCCGCCAGCGGGATATTGAGCGCCGGCGCGAAGCGCAGCACGTCCGGACCGGCAATCAGGGCGATCACCCCCTCTTCCGCCGCCAGGTTGGTCAGGGTTTTGGCCTTCCCGCGCAGCGGTCCGGCCAGCTCGGCGCCGATCAGCAGACCGGCGCCGCGCACGGCGCTGAACGCATCGTAGCGGGCAGAGAGGGCATTCAGCTGGTCGACGATCAGCGCATGGCGCTCGCCGACGCCCGCCAGCAGCGGCGCATCCAGATGGGCCAGCACGGCGTTGGCGACGGTCGCCGCCAGCGGGTTACCGCCGAAGGTGGTGCCATGGGTGCCTGGCTGGAAGACCTGCGCCCAGGCCTCTTTCGCCAGCATCGCGCCGATCGGGAAGCCGCCCCCCAGCCCTTTGGCGCTGGTGAGGATGTCCGGGACGACGTTGTAATGCTGGTAGGCGTAGAGATGGCCGGTACGCCCGGCGCCGGTCTGCACCTCATCGAATATCAGGGTGGCGTGATGGCGATCGCAGAGGGCGCGCAGCGCCTGGAGGAACGCCGGGTCCGCCGGGATCACCCCGCCTTCGCCGATAATCGGCTCGACGATCACCGCGCAGGTACGTGAGGAGATCGCCGCGGTGACCGCCTCGATATCGTTATAGGGCAGATGGGTAATGCCCTGCGGCAGCGGCGCATAATCGCTGGAATATTTCGGCTGGCCGCCGACGGAGACGGTGAACAGCGTGCGGCCATGGAAGGCGTGGTTGAAGGCGATGATTTCGCTTTTTTCACCGCCGAACTTATCGTGGGCATATTTCCGCGCCAGCTTAAGGGCCGCCTCGTTCGCTTCAGCGCCGGAGTTGCAGAAGAACACCTTGTCGGCAAAGGTGGACTGCACCAGGGTTTTCGCCAGCTGCAGCACCGGTTCGTTGGTATAGCCATTGCCGATATGCCACAGTTTCGCCAGCTGCCCCTGCAGGGCCTCAGCCAGCGCCGGGTGGGCATGGCCGAGGGCGTTCACTGCGATGCCGCCGGCCATATCGATATACTCTTTCCCCTGCTGGTCCCAGACGCGGGAGCCCGCCGCCCTCACCGGAATAAACGGCGCGGGGGCAAAACAGGGAATCAGGTAAGCGTCAAAATCTTCGCGAGTCATACTGCCTGACATCATTCATCTCCGGAACGTAAGACGACGGAAAACGCTCCCGCCGCGTTGGACAATCGACATTAACCCTGACCCTCGGCTTATTTTGGGCACGAGCGCGCCCGCTGCGATGGTAAAAATATTCACCACAGAAAAGTTAAGCCCTATTCTTTTTACGGGTATTTGTTAATTCATGGTTAACGCCATGTTGTTGTGTGGGCTAATGCTGGCCTGTGAACAATAAGATTGTCAATATGGGGAAACGCAATTTATTCACTTTTTGAAGATCATCAAGATAATGAAAAACATAGAAAAAATATTTTCTTATGCACTTAAGTGAATAAAAAGTGAATTAAAATGCACAGCTTGCGGATGGTTCTCGTGCGTAGTTATTCACTTAAAAAATAAAATTTCTAACAAAAATTTAAAAATCGGAATTGCCGTCAAATACCGCTTTATAAAATTGGTGATACCATTCATTGCACAGAGTTTACTGCTGTAGCTATTCCACGGTTTTACACGACATAAATAACACTGAGAAACAGGACTCTTATGGAAAAGTTATCTTACGCATCTGAAAGTAGTACATCTCCATGGACCACCTACCTGCGCCAGATCGACCGTGTCGCGCCTTATCTCGGCGATCTTGCCTACTGGGTGGAAACCCTGCGCCATCCGAAGCGTGCGCTGATCGTCGACATCCCTGTGCAGATGGACGACGGCACCATTCGCCACTTCGAGGGCTATCGCGTTCAGCACAATCTTTCGCGTGGGCCGGGTAAAGGTGGTGTTCGCTACCATCCGGATGTTGATCTTAACGAAGTCATGGCACTTTCTGCCTGGATGACCATTAAGTGCGCCGCGGTCAATATTCCTTACGGCGGGGCCAAAGGCGGCATCCGCGTCGACCCCTTCTCGCTGTCGGAAGGTGAACTGGAACGCCTGACTCGCCGCTATACCAGCGAAATCGGCATTATCATCGGGCCGCAGAAAGATATTCCGGCGCCGGACGTCGGCACCAACGGCAAAGTGATGGCATGGATGATGGACACCTACTCCATGAACCATGGCACCACCATCACCGGCGTGGTCACCGGCAAGCCGATCCACCTCGGCGGCTCCCTCGGTCGTGAAAAAGCCACCGGACGCGGCGTGTTCGTCACCGGCCGGGAAGTGGCCCGTCGCGCCGGCATCGAAATTGAAGGCGCTAAAGTGGCGCTGCAGGGCTTTGGTAACGTCGGTAGCGAAGCGGCGCGCCTGTTCGCCGGCGTCGGCGCCCGCGTAGTGGTCATTCAGGATCACACCGCCACCCTGTACAACGAAGGCGGGATTGATATGACCGCCCTCACCGCCTGGCAGGCGGAGAAAAAGCAGATCGCCGGTTTCCCGGGCGCCCAGGAGATCGATAAAGAGGCGTTCTGGACCACCCCGATGGACATCCTGATCCCGGCGGCGCTGGAAGGGCAAATCACCCGCGAGCGCGCTGAGAAGCTGAGCTGCAAACTGGTGCTGGAAGGGGCTAACGGCCCAACCTATCCGGAAGCGGACGATGTGCTGGCCGAGCGCGGGGTGATCGTAGTGCCGGACGTTATCTGCAACGCCGGCGGGGTGACCGTCAGCTACTTTGAGTGGGTGCAGGACATGGCCAGCTTCTTCTGGAGCGAAGAGGAGATCAACGCCAAGATGGACCGCATCATGACCGACGCCATTATTCACGTCTGCGATAAAGCGGCCGAGAAAGAATGTACCCTGCGTACCGCCGCCTATATCGTGGCCTGCGAGCGCATCCTGATGGCGCGTAAAGACCGCGGCATCTACCCGGGCTGATCCCCGTCAGGAAGTGAATCAGGGGTGGCATTGCGCCGCCCCTTTTTTTTGCCGTCGCGCCGTCAGCCGCCGGTGGACCACAGCACTGGCCATCCCCGACGCTGCGCCTCCGCCAGCAGCCCCGGAGAGGGATTCACCGCGCAGGGGTGGCCGACCGCGGCGAGCAGCGGCAGATCCGAGATATGATCGCCGAAGGCGTAGCATGCCGCCAGCGGCTGACCCTTTTCCTGCGCATAGCATTGGGCATGCGCCGCCTTGTGTTCGCCGATGGCGGTCCGCCAGAGCTCGCCGGTATAGCGGTCTTCCACCACGACCGGCTCTGAGCACAGGGCATGCTCCACCCCCAGCGCCGCCATCGCCGGCCAGAGAATGTCGGTCATCGACCCGGAGACAAACACCACGTCATCCCCCCGAGCCTGATGCTGCCTGAGGCGCGCCGCCACCTCGCGGTGAAAACCATATCCGCCTTCGCGATACAGGCGCTCGGCGACCGCCCGCACCCGGGGGCGCGACTCGTGGCGAAACAGCGAGTAATAGTAGCGGTTGATCGCCTCCCGCGGCTGACCCGCTTCGCTGAGCGCCTGCAGCTGCCGGACAATCGCCGCGGCCGTCAAACCGCACTGCAGCGGATATTCCGCGGCATAGCGGTGCAGAAACAGGAACATACTTTTGCCGGTAATCAGCGTTTCATCCACATCAAAAAAGGCGATGCTCATCCCCGTCCCCCTGCTCAATACTGACCAGATAATGTTGATGGCACTGCGCCGCCTGCTCGCACTCTTTGCGAGTGATGTAGTTAAGGTCATAGACGCTGAAGCTAAAGCCAACTTCCGCTTTGCGGGTGCCGGTCTGGTCAAACCCCACCGAGCATTCACAGGTGAAGCGGCCATGGGCTGAACTTTTGCGCGACACCACGTTGAGGACGATGGTCACCGGCAGCGGAAAAACAAAGCAGGAAAAGGCCACCTGCAGCGAGCTCAGGGTAAAGTACTTCTCCGCCATCGCCACGCCGGCCTCCGCCAGCAGGAATTTTTCCGTGGTGGCGATGATGGTCTGCCGCGCCGCCTCGATCAGCACCATCCCCTGAATATGTTGCCCGGTCTGGTGGTCGCAGAGCAGCTCCGAGGCATCCTGCAGGATCAGGCGCGCGCAATAGCTATCCTCATCGCGTTTTTCCGGCGAGGTGATGAGGATATTCGCTTTTTTACGTTTATGTACCAGCCGCTGATGATCGCGATTGTTTTGATAATAGAGATCCTGCAGATTGACGATCTGGCGCATTGTGTCCGGATAGTGCTGACGAATAATGCAGATGGTGCGGGAGATGTCGTCGAGCTGTACCCCCTGACCGATAACGATTTTATCGACCCCGGCCAGCTCGCCGCTCCAGACAAACCGCTCAAACTCATTCACCGTCAGCACATTCTCATGCCGCCGGGCAAAATCGGTAAATTTCTCACCCACCACAATTAATTTTTCCATGGCGCTTGTCTCCTCAGATCGTTTTCACCAGTAACGCAATCCCCATCCCGCCGCCGATGCACAGCGACGCCAGGCCGGTCGGTTGATTCTCCCGGCGCAGCGCGTGCACCAGGCTGACCACAATCCGCGTCCCGGAACTGCCCAGCGGATGGCCGAGGGCGATCGCGCCGCCGTGGACGTTCAGCCGGGAAGCAATCTCCTCCTCCGTCATCTGATGCGCTCTGGCCAGTCCCTTGACCACCCCCAGCACCTGCGCGGCAAAGGCTTCGTTGATCTCCAGCCGGGCCATATCGCTGAGCTGAAAACGCCCGCGGCGCAGGGCGCACGCTATCGCCGGCAGCGGGCCAAGCCCCATCATGGACGGGTCAACGCCGCCCTCGCCAAAGGAGACAATCTCCGCCAGCGGCTGCAGGCCATAGCGGGCAACGGCGCGCGCCGACGCGAGGATCACCGACGCGGCGCCATCGTTCAGCCCGGAGGCATTGCCCGCCGTGACGCTGCCGTCGGCGCGAAAGGCCGGCTTCAGCGCCGCCAGCTGCTCGGCGCTAAGATCATGGCGGATCGGCTCATCCTCGCGGACCGTGCTGACGCCCCGCTTCGCGCTGACCGTCACCGGCACCATCTCATCGGCAAAATAGCCGGCGCGGCTGGCGGCGGAGGCTTTGTGATGGCTCTCCAGGGCATACTGGTCCTGCGCCGCGCGCGAGATCTGCTCCTGCGCGGCGATGGCCTCCGCCGTTTCCCCCATCGGGATCTGCAGCAGCGGATCGGTTAATCCGTCGCGCTGGATCACATCCTCACTGCTGAACGCGCCGAATTTCATCCCGCCCCTTATCTCTCCCCGCAGCAAAAACGGCGCCTGACTCATATTTTCCATTCCGCCGGCGACCACCAGGTCGGCATAACCGCTCTGGATATGGATCGCCCCTTCGGTCAGGCTTTTCATGCCGCTACCGCAGATCATATTCAGGGTGTAAGCCGGCTTTTGCACCGGGATCCCCGCCCGCAGCGCAACCTGACGCGCCGGTCCCATCCCCTGCCCGGCGGCAAGGACGCAGCCGCAGATCACCTCATCGATCCACGCCGGGTCAATGCCAGCCTGCTGCAGGTTGTGCCTGACGGTGAGCGCGGCCAGCTCCACCGCGGAGACCGTTTTCAGGGCGCCAAGAAAGCGCCCCACCGGCGTACGGCAGGCCGCGACGATATAGACTTTGTTCATGATTATTCCATTACGTAGAGCGAGGAAAGATACTGCCGTGTCCCGGCTTCGCTGCCGGTAAAGCCCACATAGCCATCGGGATTGACCACCGCATAGTCATCGGGGCCGATCTGTAGCGCTTCGAGAAACGCCTCGTCCGCCGGTTCGAGGGGGCAGAATATAAACCAGCCGGCCTGCTTCAGGCGGGACATAGGAGGACAAGCGGCGCGGGCGGAAAAGATCACCACCTTACCGCTGGCGAAGACGTCATAGCTGTTGCGAAACATCGCCTGCGGCGAGGCAAAAACGTACCAGGGAACATGGTGCCCTGCCAGGCCGTCCGGGTGCTGCGCCTGCGTTGCGGTGAAACCGGCGTACTGCAGCGGCAGCTGGTGACGATAGTAGTGACGGTTGCAGAACTCCGGAAAGTAGACCCCGTCGATATGATTTCTCGGCACCAGACCGGCAATCAGGCCGGTATCGCGATCGGTGGAGCGAAGCACGCCGCTCACCGCCGCGAAGCGCTGGGCGCGATAGGACGCCGGCAGTCGGTCAGTGGCCACGCCGTGCAGATAGAAAGCCAGCTTCCAAGCGAGGTTCACCGCATCCTGGACGCCGGTGTTCATCCCCTGCCCGCCAATGGGACTGAACAGGTGGAAGGCATCTCCCGCCAGCATAATATGATGCTGCAGATTGTCATCGGCGATGCGGTTATAGAAATTGGCGCTGGAAGACCAGGTCAGCGCCTGCGCCGGAGGAACCTCGGGACAGAACCGCGCCAGCGCGGCGTTAATCTCCTGCAGATCAGGCACCGGACGCGGCGAAGGTAATCGACCGGCTCTTTTAATCACGATCCTGACCTGATTGTCCGGCATGGGCAGGAAAATCAAAAAGCCCTGCTCATCAATATGGTAGGAGGTTCCCGGGAGCGCCGCCGCGCGGTCGAATTGCACGTCCGCCATCACAAAATGCAGCGGATAGTCATGACCGCTAAAGCCGATCCCGGCCAGCTCGCGGACGGTGCTGGCCGCGCCGTCGGCGCCGATAATATAGTCATAAGCGGCGGAACAGGCCCGGCGGGCATCGTCGAGCAGGGAGACGTGATAGCGTTCCCCCTCCCGGCGCCAGGAGACCAGCTGGTGCCCACGTTTGACCTCCCGCCCGGCGTCGGCCAACGCCGTTTCGAGGATCTTCTCCGTCCGCGGCTGCGGGATACTGACATGAAAGGGGTAGCAGGTGGCGAGTCGGCGGTTATCGATATGCAGAAATTTGCGGTTTTTATAGTAAGCGTAGACTGACTGAACCTGCTTTCCCTGGGCGATCAGTTCCCCGGCAAGGCCTAAGCCGTGGAAGGCTTTAATGGTCGCCGGACTGACGCTCAGCGCTTTGGACCAGGTGGTGCTGTGGGTATTTTTATCAATGATATCAAAATCAATTCCATACTTATTCAGATAGCAGCCAATGATTAACCCTACCGGGCCGGCGCCAACAATGAGTACTTTTTTCACGATCGAGCCTCTCTGTATGCCCCGTGCGGGGCATACGCGTGTTGCCTGGGTGTAGGGTGATTAGGGATAGATATCATCGGCCAGACGACGATCGCCGGCGACATTGCAGATATGCCAGTAGGGGTATGGTTTCTCTTTCTCGCTCACGCTGTTGAGGATCGCCGTCTCCTCGTCGCTCAGCGTCCAGTTCAGCGCCGCCAGGTTATCCTCCAGCTGGGCTGGTTTGGTCGCGCCGATCACCAGCGAAGCAATCCCCGGACGGGTACGCAGCCAGTTGAGCGCCACCTGCGCGACGCTGGCGTTGCGCTGGCGGGCAATCTCCTGCATCACCTCCAGGGTCTGCCAGGCCTGCTCGCGGTTGGCGATCGGCGCGGATTCGAACGGCGTGGCGTTCGCCAGGCGACTGCCCTCGGGAAACGCCTGATTGCGTGGGTATTTACCGGTGAGAAAGCCCCCGGCCAGCGGGCTCCAGACGGTGATGCCGACGTTCTGATCGACGCTGAGCGGGATAATCTCATGCTCCAGTTCACGCGCGGCGATATTGTAATAGCCCTGATAGACGCAGAATTTCTCCAGCCCAAGGCGCTCCGAGATCCCCAGCGCCTTCGCCAGCTGCCAGGCCGCGTAGTTGGAGACCCCGATATAGCGAATTTTCCCGGCGCGTATCAGCGTATCCAGCGTGCGCAGGGTATCCTCCAGCGCGGTGCGCGGATCGAACCCGTGAAGGTGATAGATATCGATATAATCGGTCTTCAGCCGCTGCAGGCTGGCCTCGACGGCATTGATGATATGGTAGCGCGACGCCCCCAGCGCGTTCGGGTTGGGGTCGGTTTGCCAGCGTCCTTTGGTGCCGATAATCACCTGCTGGCGTTTTCCCTTCAGCGCGTTGCCGAGCAGCTCTTCGCCCTGGCCGTTCTTATAACAGTCCGCGGTATCAAAAAAGTTAATCCCGGCGTCCAGCGCTTTGTACACCAGATCGTAGGCCGTCTGCTCAGGCACCACGCCGAATTCCGACCAGTTGCGCCCCGGCGCGCCGAGAAAGGCCCCTTTCTCGCCAAACGTCATGGCGCCAAAACAGAGCTCCGAAACCGACAGCCCGGTGGAACCTAAATATCGATACTTCATGCTTGACTTCCTTTTAAAGGTGACAACGTCACACTAGCGATAACCCATCCGCTGGCGGTCAGGCAAGCACCGGCCAGGGGAATGTGAGAGAGAGAAACGCCGGAGGCGAGCAGCAGCCCGCCAAACCAGGCGCCGCCGGCATTGCCGAGGTTAAAGGCGGCGATATTGCACGAAGAGACCATGCTTTTGCCGCTCTCACTGCTGTCCAGCGCCTGCATCTGCAGCGGCGGAATGGTGGAGAACATCGCCGCCCCCAGCAGAAACACCGCCGCGCAGGCGCCGGGCAGCGTCTGAATCGCCCACGGAAAAAGACACAGGACGACGCTCAGCAAGGCGAGAGTTAGCAGCAGCGCCCGGCGGACGCCACCGTCGGTCAGTCGGCCGCCAAGATGATTCCCGGCGACCATCCCGACGCCGAACAGCATCAGCACCGGCGGAATAAGGTGGTCGCTCATCCCGGTGACGGTTTTCAGCATCGGCGCGATGTAGGTGAAGGCGGCGAAGACGCCGGAGAACCCGAGGGCGGTGATCAGCAGGCTGCGCAGCACCGCGGGATGACGGAGCACCTTCAGCTCATCGCGGATCCGGCTCTGGGCCGACGGCTGCGCCTGACGGCCAGGCACCAGGGCGATCACCGCCAGGGCGGAGAGAATGCCGATCAGCGTGACCATATAGAAGGTATAGCGCCAGCCAAGGTACTGCCCCACCCAGGCGCCGAGCGGCACGCCCAGAATATTGGCCAGGGTGGCGCCGAGAAACACGGCGGAGACCGCCGAAGCCCGTTTATCCACCGGCGCCAGCTCCGCGGCATAGACCGAGCTTATTCCGAAGAACGAGGCGTGAGCGAACGCAGTTATTACCCGGGCAATAATTAGCATGGTCATATTACCGGCGATCGCACAGCCTAAATTTCCAATGGAAAATAAGATCATTAAAAATAACAGCGCCGGTTTTTTGCGATAACGGCTTAATAGCGGCGTAAGCAGCGGCGCGCCAATCACCACCCCACAGGCATAAGCGGTAATAGACCAGGCGGCGAGCGTAATGGATATATGAAAGTCATGGGCTACATCGAGTAATAAACCCATAATCACAAATTCGGTGGTGCCAATACCAAATGAACCCACGGAAAGCGCATACACCGCCGCAGGCAATCCCGCCGGACGGGAAACAGCAATAGTCATAAGTTACCTTATCTCCCGCCAGACCGGCGGGAGGAGCGTATTCAGGAGATTATTTATCGATTAAATTAAAGTCGCCCTGGTTATAGCGTAATCCGGCGACGTTTTCGGGAGCGAAAATATGATCGATGGCGAGAATATCCTCAGGGGAGAGCATAATATCGGCCGCAGCGGCATTATCGCGCAGATGGTTCATTTTTCGCGCCCCGGGGATCGGCACGATATCTTCCCCTTTGCTCATCACCCAGGCGAGGGCCATCTGCGCCAGGGTGGCCTCGTAGCGGCTGGCGACCTGCTGCAGACGGTCGAGCAGTTGCTGGTTTTTGCGCATGGTTTCGGCCTGGAAGCGCGGCAGATTGCGACGAAAATCATCGGCTGCGAAGACGCCGGGGTCGGTGATCTGGCCCGTCAGGAAGCCGCGGCCCAGCGGACTGTAAGGGACAAAGCCCACGCCCAGCTCGCGGCAGGCCTTGAGGATGCCGCCCTCCGGCTCACGGGTCCATAGCGAGTATTCCGTCTGCACCGCGGCGATCGGATGCACCTTGCAGGCCCGGCGCAGCGTCTGGGCTGACACTTCCGACAGCCCGATATGGCGAATTTTACCCTCTTTGACCAGGTCGGCCATGGTGCCCACCACCTCTTCCACCGGCACCGCAGGATCGACGCGGTGCTGATAGAGCAGATCGATGGTCTCGATATTCAGCCGCTTCAGCGACCCTTCCACCGCCTCGCGAATATGTTCCGGACGGCTGTCGACGCCGGCCATCCGCTCCAGCCCCTGGCCGGTCGGCAGAATACGAAAGCCAAATTTAGTGGCAATCTGCACCTTATCACGGATGCCTTTAATCGCTTTCCCAACAAGGACTTCATTGTCAAAAGGCCCATACACTTCGGCGGAATCCAGGAAGGTCACCCCCATGTCCACTGCGGCATGGATGGTATTTATCGCCTGCGACTCCTCAGCGCCGCCATAGGCGAAACTCATTCCCATACACCCGAGACCCAATGCGGAAACCTGGAACTTCTCTTTTCCGAGATAACGTGTTTTCACCTTATTTTCCTTACGTGCTGAATGTTATTAAATATATACTTCCCTTTTACATTGATAACAATTAATCTATTCCGAACGCGGTGTTAGCTGGAAATTAACAATGAAAACGTTGCCTGATTTGCAACAAATTGAAATATTAATACTCATAGTGAAACATGGCAGTTTTCGGCAAGCTGCCAGAGCATTAAATCTTTCACCGCCGGCCCTCACCAGCGCTATTAATCATCTGGAAGAAAAATTAGGCGTGCGCCTGCTCAATCGCTCGACGCGCAGTTTGTCTTTAACCGCGGTGGGTGAGGAATTTCTTAATAATATGACGCCGGTGGTGAATGATTATCGCCGGGTGGTCGACAGTCTGAATTATCACCGTCTGACCCCGGAAGGGGTGGTGAAAGTCAATTTACCGCGCATTGTTCTCGACCTTTTCTTTCAGCGCTATTTTATTGCATTTAAAACCGCCTATCCTGACGTGACGCTGGAGCTGTTTACCACCGATCGGAAAGTGAATATTATCGAGTCCGGTTTTGACGCTGGCATTCGCTATTCCCGGGACGTGCCCAAAGATATGATTGCCATCCCCTTTGGCGAGAAGCTGTCGCTGATCCCGGTGGCCAGCCCGGACTATCTCCACGAGGCCGGAGCGCCCGACACCCCGCAATCGCTGGTCAATTTCCGCTGCATCAACCGCTGTTTTCCCAGCGGCGAAAAGTACCGGTGGGAATTTATCAGCCCCGACGGCGAGCCAGGCGAAGTCGCCGTCAAGGGCGATCTGGTCGTCGATTCCGATACGGCGATGATCCAGGCGGCGGAGAGCGGACTGGGGATCGCCTTTGTCTATCAGTCGCTGGTGTCCGCGCAACTGAACGCCGGCAGTCTGGTCCGCTTATTACCCAGCTACCGCTACCCGGCGGATCATTTCTGCGTCTACTATCCGAGTCGCAAACATATTCCCGCGCCCCTGCGCGCTTTTATCACCTGGGTGATGGCGCAGAATAAGAGCATCCTCCATGAGTAAATGGCCTGAGGGGGGTATCCTCCTGTCGCCACAATAAACGCACACACCGTTAACCCTTTTTTATCCTTTCCCTTGAATTCCGCCGGTTGTCAGACATAAACTCGTTAGAGCTCTAACGATTTTGCAGACGACCTATGGACCATCGACAGCTTAACTTCTCCCATCTTTTATATCTGACCGCCCATCACTGGCGGCTGGCGGTTAATCGTCGGCTGAAAAACCTCGGTCTCAGCCAGGCCAGCTGGGTGGCGGTCGCCGCCATCGCCCGCCACCACCAGCCGCTGTCGCAAAGCGAACTGGCGCAGGAGCTGGGAGTGGAGAGCCCGACCATTGTGCCGCTGATCAACCGCCTGGTGGCCCTCGGCCTGGTGGAGCGCGTCACCACCGACCGCGATAAACGCAAGCGGCTGCTGGTGGTCACCGACCAGGGGCAGGCCCTCTTCGAGCAGGTCAAAACGGTGGCGGACGATCTGCGTGAAGAGATCCTGACGGCGATCACGCCGCAGGAGCGTGAACAAACTCAGCGGGTGCTGGAAAAGCTGTTGCGCGAAGTGGAGAAGAAATAATGCCCCGTCGCCAGAGTAACCCCTACGTCCCTCATGACTGGGCGCCGCATGAAAAACCGGCCCTGCTCGGCTCGCCATCGACGCCGCTGCACAGCCCGGCGAAGCGCCTGGCCTACGGGGTGGTCGGACTGCTGGTGTGCCTCACCGGCGCGCTGGGCAACGCGGTGGTCACCGCCAATCTGCAGCTGCTGCAGGGCACCTTCGCCGCCTGGTCGACGGAGATCGCCTGGCTGCCGGCGGTGTATGTCATGACCAACGTCTCCATTAACCTGCTGCTGGTGAAATTTCGTCAGCAGTTCGGGCTGCGCGCCTTTACCGAAGGCTTTCTGGTGCTCTATGTGCTGGTCACCTTCTTCCACCTGTTCGTCAACGATCTCAGCTCGGCGATGATGGTCCGCGCCGCCCACGGCATGGTGGCCGCGGCGCTCAGCTCGCTGGGGATCTACTATCAGGTGCAGGCCTGGCCCGCACGCCACCGCCTGAAAGGGCTGACTATCGGTATCACCGGCTCGTCGCTGGCCATTCCGCTGGCGCGCCTCTTTTCCACCGAGCTGCTGCAGATCGATGAATGGCGCGGGCTCTACTTCTTTGAGCTGGGGCTGGCGCTGGTGTCGCTGGCCTGCGTCATCGCCCTGAAGCTGCCGCCGAGCGATCGTAAAAAGGTGTTCGAGAAGAAGGATTTTATTACCTTCTTCCTGCTGGCCCCCGGCATGGCGCTGGTCTGCGCGGTGCTCTCGCTGGGACGGCTCGAGTGGTGGTTCGAAGCGCCGTGGATCGGCTGGTCGCTGGCCGCGGCGGTGGTGCTGATCGTCGCCGCCATCGCCTTTGAGCATAACCGCAGCAATCCTCTGCTCAATACCAAATGGCTCTCCAGCGGCAGTATCCTGCGCCTGGGTCTGATTATGCTGCTGATCCGCATCGTGCTGGCGGAGCAGAATACCGGGGTGATCGGCTGGCTGCAGTACGTTGGCCTGCAAAACGAACAGATGACCAACCTTGCGTGGTCAATTTTCGCCGGCATTCTGTGCGGGATCATCGCCAGCTGCCTGACGCTTAACCCGCAGAAGCTCTACTGGCCGACCGCCACCGCCCTGGCGCTGATCATGGTGGCCTCGCTGCTCGACAGCCAGTCCAACGCCCTCACCCGTCCGGAACAGCTGATGTTCAGCCAGTTTTTGCTTGGCTTCGGCAGCGCCTTCTTTCTGGCGCCGGCGATGCTCGCCGGCATTGGCGGGGTGTTCGCCGATCCGCGCAACCTGGTCAGCTTCTCGGTGCTGTTCGGCATGAGCCAGAACATCGGCGGTCTGCTGGGGTCGGCGATACTCGGCACCTTCCAGACCTGGCGGGAGAAATTTCACTCCAGCCAGCTGGCGGACCAGATCACCACGCTCAACCCGCTGATCGTCGAGCGGCTGCAGCAGTACAGCCAGATGTACCAGAGCCAGATCGGCGACAGCACGCTGCTTAACGTCCAGGCCACCACCCTGCTGCAAAACGCCGCGACGCTGCAGGCCAATATTCTCGCCTGGAATGACACCTATCTGCTGACGGCGGCGATCTCCGCCGGGACGTTAGTGTGGGTTTTCTGGCGTTTAATTCGCTTACGACTGACCGCCCGTATCGCCTTAAAACGCGCCACCGGCAGCAAATAATTATCATCATTTCATCTCTGGAGTCGTTATGAGTCAGCAGGATGCGGCCAAACAACAGGCCAACACCCGGAACAACATTCGCGTGGTCTCCATTTTTACCGCCGCGGCGATAGGCCTCGTCGGTGTACTGGTGATCCTCTATGCCTGGCAACTGCCGCCGTTCACCCGCCATAGCCAGTTTACCGACAACGCCTACGTGCGCGGGCAGACCACCTTTATCAGTCCGCAGGTCAACGGCTACATCACTGCCGTCAACGTCAAGGATTTCGCCATCGTTCAGCCGGGCGAGGTGCTGTTCCAGATAGACGATCGCATCTATAAGCAGCGGGTGCACCAGGCCCAGGCCACCCTGGCGATGAAGGAGGCGGCGCTGCGCAACAACCTGCAGCAGCGCAAAAGCGCCGAGGCGACGATCGCCAAAAATGAAGCCGCGCTGCAGAACGCCCGCGCGCAGAATCTGAAAATCCAGGCTGATTTAAAACGGGTGCAGGAGCTGACCGCCGATGGATCGCTGTCGATCCGCGAGCGGGATTCCGCCCGCGCCAGCGCCGCCCAGGGGGCAGCGGATATTGAACAGGCGAAAGCGGCGCTGGAGATGTCGCGCCAGGACCGCGAATCGACCATCGTCAATCGCGATTCACTGGAGGCCGACGTGGCCAGCGCCAAAGCCGCCCTCGAGCTGGCGCAGATTGACCTGCAAAATACGCAGATCATCGCCCCCACCGGCGGCCAGCTGGGGCAGATTTCGGTGCGTCTTGGCGCTTACGTCAGCGCCGGAACCCATCTGACTTCGCTGGTGCCGCCGCAGCACTGGGTGATCGCCAACCTGAAAGAGACCCAGCTGGCCGATGTGCGTATCGGCCAGCCGGTTACCTTCACCGTTGACGCGCTCAACGGCGAGACCTTCCACGGCAAGGTGCAGAGTATCTCCCCGGCGACCGGGGTGGAGTTCAGCGCCATTTCGCCGGACAACGCCACCGGCAACTTCGTCAAGATCGCCCAGCGCATCCCGGTACGCATCACGGTTAACGAGGGGCAACGCAACAGCGAGCGCCTGCGCCCCGGCATGTCGGTGCAGGTGACCATTGATACCCGCGCGGAGAAGCAGCCATGATCCGCCCGGTCACCCTTGCCATCGTCCTGGCGCTGGTCGGCTGTCAGACCGCCGATGTGCAGCGCGCCCAGCCGACGCTCGCCATCCCTGCCGCCTGGCGGGCCGACGTTGGCCCTGCCAGCCCGGTGGAAGGCGTATGGTGGCGCAATTTTCATGACAGCGCGCTGAATCAGTATGTCGACCGGGCGCTGCGCTATAACAGCGATGTACTCATCGCCCGCGAGCGGGTGAATGAGTATCAGGCGCGGGCGTATGCCGCCGACAGCAGTCTTTTCCCCTCGCTGGATGCCAGCCTGACCGGCACCCGCGCCCGCGCGCAGTCCGCCGCCACCGGCCTGCCGATCCACAGTACGGTGTATAAAGGCGGCCTGACCGCCAGCTATGATGTCGATATCTGGGGCGCGAACCGCAGCGCGGCCAGCGCCGCCGGGGCCAGCCTCGAGGCGCAGAAAGCCGCTGCCGACGCGGCCAATTTGAGCGTCGCCGCCTCGGTGGCCGTGGGCTACGTGACGCTGCTGTCGCTGGATGAGCAACTGCGGGTCACGCAGCAGACGCTCCAGGCGCGGGAAGACGCCTGGCGCCTGGCCAAACGTCAGTATGAAACCGGGTATACCTCGCGCCTTGAGCTGATGCAGGCGGATTCGGAGCTGCGCTCCACGCGGGCGCAGATCCCGCCGCTGCAGCACCAGATTGCGCAGCAGGAAAACGCCCTCAGCGTGCTGCTGGGGGATAACCCCGGCGTGATAAAACGCGGCGAATTCGCCGGGCTCACCCCGCTGCGTCTGCCCTCGCAGCTGCCGTCCACCTTGCTCAACCGCCGCCCGGATATCGTACAGGCCCAGCGTCAGCTGGTCGCCGCCGATGCCACCCTGGCCTCGTCCCAGGCGCAGCTGCTGCCGTCTATCAACCTGACCGCCACCGGCAGCCTGCAGGACCGGACGCTGCCGGATCTGCTGGACAACCCGCTGCGACTCTGGAGCATTGGCGGTAGCATCCTGGCGCCGCTGCTTAACCGCCAGGCGTTAAATGCCCAGGTGGATGTCTCGATGGCCCAGCGCAACCAGGCGCTGTACAGCTATGAGAAAACGGTGCGCGGCGCGTTTAAAGAGGTCAATGACAGCCTGGACGCCATTAGCCGCTACGGCGAACAGCTGACCGAACTGCAGGGGCAGGAGGCGGTGGCGGAAGAAACATTGCGCATTGCGCAGAACCGCTACCGTAACGGCTACTCTTCGTATCTGGATGTGCTTGATGCCCAGCGAACGCTGTTCTCCACCCAGCTTAGCGTGGTACAGGTGAAGAATAACTTGCTGCTGGCGCAGATCGATCTATACCGGGCGCTGGGAGGCGGCTGGTCTGACTCATCAGGGAGCTAAATGGGGAAGCGTCATATGCAACAACAGTGGTCTGCAGTAGACAATTATTTGATTGAGGCCTTAATTCCCAGCGATCCTGTGCTCGATCGGGTACTGGAAAACAACCATCGTGCCGGGCTCCCGGCACACGATGTCGCCGCCAATCAGGGTCAGTTTCTCGCCCTGCTGGTACGGCTTACCCAGGCTAAGCGGATCCTGGAGATCGGCACCCTCGGCGGCTATAGCACCATCTGGATGGCGCGCGAGCTTCCTGCCGACGGCCAACTCCTCACCCTGGAGGCCGACGCGCATCATGCCCGCGTGGCGCGGGAGAATCTGCAGCTGGCGGGGGTTGACCAGCGGGTCACGCTGCGGGAGGGGCCCGCGCTACAGTCTCTGGAGGCGCTTGGCGAATGTCCCGCTTTCGACCTGATCTTCATCGATGCCGATAAGCCGAATAACCCCCATTATCTGCGCTGGGCGCTGCGTTATTCCCGCCCGGGAACCTTAATTATTGGCGATAACGTGGTACGCGACGGCGAAGTGGTCAACCCACAGAGCGCCGACGAGCGCGTTCAGGGCGTGCGTCAGTTCATTGAGATGATGGGCGCCGAGCCACGGTTGACGGCAACGGCGCTGCAAACCGTGGGCACGAAAGGCTGGGACGGCTTTACCCTGGCGTGGGTCAACGCTTAAGCGTGGACGCCTGGCCCGTCGCCCCGGTAAGCGCAGCGCCACCGGGGACAACCGGCCAGGTTACGGCGTAATCTGCTCCATCGCCTGCAGCACGCGTTTGTCCGAGATAGGGTACGGGGTCCCCAGCTGCTGGGCGAAGAAGCTCACCCGCAGCTCCTCGATCATCCAGCGGATCTCCCGGACATCGTCGTCCTCACGGCGGTTCGGCGGCAGCTTATTCAGCCACTGCTGCCACGCCTGCTGCACGCTCTCGATTTTCAACATCTGCGCGCGGTCGCGGTGCGGATCGATAGCCATCTTCTCCAGACGCTTTTCAATCGCCTGCAGATAGCGCAGCGTATCGCCAAGACGACGGAAGCCATTGCCGGTGACAAAGCCGCGGTAAACCAGCCCCGCCATCTGCGCTTTGATGTCCGACAGCCCCAGCGCCATGGTCATATCCACCCGGCCTTTCAGCCGTTTGTTGATATTGAACACCGCGGTGAGGATCTGCTCGACCTGTTTGGCGATCTCCACGACCGTCTCGTTGAGCTCGGCGCGAACTTTATCATGCAGCTGGCTAAAGCCCTCTTCCGTCCACACCGGCCCGCCCGCCTCGTCGATAAGCTTATCAACGCCGCAGGAGATGCAGTCGTCAATCAGATCCAGCACTTTGCCGTACGGGTTAAAATAGAGCCCGAGCTTGGCTTTGTTCGGCAGCTTCTCGTGCAGATACTTAATCGGCGACGGAATGTTAAGCAGCAGCAGGCGACGCAGACCGCGCCACATGGCCTGCTGCTGTTCCTGTGGATTATCAAACAGTTTGATGGCCACGCTGTCGCGCTCGTCCACCAGCGCCGGCCAGGCTTTTACCTTATAGTTGCCGCGCTTCTGTTCGTAACTCTCCGCCAGGGTGCCAAAGCTCCAGATATGCAGCCCGCTCTGCTCGATGCCGTCATCAGCGACCGCCGACAGCGTCTCCTGAACTTTGCCCTTCAGTGCCTCTTTCAGCGCCTGCAGCGAGCGCCCTTCCTGCAGCTTCTTGTTTTTATCGTCCACCACCCGGAAAGTGATTTTCAGGTGATCGGGCACCTGATCCCACTGCCAGGCTTCGCGGTCGATGGTCACGCCGGTCATCCGCCGCAGTTCGCGCTCGAGGGAGTCGAGCAGCGGCAGCTCCAGCGGCGTCGCCCGGCCAAGAAACGCTTCCGCATAGTTGGGCGCCGGGACGAAATTGCGCCGCACCGGCTTCGGCAGCGATTTTATCAGGGCGATAATCAGCTCCCGGCGCAGACCGGGGATCTGCCATTCAAACCCGGCCTCCTCCACCTGATTAAGCAGCGGCAGCGGAATATGCACCGTCACGCCGTCGGCGTCGGCGCCCGGCTCGAACTGATAGGTCAGACGCAGCTTCAGATTGCCCTGGTGCCAGAAGTTCGGATAGTCCAGTTTGCTGACCTGCTCCGCCCCTTCCTTAATCAGCATGCTCTTCTCAAAGTTGAGCAGATCCGGGGTGTCGCGGCTGGCCTGCTTCCACCAGGCGTCAAAATGCCGGGCGGAGATGACGTCGTGGCTGATGCGCTGGTCGTAGAATTCGAACAGGGTCTCGTCATCCACCAGAATGTCGCGGCGGCGCGACTTATGCTCCAGCTCTTCGATTTCCGCCCGCAGCTTCAGGTTCTCCCGGAAGAAGGCGTGGCGCGTTTGCCAGTCACCCTCCACCAGCGCGTGGCGGATAAACAGCTCGCGGCACAGCGCCGGATCGATCTGGCTGTAGTTGACCTTACGTGCGCCAACGATCGGCAGGCCATAGACGGTGACCTTTTCCGTCGCCATCACCGCGCCCTGCGCCCGCTCCCAGTGCGGCTCACTGTATGAGCGTTTGATCAGGTGCTGCGCGACCGGCTCCACCCACTCCGGCTCAATGCGGGCGGCAATGCGGCCCCACAGCCGGCTGGTTTCCACCAGTTCCGCCACCATCGTCCACTTCGGCGGCTTTTTAAACAGACCGGACCCCGGGAAGATGGAGAAGCGGGCGTTACGCGCGCCGGTAAACTCCTGTTTATCGGCATCCTTCATGCCGATGTGCGACAGCAGACCGGTCAGCAGCGCAGTATGGATCTCGCGGTATTCCGCCGGTTCGCTGTTGATCGGCAGGCCAAGCTCTTTCACCACCTGACGCAGCTGGGTGTAGATATCCTGCCACTCGCGCACGCGCAGATAGTTCAGAAAATCGACCCGGCACTGGCGGCGGAACTGATTCGACGACAGCGCCTTCTGCTGCTCGCCGAGGTAGTTCCACAGATTGACGAAGGCGAGGAAATCAGACTCTTTATCGTGAAAGCGGCGGTGCTTCTCGTCGGAGGCCTGCTGCTTATCCATCGGCCGCTCGCGCGGATCCTGAATCGATAGCGCGGAGGTGATGATCATCGCTTCCCGCACGCAGCCGTGCTTCTGCGCCTCCAGCACCATCCGCGCCAGGCGCGGGTCCACCGGCAGCTGGCTGAGCTGGCGGCCCATCGGCGTTAGCTTATAGGCGGTGGCCTGCTCATCGGTGGTGATCGCGCCCAGCTCTTCCAGCAGGCGCACGCCGTCCTGAATGTTGCGCTTATCCGGCGCTTCAACGAACGGGAAGGCGGCGATATCGCCTAAGCCCAGGGCGGTCATCTGCAGGATGACCGACGCCAGGTTGGTGCGCAGAATTTCCGGGTCGGTAAATTCCGGGCGCGACAGGAAATCGTCTTCTGAATAAAGACGAATACAGATCCCTTCCGAGACGCGGCCGCAGCGGCCTTTACGCTGGTTGGCGGAGGCCTGGGAAACCGGCTCGATCGGCAGGCGCTGCACCTTGGTGCGGTAGCTGTAGCGGCTGATACGCGCGGTACCGGGATCGATAACGTACTTGATGCCCGGCACGGTCAGCGAGGTTTCCGCCACGTTGGTCGCCAGCACGATGCGCCGTCCGCTGTGCGGCTGGAAGACGCGGTTCTGCTCGCTGTTGGACAAGCGGGCGTACAGCGGCAGCACTTCGGTATGGCGCAGATCCAGCTTATTCAGCGCATCGGCGGTATCGCGAATCTCCCGCTCGCCGCTCATAAAGATCAGAATATCCCCTGGCCCTTCGCGCCCCAGCTCGTCGACGGCATCAAAGATCGCCTGCAGCTGATCGCGCTCGGTATCGTCCGCCTCTTCCACTATCGGCCGGTAGCGCACTTCCACCGGGTAAGTCCGCCCGGAGACTTCGATAATCGGCGCATTATTGAAATGCTTTGAGAAACGTTCCGGGTCGATGGTCGCCGAGGTGATGATGATTTTCAGGTCAGGACGGCGCGGCAGCAGCTCTTTCAGGTAACCGAGCAGGAAGTCGATGTTCAGGCTGCGCTCGTGCGCTTCATCGATAATGATGGTGTCATACTGCATCAGCAGGCGATCCTGCTGGATCTCCGCCAGCAGAATACCGTCGGTCATCAGCTTGACCATGGTGTTGTCGCTGACGTGATCGCTAAAGCGGACCTTATAGCCGATACAACCGCCCGGCTCCGTTTGCAGCTCCTCGGCGATACGGTTGGCGACGGTTCGCGCGGCGAGACGACGCGGCTGGGTATGGCCGATCAGCCCTTTCAGCCCGCGGCCCAGCTCCATGCAGATTTTTGGCAGCTGGGTGGTTTTACCCGAACCGGTCTCCCCGGCGACAATCACCACCTGGTGATCGCGTACCGCCTCGAGAATTTCTTGTTTTTTCTGGCTAACCGGCAGGTTTTCCGGATAGGTGATGGCCGGTCGCGCCGCTTCGCGCAGCAGGACTTTACCGGCTGCCTGGCTTATCTCCTGCGCCATCTCCTGGAGGATGGCCTGTTGCGATTCAGGATTTTTAACCTTCTTCACGCCGTGCAGACGGCGGGCAAAGCGCGTTTTGTCGCGCAGCATCAGGCCGTCGAGCTGTTGATAAAGCTGGGGGAAGGTGATTTTTTGTTGTTCTGTCATAGCGTTATCGGGCAGAGCTCTGCCGGGAAAATCTCTTTTGAAGTATTGCCTTAGAGTACCACATCTGTGTCATCCGTGCCTTGTTCAAAAAATCTGAACATAGGATTCGATATATTGCGCTATCTCTGTGGCGCGATTGTGAATACAGTGTCATCAAGCACCAGGGCACTGACCCGTCAATCACATTAAAAAAGGAAACACCCATGAGCAAAGTATTAGTTCTGAAATCCAGTATTCTGGCAGGGTACTCACAATCTGGTCAGCTTTCCGACTATTTTGTTGAACAATGGCAGGAAAAACACCCGGGCGACGAGATCACCGTGCGTGACCTGGCCGCTAATCCGATCCCGGTTCTGGATGGTGAACTGGTTGGCGCCCTGCGTCCGAGCGACGCGCCGCTGACGCCGCGTCAGCAGGAAGCGCTGGCCCTTTCCGACGAGCTGATCGCCGAACTGAAAGGCAATGATGTGATTGTTATCGCTGCGCCGATGTACAACTTCAACATTCCGACGCAGTTGAAAAACTATTTTGACCTGGTGGCTCGCGCCGGCGTGACCTTCCGCTACACCGAGAAAGGGCCGGAAGGTCTGGTGACCGGTAAACGCGCGGTCGTCGTGACCAGCCGCGGTGGTATCCATAAAGATACCCCGACCGACCTGGTCACCCCGTACCTGTCCACCTTCCTCGGCTTTATCGGCATCACCGACGTGAACTTCGTGTTCGCCGAAGGTATCGCTTACGGCCCGGAAGTCGCGGCCAAAGCGCAGTCTGACGCAAAAGCGGCCATCGACAGCGTGGTTGCAGCCTAATATTTCCACTCCCGCCGCCCGGTGGGAGTGTTTTTTCCCACTCGCCCATCCCCCTTTTACGAGCCGCCTCGTAAATTCACACATCATTCAAACGCCTTAAGCCACCAGCCTGTACCATGCCTGTCGCCGCGCGAATCTGGCTCACTCCCGGTCGCTGACGGCAACCGTTGTCATGGTCAAAAACAGGAGTGCGTACTATGTACACTCGATGGTTTACATGGTACCTTAGCAAGGAGCGTTTTCGTGTGTCATGCCATTGAATTTATCGAAACGTCGCTATTTACCCGCCAGATAAAACAGCTGGCCAGCGATGAAGATCTGAGGGCACTGCAGAGGCAACTCATAGGCAATCCGGATTTCGGCGATCTTATCCAGGATACCGGCGGGTTACGGAAAATAAGAATGGCGACAGGCTCACAGGGAAAAAGCGGCGGCGTGCGGGTGATTTATTTTCTGGCAACCCGCGAGATTATCTATCTCGTCTTAGCCTACCCGAAGCACACCAAAGAGAGCCTGAGCGCAGCGGAAAAAAACGAACTCAGGAAACTGACCCGGCGACTAAAAAATGAGGTTTGAAATGGGTTACTTCGACGAGCTTAAAGCGTCCCTGGAAGAGGCTGTTGAGATCAAAGACGGCTACAAGGCCCCAGCCCGAGCGACGCGTTATGAAGTTGCTGATGTGAAAGCCATCCGCACGCAGCTTAAAGTTTCGCAGGCGGAAATGGCAAAAGCGCTGGGTACCAGCGTGGATACTATCAAAAGTTGGGAGTCCAGGCGGCGCAACCCGACAGGCCTGGCAGCAAAAGTACTGGCGGTTATCCAGGCCAACCCGGCGTTCTTTCGCGAACTGGCTGAGCACTAATCCACTGAGCCCCTCCGGGTTGCCCTGGAAAGTTAGCGCTGCGTTTTTGGCCGCAGGTTTTCATCAAACTCCAGCCGCTTACGCCCCTCTTCCACTTCCCGTAACGGCTCGACCTGATGCAGCGTCTGCTTACAGCGTTCCACCAGCACCTGGTATTCACGGGTGCCATGCTTTTTCCACGCCAGCTCCTGTTCGCTCAGGACGCGAATCGCTTTTGCCGGGCTGCCGATGATCAGATGGTTGGCGGGCATCTCGGCGTTGGCTTTGACAAAGGCCGAGGCGCCGACAATGCTGTTTTCGCCGATGGTCGCCCCGTCGATAATCACCGCGCTCATCCCCACCAGCGCGTTGCGGCCAATCACGCAGCCGTGCAGAATAGCGCCGTGGCCGATATGTCCGTCCTCTTCCACCACCGTATCCTGGCCGGGGAAGCCGTGCATCACGCAGTTGTCCTGAATATTGGCCCCGTCTTTGACCACGATGCGGCCAAAATCGCCGCGCAGGCTGGCGTTGGGCCCAACATAGACCCCTTTGCCGAGGATCACGTCGCCAATCAACACCGCGGTCGGGTGGACGTAACTCTCCTCCGGCACCACCGGGGTCAGTCCATCAATCTGATAAATCGGCATGCAACCTCCTTATGCGCCCGGCAAACCGCCAAAGCGCTGATAATAGAGCGGGCCCGGCGCGGGAAGCTCGCCGACCGAGCTTTCACCTTTCTCGCTGACGAACGCCAGCGCGCCGGGACTCACCCGTTGGTAAATATTGATACACAGCTGGCGGGCGGTTTGCCCCGCCCAGTGCGCCGGCAGCAGCTCTTCCGGCAGCAGCGGATCTTTGAGCACCACCCGGCGATAGAAATGAATCAGCAGGAGCTGGATCTGAAAGCTGCGTTCCGGCGTTAACTCCGCGGGGTCGCAGTCGCGCAGCAGCGGCAGTAACGGCCGGAATAACGAGATAAAGGCCTCATACATCTCGTTTTGTTCGGTGAGATGCCAGCACTCCTCCACCCGGCTGCGCAGCGCCGCCCGGGAGAGCGCCAGCGGCGAGTGGGCTTCAAAACAGATGACGTTTTCGGCAACCCCCGCTTCATGGAGCAGCGACTGGACATCCGCCAGCTTTTGCGACGGCGAGGCTAACAGACTCGGCGCCAGCGCGCCAAACCCCTGCCACAGCAGCTGCTTTTTGACGTCGGCCAGCACATTTTTCTCCAGGCCTTCCGAAAGCAGCAGCAGCCAGGTGCCGTCCCATTCCGGAGCGTTCGCGCGATAAATTTTATGTTCCGCGCGTCGGGTCAGGCGCAGCCCTTTGTCGCTCAGACGATAGAAGCTGCGGCGGCCGATACGGACGACATCGAGCCACTCCTCTTTATTGAGGCGAAACAGCGCGGTGCGGACGAAACGCTCGCCGAAGCCTAATCCTTCCAGCAGCGCCGCGACGCTGCCCAGCCACACTTCCCCACCGCGTTGTAATAAGGCGTCGCCATACAACGAGGCGATTAATGACGTGCCGCTGATCGGCGTCGCCGTCACCGCTTGTTGAATAAAGGCGTCGAGTTTACTCATCTGATTCATTCTGTTGTTATATTTTTCCTTTATGAATCATAGCACAGGAAATACCCGGCCTACGGCGTAAAGGCCTCAGCCGGGTTATCGGGGAGAGAATTAACCGCTGACCACCGCTTTACGCAGGTCGAATACGCGACAGGCTTTGCCTTCAGAGCGCGGAATGCTGCCGCAGTTGACGATGGTGATATCGGTGGAGATCCCGACCATCGACTTAATGCGGTGGCGCAGCTGGTGACAAATCTGGCAGCGCTGTTCGTGACTCAGGGCCAGCCCGCTCTCTTTCAGCTCCACGCGCACTGCCAGCGAATCGAGATGGCCGCGGCGATTCACCTCCAGCTGGTAGTGCGGCGCCAGGTGTTCAAACTTAAGGATCTCTTCTTCCAGCTGCGACGGGAAGACGTTAACCCCGCGGATGATCAGCATATCGTCGCTGCGTCCGCTGATGCGGTCCATACGGCGCATGGTGCGCGCAGTGCCCGGCAGCAGGCGCGTCAGATCGCGGGTACGGTAGCGGATCACCGGCAGCGCCTCTTTGGTCAGCGTGGTGAACAGCAGTTCGCCGTGTTCGCCATCGGCCAGCGGCGTGCCGTCGTCCGGGTTAACGATTTCCGGGAAGAAGTGGTCTTCCCAGATGGTCGGGCCGTCAACGGTTTCCAGACACTCCATCGCCACCCCCGGGCCCATCACCTCTGACAGACCGTAAATATCCAGGGCGGTGATCCCCAGCCGGCGCTCGATCTCCGCGCGCATCGCCAGGGTCCACGGCTCGGCGCCAAAGACGCCGACGCGTAATGAACAGCCGCGGGCATCGCCGGCCATCTGGCGCTCCAGCTCTTCAATCAGATTCAGACAGTATGAGGGCGTCACCATGATCATATCCGGCTGGAAATCGCGGATCAGCTGCGCCTGTTTTTCGGTCTGTCCGCCGGACATCGGGATCACCGTCGCGCCTAAGCGTTCCGCGCCGTAGTGCGCGCCAAGGCCGCCGGTAAACAGGCCGTAGCCGTAGGCGACGTGAATTTTATCTTTCGCCGTGCCGCCGGCGGCGCGCAGCGAACGGGCGACGATATTGGCCCAGTGATCAATATCGTTTTGCGTATAACCCACCACCGTCGGTTTGCCGGTGGTGCCGGATGAGGCATGAATACGCACCACCTGCTCCATCGGCACCGCGAAGGTATCGAAGGGATAGTTGTCGCGCAGATCCTGTTTGGTGGTGCACGGGAATTTGGTCAGGTCGCTCAGTTCGCGGAAGTCGTCAGGGTGCACGCCTGCGGCGTCGAATTTACGACGATACATTGGCACATTGTTATACGCATGATTCAGCGTCCACTTCAGACGCTGGGTTTGCAGGGCCTGCAGCTCATCACGCGAGGCGGTTTCAATCGGATCTAATTTTGTAGTAGTTATCATTGTAGGGTACTCGCAGGTAAATTAGCTCACACTCGCTCGAGGATCATGGCGATGCCCTGACCCACGCCAATACACATCGTACACAACGCATAGCGCCCGCCGCGGCGCTGCAGCTCAAGGCTGGCGCTCAGCGCCAGACGCGCGCCGCTCATGCCCAGCGGATGGCCTAAAGCGATGGCGCCGCCGTTGGGATTCACATGCGCCGCATCGTCCGGCACGCCGAGCTGTCTGAGCACCCCCAGCGCCTGGGCGGCGAAGGCCTCATTCAGCTCAATCAGATCCATATCGTTAATATTGAGCCCCGCCCGCTCCAGCACTTTACGCACCGCCGGTACCGGCCCCAGCCCCATCAGGCGCGGCTCGACGCCCGCCGTCGCCATCGCCACGATCCGCGCCCGCGGCGTGAGCCCCTGGCTAGCGGCCTGCTGTTCGCTGGCGATGATCAGCGCCGCGGCGCCGTCGTTAACGCCGGAAGCATTGCCCGCGGTAATGACGCCGCCTTGACGGAACGGCGCTTTCAGTTGCGCCAGCTGCTCAAGCGTGGTTTCCGGTCGCGGATGCTCGTCCTCGCGCACGTCGCTAAGCGCCCCTTTCCGGCCGACAACCTGCACCGGCACGATCTCCTGCGCCAGAATGCCGTCGCGCTGGGCCTGCGCCGTGCGCTGCTGGCTGCGCCAGGCGAAAGCATCCTGATCGGCGCGGCTGATATTTAACAATTCGGCTACATTCTCGGCGGTTTCCGGCATGCTGTCAGTTCCGAAGTGTTGCGCCATGAGCGGGTTCACAAAACGCCAGCCAATGGTGGTGTCGAACAACTCCGCCTGACGCTGATACGGCGCGCTGGCCTTCCCCATCACAAACGGCGCGCGCGACATCGACTCCACGCCGCCGGCGATCAGCAGATCGGCATCGCCGGCTTTGATCGCCCGGGCGGCAAAACCGACGGCGTCCAGCCCGGAGCCGCACAGGCGGTTGAGGGTGGTACCCGGCACGGTGTGCGGGTAGCCGGCCAGCAGCGTCGCCATATGCGCCACATTACGGTTATCTTCGCCCGCCTGATTCGCGCAGCCGTAAATCACATCATCGATCGCTGTCGGGTCAAGCCGGGGGTTGCGGCTCAGCAGCGCACGCAGCGGGATCGCCGCCAGGTCGTCGGCGCGCACGCTGGCCAGCGCGCCGCCGTAGCGGCCAATCGGCGTGCGGATCCCGTCACAAATAAAGGCCTCGCGCATTACACTTCTCCTGTGATTGTGCCGCCGATGCGGTGCGATTTGCCGCGAAAGAGGGCCACAATTTTTTGCTGTTGATTAACAATTTCAATGTCGTAGACCCCGGTCAGCTTGCCCTGCTGTTTGACTCTGGCGGTGGCGATCAGCCGGTCGCCGGCAAACGCCGGGCGGAGAAAATCAATGCTGGCCGCCGAAGCCACCGCCGCCAGCCCCTGGCTGTTACAGGCGTAGGCGAAAGCGGTATCGGCAAGGGTAAATAGCTGACCGCCGTGGCAGGTTTGATGGCCGTTCAGCATGTCCGGCGAGACGGTCATGGTCATCTGCGCAAAACCGTCGTCCATCTCGATGAGTTCGATCCCCATCGTTCTGGCGCAGGTATCTTTTTCATACATCGTGCGCGCGTTGCGCCAGGCGTCATTGCTCATGGTGCTTCTCCATCAGCGCCTTCTGGCGCAACAGGGAGCCGGGGCGATAGCGCTCCTCGCCATAATGGTGGTGTAGGTTCTCCAGCAGGCGCAGCACGCGGCGCCAGCCGAGGCTGTCCCCCCACGCCAGCGGGCCCTGCGGGTAATTGACGCCCAGACGCATGGCGGTATCGATATCCTGTGCGCTGGCCACCCCTTTCTGTAGTGCATCCAGCGCTTCGTTAATCAGCATCGCCACCGTGCGCCACACCAGCAGGCCGGGATAATCGGCGATACGCAGCACGTTCTTGCCCTGCTGCTGGAAGTAGTGCACCGCTTTGTCCGTCGCCGCCGGCGCGTTGGTCGCCGCTGCGGCCAGCACCACCGTATCGCTGGCGCACAGGTCATACACCACCACCGGACGGCGATGCTTAACGCTCAGCGCCAGGGCAGTCTCGCCTTCGGTCTCCAGCAACAGCAGCTCGTCCAGCTCAGTGACACTGTCACTTATAGTGATGACGGATTGAGCGCCATGGGCAACCGGCGGCAGCGCCGCCGCCGTCCTGACTTCCACAGGCCAGCGATAGACGCCATGGCCGCTCTTTTTGCCCAGCCGCCCGGCCAGCGCCAGCTCTTGCTGGAGTAGCGATGGCAGGTAGCGGCGGTCCTGCCAGAAAGCGTTAAATACCGAGCAGGTCACGGCGAAGTTAACGTCCTGGCCAATCAGGTCCGTCAGCGCCAGGGGCCCCATCGGGAAACCGCCGCCGTCACGCAAAGCGGCATCGATAACCTCCGGGGCGGCCACCTGCTCCTCCAGCGCCCGCCAGGCTTCGGCGTAGAATGGGCGCGCCACGCGGTTAACGATAAAGCCGGGCGTCGAGCGGCAGCGCACCGGCCGTTTCCCCCAGCCACTCACGCACTGGCACAGCTGCTCCACCACTTCCGCAGACGTCGCCAGGCCGCTGACGACCTCCACCAGCTTCATGACCGGCGCCGGATTAAAGAAGTGCAGCCCGGCGACGCGTTCGGGATGCTTTACCCCGGCGGCGATGGCGGTAATCGAAATCGACGAGGTGTTGCTGGTGAGTAACGTTGACGGCGCGCAGATCGTCGCCAGCTGCGCGAACAGCGCCGTTTTTACCTCCAGGCGTTCAGAGGCCGCTTCGATCACTAAATCTGCGTCGGCCAGCGCGGCTAAATCGTGGGCCGGATGCAGGCGTGCCAGCAGCGCGTCGGCCTGCTCTGATGCCAGTTTGCCGCGCTCGACCCGTGAGGCGAGCCGCCTGGCAATACCCTCTATCGCCCGGGCGATGGCCTGATGATCGATGTCGTAAATCAGCACCGGATGCCCGGCGGCAGCCGCCACTTCGGCGATGCCGGCCCCCATGGTGCCGCTGCCGATCACCGCCACGTTGGCTATGGATGTCGTCATCATCTATTTCCCGCTGAACAGTGGTGGCCGTTTGGCCAGAAATGCGCTGACCCCTTCGCGGTAATCATCGCTGCGCCCGGCGAGGCGTTGATAATCGCGCTCCAGGTCCAGCTGCGCGTCGAGACCGTTGGTTTCCGCCGCCAGCAGCGCCTTTTTAATCAACCCAAGACCCAACGTCGGCTGAGCCGCCAGATGGCGCGCCAGCTGCAGACTGGTGTCCGCCAGTTCGGCATCATCCACCAGCTGCCAGATAATCCCCCACTGCGCGGCCTGTTCCGCGCTGAGGCTATCGCCCAGCAGCGCCAGCCCCAGGGCGCGCGCGCGGCCGGCCACCCGCGGCAGGAACCAGCTGCCGCCGCAGTCCGGCACCAGCCCGAGCTTGCTGAAGGCCATCACAAACTTGGCCGAACGCGCGGCCAGCACGATATCGCAGCCCAGCGCCAGGGTGGCCCCTGCGCCAGCGGCTACGCCGTTGACCGCGCAAATCACCGGTTTCGGCAGCGCCGCCAGACGACGCACTAACGGGTTGTAAAAGCGTTCCACCGACAGGCCGAGATCCGGCGGCGGGCCGCTGGGGTCGACGTTGCGGTCGTTCAAATCCTGGCCGGCGCAAAAGCCGCGGCCGGCGCCGGTGATCAGCAGGCAACGCACGCCGTCGTCGCGCTCGGCCTGCTTCAGGCATTCCGCCAGCTGTTGATGCATCAGGTCGTTAAAACTGTTGAGGCGGTCCGGGCGATTGAGGGTAATGGTCATGACGCCCTGTTCCACTGCGCTGAGAATGAAAGCTTCCACGATTAGCGTCCTTTAAAGTCCGGGGTACGTTTTTGTAAGAAGGCGTCGATGCCTTCGCGGCGGTCTTCGGTGGCGCTCAGCAGGGTGAACAGCTGGCGCTCCTGCTGGAGACCGGCCTGCAGGCTCACCTCCTGCGACAGGCGCAGCGACTGTTTCGCCGCCCGGAGCGCCAGCGGCGCGTGGCGGGCGATGGTGGTCGCCAGT
The DNA here is from genome assembly GCF_019753495.1 of Klebsiella sp. TF21-TM. Taxonomy (NCBI): domain Bacteria; kingdom Pseudomonadati; phylum Pseudomonadota; class Gammaproteobacteria; order Enterobacterales; family Enterobacteriaceae; genus Klebsiella; species Klebsiella sp. TF21-TM. The sequence continues at coordinate 84,978 of NZ_JAIJYL010000002.1, read as the reverse complement.
TGCAGGGCATATTCATCGGTTAACGCCGCCGGATGGATATCGCTCACCAGCCCGGCCTGCTGCGCCTGACCGGCGTCAATACTCTCACCGCTCAGCACCATCCGGCTGGCCAGCGCCTTGCCAACGCTGCGGATCAGCCGCTGGGTGCCGCCAGCGCCCGGCATGATGCCGAGGGTAATTTCCGGCAGGCCAAAGCGGGCGTTGTCCCCGGCGACAATCAGGTCGCACAGCAGGGCCAGCTCGCAGCCCGCGCCGAGGGCGTAACCGTTGACCGAGGCGATCAGCGGTTTGGGGAAGGCATCGATACGCGCCCACAGCCGCGGGCGGATATCATCCAGGGTCGCCGGGAGATCTTTCTCCGCCATCTCGTTCAGGTCGGCTCCGGCGGCAAAGAAGCGCGGATTGCCGCTGATGACGCAGACGCTGACGTTGTCATCAGCGGCCGCGGCCTCCAGCGCCTCGGCAATCCGGGTTAATAAGGCATTGTTCAGCGCGTTGCGGGCCTGCGGACGGTTGAGCGTCAGCTGCAGCACCCGGCCATGGCGGTGGATCATCAGCTCGCTCATGCCATCCCCCGCGCGTCAAAGTCGACCACCACGTCGCCGCTGGTGGGCAGCGCCTGGCAGCTCAGCACGTAACCCGCCGCCAGCTCATCCGCTTCGAGGCTATAGTTGGCGGCCATCGCCACTTCGCCGCGCAGCACTTTGCATTTACAGGTGGCGCACACCCCGCCCTTGCAGGCAAACGGCAGGTCTGCCCCCTGGCGCAATGCGGCATCCAGAATGCTGTCGTCTTCGGCGCTGAGGGCGATCAGCCGATCGCGCCCGTCCTGGCGGATGGTTACCGTGCGCCCTTCCGCCTGCACCCCGACGGCGCGCTTAACGCTGCCGCCCGGCGTATTGAAGCGTTCGAGATGAATGGCGTGCTCCGGCACGCCGAGCTTGCGCAGGGTCGTTTCCGCCTCATCCATCATCGTCGCCGGGCCGCAGATAAAGGCCTCGTCGAAACGGCTGAAATCCAGCAGATGGTCCGCGAGCTGGCGCAGTTTGTCGCCATCGATGCGCCCCTGCAGCAGATCGCTGTCCATCGACTCCTGGCTGAACAGATGCACCACCTGCAGGCGCTGCGGATAGCGGTCTTTTAAATCGGCCAGCGCCTGGCGGAACATCATGCTGTGGCTGCTGCGGTTGCCGTAGATCAGCGTGAAGCGGCTGTGCGGCTCGGTGGCCAGGGTGGCGCTAACGATCGCCATCATCGGCGTGATCCCGGAGCCGGCGGCGATCGCCAGATAGTCGCCCTGCCGTTCAGCCTGCGGCTGATAGCCGAAATGCCCCTGCGGCACCATTACCTCCAGCTCCATCCCCTGCTGGATAGCGTGCTGGGCGAAGCGCGAGAAGCGCCCGCCGTCGATGGCTTTGACCGCGACGCTGATCTCTCCCGGCGTAGGGCTGCGGCAGATGGAGTAACAGCGGCGCAGCTCTTCACCGCCCAGTCGGGCTTTCAGCGTCAGATGCTGGCCCGGACGAAAGCAGTACTCCGCCTGCAGGGCTTGCGGAATCGCAAACGTAATGGTCACCGCATCGCGGGTTTCCGGCTCGACTCTCGCGACCTTAAGCGCATGGAACGTCGTCATGGCAACCTCAAATACATTTAAAGTAATCAAAGGGTTCCCGGCAGCTGTCGCAGCGATAGAGCGCTTTGCAGGCCGTGGAACCGAATTCACTAATCAGCGAGGTGCGGGTGCTGCCGCAGCGCGGACAGCTCACCTCGGCGGGCATTTCCGCGTGGCAGGCGTGCCCCTGCGGCGGGCTGATGCCGTACTGGCGCAGGCGCTCGCGGGCCCCCTGGCTCATCCAGTCGGTGGTCCACGGCGGGTCCAGCTGCAGGACGATGTGGACCGGCAGATAACCATGCTCGCTCATCACCGCGCGGATCTCGCTCAGCAGATGCTCCGTCGCCGGGCACCCTGAATAAGTCGGGGTAAAGCCAATCACCCAGCCATCGCCGTGGCGCGCGACGCTACGCACCATGCCGAGATCGGTGATGGTGAGTACCGGCACTTCCGGATCCGGGATCGCGCTTAACACTCCCCAGATAGCGAGCACCTCGGCGGGAGCGATGTCATCTAAACGTTGCATCGTCCCCTCCCTTACCACTGCAGGCCGGGATGGGAACGCTGCAGATATTGCATCTCCGCCAGCAGCGGGCCGAGATGTTCACTGTGCAGCCCCTGTTTGCCGCCGCTGCGAAAGGCCGCTTCCTGCGGGACCGATAAGCCTGAGTCAAGCAGCGCGGTATGCACGGTGCTTTGCCATTCGGCCTGAAGCTCGCGCGGATCAACCGCAATGCCCTCCCCGGCCAGGCTGAGCTCCAGGTCATCGGCAAGGAACAGTTCGCCGGTAAAGCGCCACAGATTGTCGACCGCCTGCTGCATTTTGCGATTTGAAACCTCGGTGCCGTGACCAAGACGCTCCAGCCAGCCGCGGCTGAAGCGCTGGTGGTAGCGCACCTCTTTCAGCGCTTTGGCGGCAATGGCCGCCAGCTGCGCGTCGCGGCTGTTCACCAGCCGGCTGTACAGGGCGACGTGCCAGACGTCGATAAAGAACTGGCGGGCGATGGTGTCGGCAAAATTGCCGTTCGGCTGCTCCACCAGCAGCAGGTTGCTGAACTGGCGCTCATCGCGGCCAAAGGCCAGGGTATCTTCGTCGCCGCAGCCGTTAAGCTCGGCGGCATAGCTCAAAAAGTTGCGCGCCTGGCCAAGCAGATCGAGGCCGATATTGGCCAATGCGAGATCGATCTCCAGCTCCGGGGCATGGCCGCACCAGGCGCCTAAGCGCTGGGCCAGCACCAGGCCGTTGTCGCCAAGACGCAGAGTGTAGGTGGCTACAGGATTGGGGTTATTCATCGCCGCCTCACATGTGTTCCATGCCGTCCGGCACGGTATAGAAGGTCGGATGACGGTAGACTTTGCTTTCCGCCGGGTCGAAGAATTCGCCGCGCGCTTCCGGCTGCGAGGCGACGATTTCGCTGGCCTTCACCACCCAAATGGAGCAGCCTTCGCTGCGGCGGGTGTAGGCGTCGCGGGCGTTCTCCAGCGCCATTTGATCGTCGGCGGCATGCAGGCTGCCGACGTGACGATGGGAAAGCCCCTGTTTGCTGCGAACGAACACTTCATATAACGGCCAGTAAACTTTGCTCATGTTGTCTCTCCTTATGCCGCGCTGCGGGCCTGCTGTTTTTGCGCATGGGCCAGCGCGGCTTCGCGAACCCACTCGCCCTCTTCCCAGGCCTTACGCTTGGCGGCCAGCCGCTCGTGGTTGCACACGCCACGGCCGCTAATCACCTCGTTAAACTCCTGCCAGTCGATCTCGCCGAAGCGGTAGTGGCCGCTGGCTTCATCAAAGTGCAACTCCGGGTCCGGGACGGTCATGCCGAGGATCTCCACCTGCGGCACGGTGTTGTCGACGAAGCGTTGACGCAGCTCGTCGTTGGAGTGCAGTTTGATTTTCCACGCCATGCTGCGGGCGCTGTTCGGCGAGTTGTCGTCGTTGGGGCCAAACATCATCAGCGCCGGCCACCAGAAGCGGTTAATGGCGTCCTGCAGCATCTGCCGCTGGGCGTCATTACCCTGCGCCAGCGCCATGCAGGCTTCGAATCCCTGGCGCTGGTGAAAGCTCTCTTCTTTGCAGATTTTGACCATCGCCCGGGCATAGGGGCCGTAGGACGTCCGGCACAGCGCCACCTGGTTGACGATGGCCGCGCCATCGACCAGCCAGCCGATCACGCCGATATCGGCCCAGCTCAGCGTCGGGTAGTTAAAAATGGAGGAGTATTTCATCTGCCCGTCGAGCATCTTCTGATACAGATCTTCCCGCGCGCAGCCAAGGGTTTCCGCGGCGCTATAGAGATACAGCCCGTGGCCGGCCTCATCCTGCACTTTAGCCAGCAGGATCGCTTTGCGGCGCAGAGTGGGCGCCCGGGTGATCCAGTTGCCTTCCGGCAGCATGCCGACGATTTCCGAGTGCGCATGCTGACCAATCTGACGGATCAGGGTTTTACGATAGGCATCCGGCATCCAGTCCTGCGGTTCGATGGCCGTTTCCTGCGCGATGCGCTGGTCAAAGCGTTGTTCTTCTGTCACGTCATCACCTTTATGATTCCGATATTCACATCATAACCGTTTATGTGAATCACTTTGTTTATTGAAGGTTACATATTGGTTAAAGAAAACCACAAATTTTGTTTACTCTTTTTGTGATAGCCTCCGCAAAACCTTTTGTAAACCACAACAAATACAGTTAATTAGGCCGAAAACATAACGTCATCGCGATCACAATGTTAATAATTTATTAAATACGAGCTTGCATTTTATGATTCATAAAAGAACTATTTATAGACATTCCACGTAACATATTTGGAGATTCGCGATGCAGCAGTTAGCCAGCTACTTATCCGGCGCCTGGCAGACCGGCCGGGGCCGCGCCCGTACTATCCATCACGCCATCACCGGCGCGGCGCTGTGGGAGGTGACCAGCGAAGGCCTGGATATGGCGCAGGCGCGCCGCTTCGCAATTGAGCGCGGCGGTCAGGCTCTGCAAGCCATGACCTTTATTGAACGCAGCACGATGTTAAAAGCGGTAGCGAAACATCTGCTGGAGCAGAAAGACCAGTTCTACGCGATTTCCGCGCAAACCGGCGCCACCCGCGCCGACAGCTGGGTGGATATCGAAGGCGGCATCGGCACCCTTTTCACCTATGCCGGGCTCGGTAGTCGCGAACTGCCGGACGATATCCTGTGGCCGGAAGACGAGCTGATCCCGCTCTCTAAACAGGGCGGTTTTGCCGCGCGTCACGTGCTGACCTCAAAATCAGGCGTCGCTGTGCATATCAACGCCTTCAACTTCCCCTGCTGGGGAATGCTGGAAAAACTGGCCCCCACCTGGCTGGCCGGCATGCCGGCGATCGTTAAACCGGCCACCGCCACCGCCCAGCTCACCCAGGCCATGGTGAAGGCGATTGTCGACAGCGGCCTGGTGCCGGAAGGCGCCATCAGCCTAATTTGCGGCGGCGCGGGCGATCTGCTCGACCATCTCGACAGCCAGGACGTGGTGACCTTTACCGGCTCAGCCGCCACCGGCCAGCAGCTGCGGTCGCACCCCAACCTGGTGGCCAAATCGATTCCCTTTACCATGGAAGCGGATTCGCTCAACTGCTGTGTGTTAGGCGAAGACGTCACGCCGGAGCAGCCGGAGTTCGCGCTGTTTATCCGGGAAGTGGTCCGCGAGATGACGGCGAAAGCCGGGCAAAAATGTACCGCTATCCGCCGCATCATCGTCCCGTTGGCGCAGATCAATGCGGTTAGCGATGCGCTGATCGCCCGCCTGCATAAAGTGACCGTCGGCGACCCGGCGCAGGAAGGGATTAAGATGGGGGCGCTGGTTAATCACGAGCAGCGTCAGGACGTTCAGGAGAGCGTCAATAAACTGATTGCCGCCGGCTGCGAAGCGCTGCTTGGCGGACAGGCGGACCTCAGCGCGGCCGGGGCCTTTTTCCCGCCGACGCTGCTCTACTGCGCGCAGCCGGATGAAACCCCGGCGGTTCACGCCATTGAAGCCTTTGGTCCGGTGGCGACCCTGATGCCCTACCAGGATCGCCAGCATGCCCTGGCGCTGGCTCGTGCCGGCGGCGGTAGCCTGGCGGGAACGCTGGTCACCGCCAGCGGCGAACTGGCGCGCGAGTTTATCCTCGGCGCCGCCCGCGCCCATGGCCGTATTCAGATACTGAACGAGGCGTCCTCGGTCGAGTCAACCGGCCACGGTTCGCCGCTGCCGCAGCTGGTGCACGGCGGCCCCGGCCGCGCCGGCGGCGGCGAAGAGCTCGGCGGACTGCGTTCGGTGAAACACTATATGCAGCGCACCGCCGTCCAGGGCAGCCCGACGATGCTGGCGACCATTGGCCAGCAGTGGGTGCGCGGCGCCCTGGTGAGCGAAGACCGCATTCACCCGTTCCGCAAATATTTCGAAGAGATCCAGCCCGGCGACAGTTTGCTGACCCCGCGGCGGACCCTGACCGAAGCGGATATCGTTAACTTCGCCTGTCTGAGCGGCGACCATTTCTACGCCCACATGGACAAAATCGCCGCCGCCGACTCGATTTTCGGCGAGCGCGTGGTCCACGGTTATTTCCTGATCTCCGCGGCGGCCGGTCTGTTCGTCGATGCCGGCGTCGGGCCGGTTATCGCCAACTACGGCATGGAAAACCTGCGCTTTATTGAACCGGTCAAGCCGGGAGACACCATCCAGGTGCGTCTGACCTGTAAGCGGAAAACCGTTAAACGTCAGCGTAGCGCCGAGGAGAAAGCTACCGGCGTGGTGGAATGGGCGGTGGAGATTTTCAACCAGCACCAGCAGGCGGTGGCGCTGTATTCCATTCTGACCCTGGTGGCGCGCCAGCAGGGGGATTTCCCGGCGTAATGGCGGAAAATTGACCGCTGGCGCTCTGTTGGCCGTTTCTTGAGCCATTGAGACTGCAAGCGGTTTGCAACGGTTTCGCCGCGGGAAGTCCTTTATGTTATCTGCGGCTTCAGCGTAGTTTGCGCGGGCCTACTGGCAGTCAGACCCGGACAGGTAGGCCGGGTAAGGCGCAGCCGCCACCCGGCACAAAACCTGCTCCGTGCCCGCGGTCTTTGCCCGGCGGCGCTGCGCTTGCGCGGGCCTACTGGCAATCAGACCCGGACAGGTAGGCCGGGTAAGGCGCAGCCGCCACCCGGCACAAAACCGGCTCCGTGCCCGCTGTCCTTGCCCGGCGGCGCTGCGCTTGCACGGGCCTACTGGCAGTCAGACCCGGACAGGTAGGCCGGGTAAGGCGCAGCCGCCACCCGGCACAAAATCGGCTCCGTGCCCGCTGTCCTTGCCCGGCGGCGCTGCGCTTGCACGGGCCTACTGGCAGCCAGACCCGGACAGGTAGGCCGGGTAAGGCGCAGCCGCCACCCGGCGCAAAATCGGCTCCGTGCCCGCTGTCCTTGCCCGGCGGCGCTGCGCTTGCGCGGGCCTACTGGCAGTCAGACCCGGACAGGTAGGCCGGGTAAGGCGCAGCCGCCACCCGGCACAAAACCGGCGCACGTGCTCCATGCCTCTGCGGAGGCATTTTTTACGTCCGTCTGGCAAACCTGACAAATAACCTGGCAAGAGCAAACAAACGCCCCGGCGCCGCGGGCTGGTAGCTTAAGGGTGACAAAGCCGACATTCGCAGCGGCAAAAGACAACACAACAATAAGATGAGGTCATCATGGCAAACGGCTTGAAATTTTCCCCTCGTAAAACCGCGCTGGCGCTGGCCGTGGCGGTGGTTTGCGCCTGGCAATCCCCGGTCTTCGCTCACGGCAGCGAGGCGCACATGGTGCCACTGGATAAAACGCTGGAGGCGTTTGGCGCTGACGTGCAGTGGGACGACTATGCGCAAATGTTTACCCTGATAAAAGACGGCGCTTACGTCAAAGTGAAGCCCGGCGCTAAAACCGCGATCGTCAACGGCAAAACCCTTGATCTGCCGGTGCCGGTGGTGATGAAGGACGGTAAAGCCTGGGTCTCCGATACCTTTATCAACGACGTGTTCCAGTCCGGTCTCGACCAGACCTTCCAGGTGGAAAAGCGCCCTCACCCATTAAACTCGCTCTCGGCGGCGGAAATCAGCGACGCGGTGACCATTGTCAAAGCCGCGCCGGAATTCCAGCCTAATACCCGGTTTAGCGAAATTTCTCTGCATGAGCCGGATAAAGCGGCGGTATGGGCCTTCGCCCTGCAGGGTACGCCAGTGGATGCGCCGCGCACTGCCGATGTGGTGATGCTGGATGGCAAACAGGTGATGGAGGCCGTGGTCGATCTGCAACACAAAAAAATCCTCTCATGGACGCCGATCAAAGGCGCCCACGGCATGGTGCTGCTCGATGATTTCGCCAGCGTGCAAAACATCATCAACGCCAGCAGTGAATTCGCGGCGGTGCTGAAAAAGCACGGGATTACCGATCCTGGAAAAGTGGTCACCACCCCGCTCACCGTTGGCTACTTCGATGGCAAAGATGGTCTGCAGCAGGATGCGCGCCTGCTGAAGGTGGTCAGCTATCTCGATACCGGCGACGGCAACTACTGGGCGCACCCGATTGAAAACCTGGTGGCGGTGGTCGACCTGGAAGCGAAGAAAATCATCAAAATCGAGGAAGGCCCGGTGATCCCGGTGCCGATGGAACCGCGGCCGTATGATGGCCGGGACCGCAACGCCCCGGCGGTGAAACCGCTGGATATTACTGAACCGGAAGGCAAAAACTACACCATTACCGGGGATACCATTCACTGGCGGAACTGGGATTTCCACCTGCGTCTTAACTCGCGCGTCGGGCCCATCCTCTCGACGGTGACCTACAACGATAACGGCAAAAAACGCCAGGTGATGTATGAAGGTTCCCTCGGCGGGATGATCGTCCCCTACGGCGACCCGGACGTCGGCTGGTATTTCAAAGCCTATCTGGACTCCGGCGATTACGGCATGGGCACCCTGACCTCGCCGATTGTACGCGGCAAAGACGCGCCGTCGAATGCGGTGCTGCTGGATGAAACCATCGCCGACTACACCGGCGCGCCGACCACCATCCCGCACGCTGTCGCCATCTTCGAGCGCTACGCCGGGCCGGAATATAAGCACCTGGAGATGGGCAAGCCCAACGTCAGTACCGAGCGCCGGGAGCTGGTGGTGCGCTGGATCAGCACCGTCGGCAACTACGACTATATCTTTGACTGGGTATTCCACGACAACGGCACCATCGGTATCGACGCCGGCGCCACCGGGATTGAGGCGGTGAAAGGCGTGCTGGCGAAGACCATGCACGACCCTAGCGCCAAAGAGGATACCCGCTACGGAACGCTGATCGACCATAATATTGTCGGCACCACCCACCAGCATATCTATAACTTCCGTCTCGACCTCGACGTGGACGGCGAAAACAACACCCTGGTGGCGATGGACCCGGAGGTGAAGCCCAACACCGCCGGCGGCCCGCGCACCAGCACCATGCAGGTGAATCAGTACACGATCGACAGCGAACAGAAAGCGGCGCAGAAATTCGACCCGGGCACGATTCGCCTGCTGAGCAACACCAGCAAAGAGAACCGCATGGGCAACCCGGTCTCTTACCAGATCATCCCTTACGCCGGCGGCACCCATCCGGCGGCGACCGGCGCCAGGTTCGCCCCGGACGAGTGGATCTACCATCGTCTGAGCTTTATGGATAAACAGCTGTGGGTGACGCGCTACCACCCGAGCGAACGCTATCCGGAAGGCAAATACCCCAACCGCTCCGCTCACGATACCGGGTTAGGCCAGTATGCGAAGGACGATGAGTCGCTGACGCACCAGGATGACGTGGTGTGGATCACCACCGGCACCACCCATGTGGCGCGGGCTGAAGAGTGGCCGATCATGCCCACCGAATGGGCGCACGCCCTGCTGAAGCCATGGAACTTCTTTGACGAAACGCCGACCCTCGGCGAGAAGAAACAGTAATCTTAACCCACGGTGAAATCGAGCAGGATTTTACCGCCTCTTCCCGGCTGGCCGGCGGCGGCAATCGCCTCCCGCCAGTCGTTCAACGCCACCCGCCGGGCCGGCGGTTGCGTGGTCGTCGGCAGCCGCTGCCAGATTTCGTCGAACGCCGCCCGCCATGCCGCCACGCTAAGGCCAGGCAGCGCCTCCCGCAGATGAAACTTGCGCACCGCCGCGCTGGCGCGCGTCTGGATCAGCGGCCGTCCGGATAATAAGCCATAGGAGATCAGGATCGACGATGCGGGCAGCACCGACAACAGCGTGTTCCCCAGCTCCCCGCCCACCGCGTCAAACACCAGATCGCTGTGCTGGCTGACCTTCTCCACCAGCGCCCGGTCGGCCTCAAGGATCGGATAGATCCCGGCCTGCTCCAGACGCGCCCGATGCTGCGGCGAGCGAATAATCCCGCTTACCGAACGGGCGCCCATGGCCAGCGCCCACTGCCCCAGCAGGCTGGCGCAAGAGGAGGCGGCGGCGGTCAGCACGATCTGTTTCCCGGCAACCGGCCAGCGTCTGAGCATCAGCATCGCGGTCAGCGGATTGATATACCCGCGGGCGGCCAGCAGATCGTCAACCGCCGCGGGAACCGGCACCAGCCAGGTCTCATCCAGATCGATAAACCGCTGCCAGGTGCCGCCCCCGCGCAGGGGCAGCACCCGCTGGCCCGCGGTCAGTCGGCTGCCGAACGGCGCGGCGACCACCTCGCCAAGGCCTTCGTAGCCGGGCACGGCCGGCAGTCGGGTACGGTGGCGATAGGCGCCGGTAATGGGGATCAGATCTGAGGGATTCACCGGGGCATAGCGCATCCTGACCCGCACCCGTCCGCCGGCCAGCGGCGCCAGCGGGGTGCGTTTCAGCGATAGCACCGCGGCCGGCGGCCCGTAGCGGTCATAAACAATGGCGTCATTGAACATCGACAGGCTCCAGACAACGAAAGGCGGGATCATAGCAGATCCCGTCCGCAGCCGCTTACGCCGGTGGCCAGACCTGGGGGAACAGTGGCGAATCCAGCGGGTCGCCGTCCCGCAGAGTCAGTTCGGGGAACGGCGGCGAGGTCACGCCGCCGCGGTCGGCAAACGCGGCGTCATCCCCCACCCAGCGGGCGGAGAAGACCCGTCGCGCCCGCGCCCCGGGGTTGCCGCGGGCGCCATGGACGGTGCGAAAATGGAAGGCCACCGCGTCCCCCGGCTCCAGCGCCCAGCTGACGATATCGTACTCATCCTCATGGGCGTCGATATCCGGCAGCGCGCTGAACCGGGTGTGTTCGTAGAGCTTTGTGCCATTGAAGCGGGTGGGACTGTACTCCGCCTCCCAGCGATGCGACCCGCGAATGCAGCGCAGCGAGGTGGCCTCCGCTACCGGGTCCAGCGGGATCCAGAAGCTGACGTTCTGCCGGCCGGAGACGCAATAGTACGGCTGATCATGATGCCAGGGGGTGACCGTGCTGCCTCCGGCGGGTTTGACCAGCGTATGCTCATGGAAAAATTTCGCCGTCTGCGACTGCATCAGCGCCGCGGCGATCTCCGCGGCCGCCGACTGGAAGACAAACTCGCTAAACGTCGGGATCCGCGACCAGTTACAGTAATCCTGAAAGAAAGGCGGCGAGCCATCTTTGGGGATCACCGTGCGCGCATGACCATATTCGCTGGGGCTGGCCATCAGCGCCGTGACCCCCTCGGCGAGGCGCTCAACCCAGGGGGTAAAAACGCCCTTCAGTAATACCACGCCATCCGCCTGCCAGCGGTCGACAGTCGCTTGATCGATATGGGGAGAGTATTGATTGTGCATCGCTTGGGTTCCTGTGTGGGTGGATCAGGTAAGCGGTTCTGCGGGCTCGGCGCGCATCCAGGCGCACAGCTGGCCCAGCATCGTCATACAGCGTTCGGTCTGGTCGATGCTGACGTACTCATCGGCCTTGTGGCCCTGGGCCATGCTGCCCGGCCCGCAGACCAGGGTCGCGACGCCCATCTCATCGAACAGCCCCCCTTCGGTGCCGAACGCCACGGTGGAAAACCGATCGCTGCCGCACCACTGCGCCAGCCAGCGGGCGAAGTCGGACTGCGGATCGCTGAGCAGCGGCGGGTAGTGGCTCAACAGCTGAAACTGGATGTCGCTCCCGCCGCCGACCCGGCGCATCTTCGGCAGCAGCCGGCGGCGGGCGTAGGCCGCCAGCGCCTCGGTGACCGCTTCGGGACGCATCCCCGGCAGGTAGCGGATCTCAAAATCAAAGCGGCAGGACTGCGGGACGATGTTCAGCGCGGCGCCGCCCTGAATGGTGCCCACCTGCAGGGTGCTGAAGGGCGGCGAGAAGCGGCTGTCCTGTTGCCGGGCCAGACCCGCGCCCAGCCGATCCAGGCGATTAATTAGCCTGGCCGCGTAGTGGATGGCGTTCACGCCCTGTGGGGCATAGGCCGAATGGCAGGCCTGGCCCTCGATACAGCAGCGCATGGCCAGTTTGCCTTTATGACCGAACACCGGCTGCATCTCCGTCGGCTCGCCGATGAGGCACAGCGCCGGTTTCTCCGGCGAGGCCTGCAGAAACGCCACCAGGCTACGCACGCCGAGACAGCCGACCTCTTCATCATAGGAGAAGGCCAGATGCAATGGCATGCGCAGCGGCGCCGCCAGAAAGTCATCCACTGCCGCCAGCACGCAGGCGAGAAAGCCCTTCATATCGGCGCTGCCGCGGCCGTAGTAGCGGCCATCGCGCTCGGTCAGGCTAAACGGCGGCACGCTCCAGTCCTGCCCGTCCACCGGGACCACGTCGGTGTGGCCCGAGAGCATCACCCCGCCGCCGCCGGACGGCCCCAGCCGGGCGTAGAGATTGGCCTTACCGCCCGACGGGTCATAAAAGCGGCGGGACGCCACGCCGCGGGCGGCGAGAAAATCGGCGATCCAGTCGATCATCGCCAGGTTCGAATGGCGGCTGGTGGTATCAAAGGCCAGCAGCGCGGCAAGGATCGCTCCCGGCGTGTTATTCATCGCCAGGCACGCCATAGGCCGGCGCCTCGCGCGGGTCGAGCGCCCGGGTAATATAGGCCTCCATTTGCGGCTCCCACGCCAGCCACAGCTGCTCAAGGGCCGCCAGCGGATCCGCCTCCGCCCAGTCAATGCGCAGGTCGACCACCGGCCATGGGTAATCATCCACCACCTTCACCGCCGCCGAGTGGACCGGGCCGGCCTCGCCCCCGGCGACGATCCCGGCGCGCAGCCCGGCCAGCAGCCGGCTGGCCAGCTCACCGGTGGCGGCCTCAAAGGCGCCCACCATCGCGGCGATCACGCCCTGACTGGCCAGCATATTGCCCGCCGCCACGCAGTTATTCCCCGTCAGGGCGCCGCCGATCCCGAGGGTGAACTCCCCGCTGAACACCGCTGTGTCGCCGTTGGCGTCAATCGCCGCAACCTGGCGATATTCGCGGAAGCGATCCTCCGCCAGAGCCTGCTTCATGGCCTGCTCAACGCTGGCCCCCACCTCGATCGCGCTGAGGATCTGCGGCCCCAGCGACGGCAGGGTAATATTCTGGCTGGAAACCGCCCCCACGCCAGGCAGCAGCCACGGACAGCGCGACCCGACGGCCATGCTCGATGAACTAATGGCGATGCCCAACTGACCCGTTTCCGGGCAGCGGGCGGTAAGGGAGAGGGTCATTCTGTCGCCTCCCCCTGCCAGTCGTCGGGGATCACCGCCGTGACGTCAATCTCCATCAGCCACTGCGGCTGCGCCAGGGCCGACACCACCACCCCGGTGGAGATGGGGAAGACCCCTTTCAACCATTTGCCCACCTCCTGATAGACCGGCTCGCGATAGCGGGGGTCGATCAGATAAGTGGTGGTCTTGACGATATGCGAGAGGTCGCTGCCGGCCTCTTTCAGCAGCTGTTCGACATTCTTCATCGCCTGCTCCGCCTGGGCCCGCGGGTCACCGAGGCCGATCAGGTTGCCGGCGAAATCGGTGCCGACCTGGCCGCGAACGTAGACGGTATTCCCGGCCCGCACCGCCTGGCACAGATCGTTATTCAGCGCCTGGTTCGGGTAGGTCTCTTTGGTGTTAAACATGCGAATACGGGTATGGGTTGGCATCAAAGCACTCCTTCAGGAATCGGTTATCAGGACGGCTGGTAGCGCTGATACTGGCGCTGAATGGCGATCTGGTCGGCAATATATTTGGCATCGTGCCAGACGCCCCAGATAAAGGTGGACCCGCGCCGCGACAGCCACGGCAGGCCGAGGAAATAGACCCCCGGCTCCGTCGACACGCCGCGGTGATGCTGCGGCCGCTGCGCGTCATCGAAGGCGTTGACCTTCAGCCAGCGATAATCGGTGGTATACCCGGTCGCCCAGATGATGGCGCCGATCCCGGCCTCGGCCAGGTCGAGGCTAAGCAGCGGGTCGCTGACGCAGGCCGGGTCGGGCAGAAAATCACGGGCGGAGGGCTCTTCGGGCAGCTCCAAACCGTTGCGCGCGACCCAGTCGTCGGCGGCGTCGAGCAGCGCAAGATAGGAGGCATCGCCGCGGCGGATATTCTCGGCCAGGTCGGGGTGGAACAGTGCCCTGGCGCCGTCAAAGCCGCGAGTCTGCCCCACCAGGGTGACCCCCTGATGCGCCAGCTGGCGAAAATCGACGGTATGGCCGCCGCGCGCGCCGCTCACCGCGATAGTGACATGCTCTTTCCCCGGCGCATTGGCCGCAGCGTCCCACATCCCCAGCACGCCGAGCCACCAGCAAAAATCGCGCTGGCGATAGCGACGCGGCGGCCGGTCGTGCGCCCCCACCGACAGCCACACCGCGCGTCCGGCACGCTGTAGCTCATCGGCAATCTGCACGCCGGAGGATCCGGCCCCCACCACCAGCACGCCGCCCTCCGGCAGCTGCTGCGGATTAAAATAGTGCGCCGAATGGAGCTGCTGAATAGCCTCACTCTGCGGGGCGATGGCCGGGATCGTCGGGCGCTGAAAGGGTCCGGTAGCCGCCACGATCCGCTGCGCCTCAATCACCCCCTCGGAGGTGTCGACACGAAAGCCCGGCCGCCCGGCGAGGCGTTCGGCGCTGTACACCTCCACCCCGGTGCGGATCGGCGCATTGAAGCTGCGGGCATAGGCGGCAAAATAGTCCGCAACCTGCTCTTTGCCGACAAAGCTGTCCGGCGGGCAGTCAGGGAACACCATCCCCGGAAACCGATCGTGCCAGGCCGGGCCGTTGGCCACCAGCGAATCCCAGCGCCCGCTGCGCCAGGCCTGGGCAATACCCTGTTTCTCCAGCACCAGATGGGGGATATCCAGCCGGGTCAGATGCTCGCTCATGGCGACGCCCGCCTGCCCCGCGCCGACCACCAGGGTATCGATCTCGGTTATCTGTTCAGTCATTTCTCTATCCTTCAAGCACAGTTGCCGACGAGGTCGCCGGAATTGACGGCTTTCAGGTTATTTAACTGTGACGAATTGGTAAAATATTATAAAACGATCGACTGAATAGAATTTTACGAGGCTGAGTGGCGACAGAAAAAATAACGCCTGCCGGATCGACAGGCATTATTTCAGCCGTGGGAGGGGGTTAATTCGATACTGCGACAATAATCCATAAACAGTTGCGTCGGCCGCGTCGGCTCATTATTAGCGAGATGCGCCATAATTAAGGTTGAGGCGGGCATGTCGTCGGCAATATCCCGCTGCACCACCCTTTCGCCATCGTAGGTCATATCGCAGCAGGGCCGGGTGACCAGCACCGAAAAACCGAGCCCCTGGCCGACCATACAGCGCACCATTTCGATAGAGGGGGAGCTGTAAGCCACTTCCGGGTGATAGCCCTTTTCCTTAAAGATGGAGATGAAATAATTTTTACTCGGGACCGCATCGAGGAGGATCATCGGCTCGCGACTCAGCTCCTGCAGCGTCACCTGCGCCTTTTGCGCCAGCGGATGCGCGGCGGGCAGCAGCGCGTAGGGTTTATGCGGAGCATTAAGCCGCTCTTTATTGATCGAGTGGCCGAGCTCCAGATCGTAGACCAGCGCCAGGTCGAAGCGGCCGCGGTGCAGGCCATGCATCAGCTCATGCTGTTCGCCGTCATACAGATGCAGCGTAATTTCCGGATAGCATTTCTTAAACCCGGCCACCAGCTTCGGCATATACAGCGGGGCCACCGACTCAAAGCAACCAATGGAGATCATGCCAGAAACCAGCTCCTTATCCGCTCGCGAATTCTGCTCAAATTCCCACGACAGGCGCAGCAGCTCCTTCGCTTTATCGTAGATCCGCCGACCGCTGGAGGTGAGCGAGACGCCCTGCGCGTGGTGGCGAATAAACAGCTGCTGGTCGAAGGTGCTCTCCAGATTCTTAATGGCAATGGAAATCGACGGCTGCGCAATGTGCAGCTGGCGGGAGGCCTCGGCGATACTCTCCGTCTCCACCACGGTGACGAAATATTTGAGCTGCTTCAGGGTAAATCGGTTCATAGCATCACCATTGATAAAATATGGTCCGGCGCACGCGGGGAATAGTTTTCCTCTAAGTCCCAAGCAATCCGCGTGCCACCCGCGAAGAATGGCGGCGCATTGCCCGCCAGGGGGCGATATTATTTTTTCTCCTCCCGCGCCGGCGCGGTTTATTTCTCCGTTTGCACCATCATGCATCACGCTGCACATTGAGCAGGCAGCGGTCGCCCCAGTTTCGCGCAAAATAACCTGTCTGCATAAAATGGCGTTATTGAATTACAGCTATTGTTTTTAAATTGTTTACGTAAAGTATCCTGATAATCACTTTAAATTCCATATCGTTAATAACGCTGTATAGTTTTTTTTAAACTTAAAGACCAAAAATTTACTAATTGCCTCTGAAAGCATCCTGCCAGCATAGTGTATTCGCACGATGAACACCGGCGGCTCCCCATTAATGCACAGCCGAGCCGCTTTCATTTAGGTTAATTATGACGAGTGAAATAGCCCATGACGTTTAACTGGAACTACATGTTAAGCCTGCTCAGCGATGCCGATTTTTGGTGGGCCACCGGGACCGTCATTAAATTAAGTCTGCTGACCTGGGGCTGCAGTATTGTGCTCGGATTTATTCTGGCGCTGGCTAAACAGTCGCCGCGCGGCTGGTTATCCACCCCTGCCCGGCTGTATATCTGGTTATTTCGCAGTATGCCGCTGCTGGTCCTGCTGATTTTTGTCTACAACATGCCGCAGGCGCTGCCCTCCTTCGCGCCGGTGCTGAACGACCCCTTCTGGGCCGGCCTGCTGGCGATGGTCCTCAGCGAAGCGGCCTATATCGCCGAGATCCATCGCGGCGGGCTGCTCTCCATCCCCCGCGGGCAGAGTGAAGCCGCGCGGGCCCTGGGTTTGCGCTACGCCGGGATCCAGTGGCGGGTGATCATTCCCCAGGCGCTGCGCGTCGCCCTGCCGGCGCTGGCCAATGAGTATATCGCCATCGTGAAGCTCAGTTCGCTGGTGTCGGTGATCTCCCTGACCGAAATATTAATGGTCGGCCAGCAGCTCTACTCGCAGAACTTTCTGGTCATGGAGACCATGACCGCCGTGGCGTTTTATTACATCTTTATCGTCACGGTGTTCGATTTTCTGCTGAAACGGCTGGAGAACTACCTCGATGTGACCCGACGCGACACCGCCCGGCCGGTGGATGCCGAGATGCAGCAGTTGGCGACCGCCCGCCGCCCGGCGATGGCGCGCAGCGTCTCCCAGGGCCATGAGCCGGCGCTGCAGGCCTCTAAGCTGCATAAGGCCTACAACAACGTCGAAGTGCTGGGGGCGGTGAGCCTGTAGATCCAGCCCGGCGAAGTGGTGTCGGTCATCGGCCCGTCGGGCTCGGGAAAAACCACCCTCATTCGCCTGCTGAACGGTCTTGAGCAGATCGACAACGGCGAAATTCAGATTAACGGCCAGCCCTTTATTCATCTCGACCGCCAGGGGCAGCAGAAGCCGCGCTTTATGGAGAATGCCGAACACCGTCTGAATATCGGCATGGTGTTCCAGAGCTTCAACCTGTTCCCGCATCTGACCGTGTTCGGCAATCTGCTGCTGGCCCCGCGCTATCACCATCTGGCAAGCGACGCGGAGCTGCGCCAGCACGCCTGCGAGCTGCTGCACAAGGTGGGCATGCTGGAACACGCCTGGAAGTATCCGCACCAGCTCTCCGGCGGTCAGCAGCAGCGGGTGGCTATCGCCCGCGCCCTGATGATGCGCCCGCAGATCATGCTGTTCGATGAGCCCACCTCGGCGCTGGATCCGGAAAAAGTGAATGAGGTGCTGCAGGTTATCGAATCCCTGGCCCACGAAGGCATCACCATGGTCATCGTCACCCACGAGATGAACTTCGCCTTCAAAGTGTCTGACCGGATCGTGTTTATGGAGAAAGGCCGGGTGGTGTGCGATGACACGCCGCAGGCGATGCGCAGCGGGCAACACCCGCGGGTCGAGGCCTTTCTGAAAGATGTTTCTCTGGCTTAACTATCGGGACGTGAAGAGGAAAAACTATGATTGCGCAGTGGCAAATTGAGCAGTTTCATCAGCAGGGTTATCTGGTGGTCGAAGGGGTGCTTTCCGCCGCCGACATCGCCACTCTGCAGAGCGATTTTGACGGCTGGGTCGAGGAGAGCCGCCGCCACGCGTCGGCGTGGGGGGAAACCCTCGACGGGCGGCCGCGCTTCGATATCGAGCGCGACCATGCTCCCGACCATCCGTCGCTGCGCCGGGTCGCCTCCCCGACGGAGATCTCCGAAGCGTATCGCCATACTGCGCTCAACTCGCGGATGACGACCATCGCCGCGCAGCTGATCGGCGGCAGCGGCACCCGCTTTCACCACAGCAAAATTAACTCCAAGCTGCCGCACACCGCCACCGAGGTGAAATGGCATCAGGATTTCCTCTTCACCCCGCACAGCAATGACGACATCATCACTGCCCTGCTGATGGTCAGCGAGGTGACGCCGGAGAATGGCCCGCTCAATGTGGTGCCGGGCAGCCATCAGGGGCCGCTGTGGTCCCACTGGCAGGAAGGGCGCTTCACCGGAGCGGTGGATGACGAGGTGGTGACGGCTCACTGCCAGCAGCCGCAGGCCTGTTTTGGCCCGGCGGGCTCAGTCTGCTTTATGCATACCCGCCTGCTGCACGCCTCCAGCCCCAACGAAACCGCCCTGCCGCGCACCCTGTTCATCAGCGTCTACGCCGCCGAGGATGCGCTGCCCTTCGGCGAAAACCCGCTGCCGAGCCGCCATGCCGGCCAGCTGGTGGCCGGGGAAGAGAGCGGTCTGGTGCGCAGCACCGATAACCAGCTTCGTCTGCCGCAGAAGCCGCGCGGCGCTTCGTTTTTTGTTCAGCAGGCCGGTGCCGATCGCGCCAGCATGTAATTAGCCCACACTCCGGAGGTTTTATGACACGCTTTTTCGCACCACGCCCGCTGGCTCTGCTGCTCTGCGCAGCGGGGGCTCTGACATCCCTGAACGCGCTGGCCTTCCAGCAAAGCGGCAAGATCACCGCCGGTTCGGACATGACCTTTTTCCCTTACGAGTATATGGAGAACAATAAGCCGGCGGGGTTTGATATTGAACTGCTCGACGGCCTGGCGAAGAGCATGGGCCGCGAGGCGGTGAATATCGATACCCGCTTCCCCAACCTGATCCCCGGGCTGCAGGGCGGGCGCTTCGATATCACCAACTCGTCGATGTACATTACCGCCGAGCGCCTGAAGGTGATCGACATGGTGCCGTACCTGAAAAGCGGGGAAGCGATCCTCGCCCGTAAAGGGAGCGACTATCAGCCAAAGACCCCGGAAGACTTCTGCGGGCATAAAATCGGCTCGATGGGCGCCACCTCGTGGCTGGCGCAGTTGCAGAAGCTTTCCGCCGACTACTGCGTGAAGAAGGGGCTGAAGCCGATTGCGCTGAGCGTCTATACCACCGACCCGCAGACCACCCAGGCGCTGCTGTCGCGCGCAGTGGATGCGCAGATCACCGACGCCGCCGTGGCGCGCGGGGTGGTGGAAAAGCTGGGCGACCGGGTGGTAATCGCCTCTGACACTCTGATCTATCCGGTGCTGAACGGCTTTGGCGTTAAAAAAGGCAACACTGAGGTGAAAACCGCCCTTGAAGAGGCGCTGAAAAAATACAGCACCACGCCGGAATACGCCGCTCTGCTGAAGAAATATCACTTCCAGGCGCCGACGGCAGAGGATCTGCAGACCCTGATGCCAAAAGCGGAGTAATGCCCATGCGCGATACCGATGAAGAGCAGATCCGCATCGACCTGGCGGCCACCTTTCGCATCATTGCCCATCTTGGCATGCATGAGGCGGTGGCCAACCATTTCAGCGCCGCGCTCTCCGCCGACGGGAAGACGTTTTTACTGAACCCGAAGTGGAAACACTTTTCGCGCATCCGCGCCAGCGATCTGCTGGTGCTGAACGCCGATGATGAAAGCTGCGCCGCGCGCCCTGACGTCGATGCCACCGCGTGGGCTATTCACGGGCAGATCCATCAGCGGCTGCCGGACGTGCGGGTGGTGCTGCATCTGCACCCGGTGTACACCACCAGCCTCGCCTGTCTGGCGACGCCGCAGATCCTGCCCATCGACCAGAACACGGCCCGCTATTTTAACCGGGTCGCCGTCGATACGCTGTACGGCGGGATGGCGGACACCGCGGCAGAAGGGGCCCGGCTGGCGGGGCTGCTGGCGGATAAACGCCGTCTGCTGATGGGCAACCACGGGGTGCTGGTGACCGCCCCGACCATCGGCGAAGCGTTCGACGATATCTGGACCCTCGAGCGCGCCTGTCAGATCCTGATCACCGCCTGGTCAACCGGCCAGCCGCTGAAGGTGCTGTCAGACGCGGTGGCGGAAAAAACCGCCCAGGACTGGGAGAAGATTGCCGATTTCTCCCGGCAGCACTTTGCCGAGATGAAGCAGTTGATGATCGACCTCGATCCCTCCCTGGTGGACTAACCCCGCGCCAGCCCGCGCCAGCCCGGGTCAGCCCGGGCCGTCGCTGGCCGCCGCCAGCAGCGGCACGATGATATCGCTGAGCGGCGTCGGTATGCCGTGCTGACGCCCGCGACGCTGCACCACCCCGTTACGAATATCCCACTCCAGCGGTCGGCCATGCAGGCGATCGATCAGAATAGAGGTGCTCAGGTCGGCAGGCGCCCGATGAAAACCGGCGATGATCTCCTCCGGCACGCTGTCGCTCAGGACGGCTCCTTCCGCCCGCGCCACCTGCAGGCATTCGCGCAAATAGGCCAGTCCGAGAGCGGTGATCTCCTCCCGGGCGAACATCCCGGCGCGTCGTCCGGTCAGCACCATCAGTCCGGCGACGGCGTTCTGCAGCAGTTTACGCCAGGCCACGGTGGTAAAATCGGCCGCCAGCTCCACCGCGCAGCGGGTTCCCGCCAGCGCCTGCTGCACCCGCTCCGCCCCCGGCAGGTCCGGCAGCGTCAGTCGCGGCGCGGCGCGCAGCCAGACGGAAGCATCGGCGTCGCGCTGCGCCGGAAACCAGACCACCGACGGCAGCACCGTCGCGCCGCCGGTCAAAGGGGCAAACTGCTGGCGCTGCTCGACGCCGTTTTGCAGCACGCATACCACGGTGTCCGGCGAGCACAGGGCCGTCAGCCAGGGGGCGATGGCCTCCGTCTGGGTGGCCTTCACCGCGACAAACACCAGATCGAAGGGGGCGGCTATCGCCGTTGGGTCGGTAAGCACCGGGCCGGGCACCACGATCTCACCCTCATCAGTGCGCAGCACCAGCGACGAATGGGCAGTGCGCCCGCAAACCACCGGCGCCCTTCCCACCGCAAACAGGGCGGCGGCGATAGTCGTGCCAATGGCGCCGGGACCAATTAGTGCAACCTCAGGAAATGCTGTCATGCCGAAGACCTCCTCATCATTCACCGCCCTGCGCGGGCAAAGATTGCCCTCCACAGTAGCGAGAAAGCGCAGAGGTCGGCAAGCGGGATGTCGGGAAAAGCGATGCGCCTTCCCCGACGGAGGGCTAGTAACGCACGCAGACCGATTTGGTTTCGCACCAGCCGTCGAGCCAGTCCGGGCCGAAATCGCGACCGGTACCGGACTGCTTCATGCCGCCGAACGGCAGGTTGGCGTCAATCAGGGTATGGCTGTTGACCCATACCGTCCCGGCCTGCAGGCGGTCGGTATAGTTGAGAGCCTGGGTCAGGTCGCGGGTCCAGACGCTGGCGGTCAGGCCGAAATCGCTGTCGTTGGCCAGGCGCAGCGCCTCCTCGCCGTCAGCCACCCGCACCAGGTTCACCACCGGGCCAAACACCTCCTCGCGGGTAAGGCGCAGCCCGGCGTCCGGGTTGACCACCAGCGTCGGCGGAATATAGTACCCCCCGGCATCCGGCCCGGCGCTGCCGCTGATAAGCTCCGCCTTCTGCTGGCGGGCCTCTTCGAGGTAGGCCGCCACCTTGTCGCAGTGGGCCCGGGAGACCACCGGGTTGATCTGCGCCGTCTCCTGCATCCCCGGACCCACCTGCAGCGATTTCACCGCCTGCTCGAAACCGCTGACCAGGGTGTCAAACAGCGGCGCTTCAATGTAGATCCGCGAACTGGCGGCGCAGACCTGTCCCTGGTTGAGGAAGCTGCCGGTCATCAGCCCCTCAATGACCCACTGGGGATCGGCGTCTTTGAGCACAATCGCCGGGTTCTTGCCGCCCAGCTCCAGCGTCACGCGGGTCAGTCGGTCGGCGGCCACCCGCGCAATCTGTTTCCCGGTGGCCGTCGAGCCGGTAAAGCTCACCTTCGCCACCTGCGGATGCGAGGTCAGCGCCGCGCCGCAGCCGGCGCCGCTGCCGGTGACCACGTTGAACACCCCGTCAGGAATGCCCGCCTGGGTCGCCAGCTCCGCCACCCGCAGCAGGGTCAGCGGGGTGGTTTCCGAGGGTTTGATGACGATCGAGCAGCCCGCCGCCAGCGCCGGCATCACCTTCCACATGCCGATCATCAGCGGGAAATTCCACGGGACGATGCCCGCCACGACCCCCACCGGCTCTTTTTTGGTCCACGCCTGGTAACGGGCCCCTTGCGGGAACGGGATCGAGACGTCCAGCGTCCGGCCGCTGATTTTGGTGGTCAGCCCCGCGGTGTAGCGCATCCAGTTCAGGGTGCAGCCGACCTCGAAGGCGCGGGAGATGGCGATGGATTTACCCTGCTCAAGGGTCTCCAGCTGCGCCAGCTCCTCGCCGTGCGCCTCCACCAGATCGGCAAAGCGCAGCAGGATGCGCTCACGGTCGGCCGGAGTGCGACCGGCCCAGCGGCGATCGACGAAGGCGCGCGAGGCGGACATCACCGCCCGGTCGACATCCGCCGGGCTGGCGTCGGCGGTGGTGGCGATCGCCTGCCCGGTGGCCGGATCCCAGACGGTTAACCGGTTTTCGCTCTGCGCGGCGCAGGGAGCGCCGTCGATATACAGGCCATGCTGACGGTCTAAAAACTGCTGGACGCTGGCAAGCAGCGCTATCTGAGAGGTGGACATACCCTTTCCTTATTCTTCGCGGATAGTGCTTTCAGTCTATGTCCGGTTGGCGGCTGGCGCTTTTTTCTCTGTGACATTCGTTTGCGCCGCTGTGACAGTCGCCGCAATTCCGTCGCCTGCCCTGACAGAAATGTGCCGCAGGTAATAGTTCTTTCATATACCCGCCATCGCGCCCTTGCCTGAGGCGGCATAAATGCAACAATGCAGAAACATTATTATTACAGGAGAACGGCGAATGATGACCACGGCTGAGGGGGGGCTGGCCTACCAGCGCTGGCTGGCGACGATCAATCAGGTCTGCGGCCATTTCGCCGCCCGGCCGCTGGAGGGACGCTTTCACGGCGAGATTGACGCCCGCTACGCCGGCAGTCTCAAAGTCAGCACGGTCACCGCCGCCGGCGTCAATCTCTACCGCACGCGCAATGAGATCAAACGCGATAACGACGCCTGGTTCTATACTGTGTTTCAGCTCGCCGGCGAAGCAGTGATCGAACAGGACGATCGCCAGGTGACCCTGGCGGCGGGGGATATCACGCTGATCGACGCCGCCCGCCCGTGCTCTATCGTCTGGCAGCAGACCTCGCGTCAGGCTTCGCTGTTGCTGCCGCGCCAGCGGGTGGCGCCGACGGGCGAGATCGCCACCGCCTGCCGGCTGGACAAGTCTCTGCCGATGGTGCAGCTCAGTCAGCGCCTGCTGCTGGAGAGTATGGGCGGCACGACGCTCTCCGCCAGCGAGAGTGAGGCGGCGCTGGACGCGATCGCCTGCCTGTTGCGCCCGGTGCTGCGCCAGCGCGAGCCGACCCCGTCCCGGCGGGACCAGCAGTTTCAGAAGATCATTGCGTTAATCGATGCGTCCATTCAGTCGGAACACCTGCGGCCGGAGTGGCTGGCCAGCGAGACGGGAATGTCGGTGCGCAGCCTCTACCGGCTGTTTGCCGATAAAGGGCTGGTAGTGGCGCAGTATATTAAGAACCGGCGGCTGGATCTGTGCGCCCGGGCGTTACAGAACGTCCATGACGACGAAAAGCTGGCGGGGATCGGCTACCGCTGGGGCTTCAGCGACCACAGCCATTTCTCCACCGCCTTTAAGCAGCGCTTCGGCGTCTCGCCAGGCGAATACCGTAAGCGCTGCCGCTAACTATTTGCGCAGCCACTGGCCGTTCAGCCCCTGAACGTACTCGCCGGGCTGAGCGCGGGCCACCAGCTTCTGTCCGGCCATTTTCGCTACCTCATCCACCGGCAGATTGTTGTCATCCGCCAGCTGCTGGTAGCTTTCACTGCGCGCGGCGTTAATCTGCTTCACCAGCGCCAGCGTCTCTTTATCCTGACGCAGCGGCGCCAGATAGCCGTTCAGCGTCTCCCCCACCCGCCCCTGCTGGCGCGCTTCGTTCAGGGTCAACGCCAGCGCGGGCGCGCTGAGCAGAGTCAGCGCCAGCGCCGCGGTTAACAGTCGTTTTCTCATCGTCGCCTCAGAACAAATCGCTGCGGGATTTCAGCAGGTTTTCCACATCCTTATCGACCTTGATATGGATCTCATGCTCAATTTTGACATTCATATTGATGGTGATGGGCTCTTTCGACGCCGCAATTTCGATACGCGGCGTACAGCCGGCGAGCAGCATCGACGCCACGATGGCCAGTAACAGCTTCTTCATTTAGGTTCCTTACATGTCTTACCGTCCGTACAGCGCCGCACGGGCAGCGTGGCATTTTGCTCAAGCCACGCCTGTAAATTGTCGCCGAAGCGTAAACTGCGCCACAGATCGAAAATATTCTCCTCATGAGCGTAGTTTAAATGCACGGTACTGCTTTTCCCGTCCACCCGGCTGGTGCCGTTGATGGCGGCCTTAAGCGTCAGCACGCCCAGATTGTTGAGGTTAATCTGCGTCGATGAACGGGAGATCTCCATATAGCGCAGCCAGTTGATCGCCGCCCCGGCGGAGACGTTGTCCGCCACCAGCGCATCGGCGGTGTCTTTATCGAGCCGCAGCGTCATCGGTCCGTCATTGCGCAACCAGCCGTCGTGGATAATCCATTGATTGTTCTCCAGCCACAGCGGCAGCGCGCCGCTCACCGCCCCGGACATGGCGAACTGCTTCACCTTGACCGCGCTGGTCAGTTCGCTGCTGGAGATGTGCTGCAGACGGATCAGCGCCGGGTCGCGCTGCGGCATGCGCAGCTGCAGCAGGGTCAGCTTGCCGCCTAACAGGTCGACGCTGACGTCGCTAAGCTGCAGCGGATTAGCCTCGCTCCATGGCCAGGTGCCCTGCAGGTCCGCCGTCAGGTTGCGCGCGGTGACCTGGTTGACGATTTCGCCAATGCGCAGGGAGACCGGACGACGGGTGCCCAGCTGCCAGTGGCCATCGCTGAAGCGGAACGGCAGAACGAAGTCGACGCCATTGATCTGGTTATCCGGCATCCAGGCGCTGCCGCCCTTCAGGACGCCATGGCCGCCCGCCTCAAATCCCTGCCCGGCTGCCGCCGAGAAGGCCACCTGCGCATAGAGACTGCCTTCGCGCAGGTTCATCTTCCAGTCCGGCGGCACCAGCGGCTGGAATACCGTCAGCGACTGTTTAGGCCACCAGGCCTGGCCGCGCAGCCGTTCGCCATCCCAGCGCCCGGTCAACCGCACCGGGCCAATGGTATCGGCGTGCAGCGCGCCGGTGAACTGGAACCACGTCGGGTCCCGGCCGTCGACAGCGAATTTCAGCGTCGACGCCGGGAGATAGCTGCCGCCGGAGAAGGTGGTTTTTGCCGCATCCAGCGACAGCGCGCCGGTCAGCCGCGGATGCTCAGCGTCGCGCAGCCAGCGAATCGGCTGCTCGAGGGTCAGACGCGGCGTGCTGACCCGCATCGTGCCGTACTCGAGCTTATCGAAGCCAGTGGAGAGGCTGCTCAGCGTAATGGCATTGTCCCGCCACTCACCGCTGCCCTTCACATCCCAGCGCGCCTGCATTGGCGTGAAATGCCCCTCGCCCCAGTAGCGCCACTGCCAGCGGCCGCTGTCGGGCAGAAAATCGTTCGCCAGCCCGTCCAGGTGCAACGTAAAGTCGCCCATCCGCTGCTCATGGGCGCGGAGGATCGCCTGCAGGCGGCCATCGACGCCCTGCTGGGTGACCTTCACCCCGGCCAGCGGCCAGCGGATTTCGTCAATGTTCAGCGCGTCGATCACCCGCCCGCGCGAACGCAGTAGCGCCCCGGGGTGAAACGCCAGCTGCGGGCTGACCAGCGACCCGCTGAGCTGGGCCGGCAGCGCGGCGTAAAAGATCATCTCCCCCAGCTTGGCCTCGCCGGTGAGCCGCAGCGGCAGGTCGCTGTTATCCATGCTTAACTTGCCCGGGCCGATATTCAGCACCGCGTTGCCTTTGCCGGCATGCCCCTCGGTGAGCACATTTAAGCGGCCGCTGACGATCATCTGTTCCGTGCCCTGCTGCCAGTTACCGACCGACAGCGCCACGCGGCCGCTCAGCGGATACGCCTCGTAGCGGGTGCGCCAGCGTCCGTCGCTGATGGTGATCCGTTCCGGGGTGATCTCCCACGGCAGGTCGAGAATAGGCTCCACCTCGCCGCGCGGGGTGACCAGCAGCTGGCCGCGATTATGCTGCCACGCCAGCTCGGCATCGATCCATTCTGCGGTCTGCGGGAATTCGAAGGTGCCCTGCATCTGGCCATCCACCGGCAGGCCATCCGGCACCAGCGGCAGATGGAAGGTCCCCACCAGCTTCACCGGCGGCTGATCGTCAGTCAGCCGGGCGCTGAACTGGCTGACAGTGAGCGCCTGGCCGCGCAGGCGCGCCTGCAGGCTCAAATCGTTTCCGGCGAAGCCGATATCCTGCTGCGCAGGCGTCAAGGACATCACCAGCCGCCCCTGCCATTTTTCCCACGGCGACAGCCGCAGGTTCTCAATGGTTAACCAGCTGTAGGGCAGCATTGATTGCCATTCGGCGAGGGTGCGCGGCGACCCCGGCGCGGGATCGCTGGCCGGCAGTTTGCTCAGGCAGGCGCTGTTGATCTCCAGCTGGCCAATATGCAACCGCCAGCGGCTGGGGCGCGAGAGACGGGCATCGGTCACCCGGGCGAGTTCACAGTCGCCCACCAGATAGCGTAGATCGGGGATCAGCAGGGCGGAGCGCGTAAGACGCGGGCTCTCCTGCAAAGCGATATGAGTACCCACGGGCAGCCAGATGCCCGCCAGCGTCGGCACCCAGTGGGTCAGCGTCAACAGCAGGGTTAGCGGCAGTAACACCAGCGCTAACACCAGCGCGATGGCGGCTTTATATTTACCCTTCATGGGCAGTTAATATCCTGATTCAACATAAGTAAAAGCCGAAAGGCGCCCATTGTGACACGTTCGACCAGTGAGTGAAAGTTTGCGACCTGTTAAAGCATAGTTGCCAGCCGGTATCGCGGCGCGGCGATCGCTCGTCACTATTTAGCTTTTGTTTAAGCGCTACCTGCCACACTCCAGCCAGTTCGGTTTTGCTTGCGGGAGAGACAGTGTCGTTAATTATCTCGCTCATTGAGAGCGCACAGGGCCACTATCCATTGGTATTACTGATGGTTTTCCTGCTCACTTTCACTAAATCCTGCGCGCTGGTGTCGCTGGCGATCCCGGGCACCTCCGGCCTGCTGCTGCTGGGGACATTCGCGTCCGCCAGCCTCGGTCATTTCCTGTTAATGTGGTCCAGCGCCAGCCTCGGCGCCATCGGCGGATTCTGGCTCTCGTGGTGGTTAGGCGTTCGCTATCGTCACCGCCTCACGCAGTTGCGCTGGCTGACCGCCGAGCGGCTGGCCCGCAGCCGACTCTTTTTTCAGCGCCGCGGGCTGTGGGCGGTCTTTTTCAGTCGTTTCCTCTCTCCCCTGCGCGCCACCCTGCCCCTGGTCAGTGGCGCCAGCGGCCTGCCGCTGTGGTCGTTTCAGCTGGCTAACGTTACCTCCGGTCTGCTGTGGCCGTTTCTGCTACTCTCCCCCGGCGCTTTAAGCCTGAGTTTATGGTGAAAAAACTTTGTCTTTCAAAGAGATTCCGCAAATCCGCGATATGCTCTAGAATTAGGATAAGCACCTGCTATTTAAACTATTTTTTAATAATTGTACGATTATTTTAAATATGCTACCGTGACGTTATAATCACTGGAGAAAAGTCTTATGAAAATCGCGGTTTACAGTACGAAGCAGTACGATAAAAAGTACCTGCAGCACGTTAATGATACCTACGGCTTTGAACTGGAATTCTTCGACTTCCTGCTGACAGAGAAAACCGCCAAAACCGCCCACGGTTGCGAAGCGGTATGCATCTTCGTCAATGACGACGGCAGCCGTCCGGTGCTGGAGGAGCTGAAGGCTCACGGCGTGAAGTATATCGCCCTGCGCTGCGCCGGGTTTAACAACGTCGACCTCGAGGCGGCGAAAGCGCTTGGCCTGCGCGTCGTGCGCGTCCCGGCCTACTCGCCGGAAGCGGTCGCTGAACATGCGATCGGCATGATGATGTCGCTTAACCGCCGCATCCACCGCGCCTACCAGCGTACCCGTGATGCCAATTTCTCCCTCGAAGGCCTCACCGGTTTCACCATGTACGGCAAAACCGCCGGGGTGATCGGCACCGGGAAAATTGGCGTGGCGATGCTACGGATCCTTAAAGGCTTCGGCATGCGTCTGCTGGCTTTTGATCCGTACCCAAGCGCCGCCGCGCTGGAGCTGGGGGTGGAATATGTTGACCTGGCCACGCTGTACAAGGAGTCGGACGTGATCTCCCTGCACTGCCCGCTCACCGACGAAAACTACCATCTGCTCAATCGCGAGGCCTTCGATCAAATGAAGGACGGGGTGATGGTGATTAACACCAGCCGCGGCGCGCTGATCGATTCCCAGGCGGCCATCGATGCCCTGAAGCACCAGAAAATCGGCGCGCTGGGGCTGGACGTTTATGAGAACGAACGCGATCTGTTCTTCGAAGACAAATCCAACGACGTGATCCAGGACGACGTCTTCCGTCGCCTCTCCGCCTGCCACAACGTGCTGTTCACCGGCCATCAGGCGTTCCTCACCGCCGAGGCGCTGATCAGCATTTCGGAGACCACCCTGGGCAATCTGCAGCAGGTCGCCAACGGTGAAACCTGCCCGAACGCTATCGTCTGATTCCTTTCCCTTTTGTGCTCCTCTCCCCGGGGGGAGCACATTCAGATAATCCCCACAGATCCCCGCTGCGATACCGTTACACTGGCTTTGTTTTATTAGTAATGTGAATGTTTTGGAGTAAAAATGAACAAATTTGCGGCATTACTGGCGGCAGGGTTGCTGCTGTCCGGCTGTGTCTATAACAGTAAGGTGTCCACCGGCGCGGAACAGCTACAGCATCATCGTTTCGTGTTGACCAGCGTCAACGGCCAGGCGGTGAACGCGGGCGACCGGCCGCTGGAGTTGAGCTTCGGCGAGAAGACGGCTCTTACGGGCAATATGTATGTTTCGGGCAATATGTGCAACGGCTTCAGCGGGGAAGGTAAGGTGTCGGACGGCGAGCTGAAGGTTAAATCGCTGGCGATGACCCGGATGCTGTGCCACGATGCCCAGCTCAATACCCTTGACGCGACCATTGGTAAGATGCTGCGCGAGGGCGCGCAGGTCGATCTGACGGAAAACCAGTTGACGCTGGCGACCGCCGACCAGACGCTGGTCTATAAGCTCGCCGACCTGATGCACTAGCCGGCGTGGTGAACCCGCTGCGGGGCTGCCATTAATAGCCGCAGCTTCCGCCCGCCAGCGCCTGCTCGCTGCAGCGTTTACCGTTCGGCAACGCGCACATGCCAATCGCCGAACCATCGAGCTGACGAGCTACCGATAACGAGCCGCCTATCATGGCGCAGTTGGCCTGACCGGCGTCGCTCATCGCCGCCCGCATTCCTGGCGTGACGTGCGCCGCCGTGGCCTGCTGAACGGGTTCACTACTGCACGCCGACAGCAACAGCGCCGCACATCCCACTAATATCGCAGCTCGCATTTTCTCTCCCCTCGGAAACGTCTTAAAAAGCAAACCCAAGAATAATAGGCAGCGTGGCGCGCGGCGTCGAGAGGGGAAGTACGTATTTATGCGTCTCATTAACATTTTCTAGCAAATTTCTGCGTAAAGGTTGATCTCCCCCGGGTTCGCCACCGGATAAGCGCTGGCCTTCACGCCCTGGAAAGCCACTTTCTCCGCGAACCGCGCAAAATATTGATCTGGTCACGGGTGGCCGCCGCATTGAGGACACAAATGCAAAAATGGCGGCATCAACGGTTTGCTAAACTACCTCTTATATAATTACAGGGCGCGTCGCGGTTTTACGCGTCCATTCTTTTGCGCAATGTAAGGGTGTCTTCCTATGATTACTATTGATGGTAATGGCGCGGTCGCTTCCGTCGCGTTTCGCACCAGTGAAGTTATCGCCATCTACCCGATCACGCCCAGTTCAACGATGGCGGAACAGGCCGACGCCTGGGCCGGCAACGGGCTGAAAAACGTCTGGGGCGATGTGCCCCGCGTGGTCGAAATGCAGTCGGAGGCAGGCGCCATTGGCGCCGTACATGGCGCGCTGCAGACCGGCGCCCTCTCCACCTCCTTTACCTCATCGCAGGGCCTGCTGCTGATGATCCCCACGCTGTACAAACTGGCCGGCCAGCTGATGCCGTTTGTCCTGCACGTCGCCGCCCGCACTGTCGCCACCCACGCGCTGTCGATTTTCGGCGACCATTCCGATGTGATGGCGGTCCGCCAGACCGGGTGCGCCATGCTGTGCGCCAGCAGCGTTCAGGAAGCGCAGGATTTCGCGCTGATCTCGCATATCGCCACTCTGCAAAGCCGGGTGCCGTTTATTCATTTCTTTGATGGTTTCCGCACCTCGCACGAAATCAACAAAATCGCCCCGCTGGCGGATGACACGATTCGCACCCTGCTGCCGCAGGAAAAAATCGCTGAGCATCGCCAGCGCGCGCTCAATCCGGAACACCCGGTGATCCGCGGGACCTCAGCCAACCCTGACACCTACTTCCAGTCGCGGGAGGCCACCAACCCGTGGTACGACGCGGTTTATGATCATGTCGAGAAAGCGATGGACGACTTCGCCGCCGCCACCGGCCGCCAGTACAAACCGTTTGAGTTTTACGGCCATCCGCAGGCGGAGCGCGTCATCGTCATTATGGGCTCGGCCATCGGCACCTGCGAAGAGGTGGTCGATGAGCTGCTGAGCCGCGGCGAGAAAGTCGGCGTACTGAAGGTCCGCCTCTATCGTCCGTTCTCCGCCGCCCACCTGCTGGCAGCGCTGCCGGAGAGCGCCCGGGCGGTGGCGGTGCTGGATCGCACCAAAGAACCTGGCGCGCACGCGGAGCCGCTGTATCTCGACGTGATGACCGCCCTGGCGGAAGCCTTTAACCGCGGCGAGCGCGAGACGCTGCCGCGGACCATCGGCGGCCGCTACGGTCTCTCTTCCAAGGAGTTCGGTCCGGAATGCGTGCTGGCGATATTCCATGAGCTGCAGGCCGCCCAGCCGAAGCCGCGCTTTACCGTCGGCATTTACGACGACGTGACCAACCTGTCGCTACCGCTGGGCGAAAATACCCTGCCGGCAGAGGCCAAGCTCGAAGCGCTGTTCTACGGCCTCGGAAGCGACGGCAGCGTGTCGGCCACTAAAAACAATATCAAAATCATCGGCAACTCCACCCCGTGGTTCTCCCAGGGGTACTTTGTCTATGACTCGAAGAAGGCCGGCGGCCTGACCGTCTCCCATCTGCGGGTCAGCGAAAAGCCGATTCGTTCTTCGTATCTGATTTCGCAGGCCGATTTCGTTGGCTGCCACCAGCTGCAGTTTATCGATAAATACCAGATGGCCGAGCGGCTGAAGCCCGGCGGCATTTTCCTGCTCAACACGCCGTACAGCGCCGATGAAGTCTGGTCCCGCCTGCCGCAGGAAGTGCAGGCTACCCTGAATCAGAAAAAAGCGCGTTTTTACGTGGTCAACGCGGCGAAGATCGCCCGCGAATGTAGCCTCGGGGCGCGCATTAATACCGTGATGCAGATGGCCTTCTTCCATCTGACTCACATCCTGCCTGGCGACAGCGCGCTGGCGGAACTGCAGGCGGCCATCGCCAAAAGCTACAGCAGCAAAGGTCAGGAGCTGGTGGAACGTAACTGGCAGGCGCTGGCCCTGGCCCGCGAGTCCCTGGCGGAAGTGCCGCTGCAGCCGGTGAATGCCAGCAGTCCGAACCGCCCGCCGGTGGTCTCCGACGCCGCGCCGGATTTCGTCAAAACGGTTACTGCCGCCATGCTGGCCGGCCTCGGCGATGCGCTGCCGGTCTCCGCCCTGCCGCCGGACGGCACCTGGCCCATGGGCACCACCCGCTGGGAGAAACGCAACATCGCCGAAGAGATCCCGATCTGGAAGGAAGCGCTTTGCACCCAGTGTAACCACTGCGTTGCCGCCTGCCCGCACTCGGCAATCCGCGCCAAAGTGGTCGCGCCCGAGGACATGGAGAACGCCCCTGCCAGTCTGCACTCACTGGACGTTAAATCCCGCGATATGCGCGGGCAGAAATACGTTCTGCAGGTCGCCCCGGAAGACTGCACCGGCTGCAACCTGTGCGTGGAAGTGTGCCCGGCAAAAGATCGCCAGAACCCGGAGATCAAGGCCATCAATATGATGTCGCGCCTGGAGCATGTGGAAGAGGAGAAAGTGAATTACGATTACTTCCTCAACCTGCCGGAAATCGACCGCAGCAAACTGGAGCGGATTGATATCCGCACTTCGCAGCTGATCAGCCCGCTGTTTGAATACTCCGGCGCCTGCTCGGGCTGTGGCGAAACGCCGTATATCAAACTGCTGACCCAGCTGTATGGCGACCGGATGCTGATTGCCAATGCCACCGGCTGCTCATCCATTTACGGCGGCAACCTGCCCTCGACCCCGTACACGACCGACGCCAACGGCCGCGGCCCGGCGTGGGCCAACTCGCTGTTTGAGGATAACGCTGAATTCGGGCTCGGCTTCCGCTTAACCGTCGACCAGCATCGCCAGCGCGTGATGCGCCTGCTGAGCGAATTCGCCGACCAGCTGCCGACAGAGCTGAACGCGGCGCTGCATGCCGAGGCGACGCCGGAAGCGCGCCGCGAACAGGTGGCAGCCCTGCGTCAGGCGCTGGCCGGCGTGCAAGGCGCTGAAGAGCTGCTGACCGATGCCGACGCGCTGGTGGAGAAATCCGTCTGGCTGATCGGCGGCGACGGCTGGGCCTACGATATCGGCTTCGGCGGTCTGGACCATGTGCTGAGCCTGACGGAAAATGTCAACATTCTGGTGCTGGATACCCAGTGTTACTCCAACACTGGCGGCCAGGCGTCAAAAGCCACCCCGCTGGGGGCGGTCACTAAGTTTGGCGAGCACGGTAAACGCAAGGCGCGCAAAGATCTTGGCGTCAGCATGATGATGTACGGTCATGTCTATGTGGCGCAGATTTCGCTGGGCGCGCAGCTGAACCAGACGGTGAAAGCGATTCAGGAAGCGGAAGCCTATCCGGGGCCGTCGCTGATCATCGCCTACAGTCCTTGCGAAGAGCATGGCTACGATCTGGCGCTCAGCCACGATCAGATGCGTCAGCTGACCGCTACCGGCTTCTGGCCGCTCTACCGCTTCGACCCGCGTCGGGCGGAAGAAGGCAAGATCCCGCTGGCGCTGGACTCCCGCCCACCGTCAGACGCCCTGGCTGAGACGCTGCTCAATGAGCAACGCTTCCGTCGCCTGAATGCGCAGCAGCCGGAAGTGGCGGAGCAACTGTGGAAAGACGCGGCCGCCGACCTGCAGAAGCGCTACGACTTCCTCGCCCAGCTGGCGGGCAAAGCGGAGAAATCACCGAGCGAGAGCTAAGGTTATTTTTCCTCCCGCAGCCATAAAAAAAGCCCGAACATAAAGTTCGGGCTTGTCGTTTTACCGATAAACAAAATCATTCCGCAGAATGAGACGGCAAATAAAAATGCTTGGCATGACAATAAAGGCATATAACGCCCGAATAATACGCGATCAAACTGAATATGTATAATTTTTATTTTGTATATTATTTGTAGATATATTCACCATAATTATCACCATTACTTCAGACGTATTTTATTTAGATTTTACTTATATCGTAACAATTGAGTCTTACCATATCTCAGACCGCTCCTTTAGCATGAGTTCACTTCCTTCCCGGAAGCTAGAACATAAAAACAGTTAAAGGAATTTCTTCATGAAAAGAAAAGTACTGGCCCTCGTTATTCCGGCTTTATTAGCCGCTGGCGCTGCGCACGCGGCGGAAATTTATAATAAAGACGGAAATAAATTAGATGTCTATGGCAAGGTAGACGGTCTGCACTATTTCTCCAGCGACTCGAAAAAAGATGGCGACCAAACTTACGTTCGCTTTGGCTTTAAAGGCGAAACCCAGATCAACGATATGCTCACCGGTTACGGCCAGTGGGAATACAACGTTCAGGCCAACAATACCGAAAGCGCCGGCGATCAGGCGTGGACCCGTCTGGCCTTCGCCGGTATCAAAGTGGGCGATTACGGTTCTTTCGACTATGGTCGTAACTACGGCGTGCTGTACGACGTCGAAGGCTGGACCGATATGCTGCCGGAGTTCGGCGGCGACTCTTACACCTATGCGGATAACTTTATGGCAGGCCGCGCCAACGGCGTCGCGACCTACCGCAACAGCGATTTCTTCGGTCTGGTGGATGGTCTGAACTTCGCCCTGCAGTATCAGGGTAAAAACGAAGGCCAGAACGCCCAGGATATCAACGTCGGCACCAACAACCGCAGCAGCGACAGCGATGTTCGCTTTGACAACGGCGACGGTTTCGGTCTCTCCACCTCCTATAACTTCGGCATGGGCATCAGCGCGGCTGCGGCCTATACCTCTTCTGACCGTACCAACGACCAGATGACCCAGACCAACGCCCGCGGCGATAAAGCCGAAGCCTGGACTGCCGGTCTGAAGTACGACGCCAACGATATCTACCTGGCGACCATGTACTCTGAAACCCGCAACATGACCCCGTACGGCAATGACGGCGTGGCCAACAAGACGCAAAACTTCGAAGTCACTGCTCAGTATCAGTTCGACTTCGGTCTGCGTCCGGCTATCTCCTACCTGCAGTCCAAAGGCAAAGATCTCTATAATACCGGCAGCTACGCCGATAAAGATCTGGTCAAATATATGGACGTCGGCGCCACCTATTACTTCAACCGTAATATGTCCACCTACGTTGATTACAAAATCAACCTGCTGGATGACAACGACAGCTTCTACAAAGACAACGGTATTTCTACCGACAACATCGTCGCGCTGGGCCTGGTTTACCAGTTCTGATGCGCCAGCCCGCCGGTTCCGGCGGGCTTTCTCTCTCTTTGCATCGCAGCAGCTAAAACAAAACAATATATCCCACAGCTTAAAATAGCCGTCCGTTTAGTGATATAGTCGTGCTCAGTCAGTGCCTGCCCGAGGACGTCCATCATGCATCATCACCCGGTAAAATCTTCCCGAATTATCTCTGTCGCCTATGATGACGCCTCCGCCACGCTGGAAATCTGTTTTTATCACCAGCCGCCGTTGCAATATACCGGGGTTCCACCGCGTATTTTTCGTGACTTTTTACAGGTGGTGTCAAAAGGCCGATTTTATGACGGCGTGATAAAGGGAAAATTCCCCGAACGCAAGCCACGTTAATGTCAAAGTGTGACTGCGGTCATGATACAAAACGTGCCATAATGCCGTACAATATGAGGGGATACTTAAACAGGAGGTTTTATGAGCAGAATGATTCTTGTCCCCATCGATATCTCTGATAAAGAATTTACTGAACGCATTATCAGTCACGTTGAATCGGAAGCGCGGATTGACGACGCTGAGGTCCATTTCCTCTCCGTTATCCCTTCCCTGCCTTATTATGCCTCACTGGGAATGGCCTATACCGCCGAACTGCCTGGTATGGATGAGCTGCGCGAAGGGACGGAAACGCAGCTTAAAGAGCTCGCGAAGCAGTTCTCTATCCCGGAAGATCGGAAACATTTTCACGTTGCCGAAGGGTCGCCAAAGGATAAGATCCTGGCCCTCGCCAGGTCGCTACCCGCCGACCTGGTGATCATCGCTTCGCACCGGCCGGATATTACCACCTATCTGCTGGGCTCCAACGCCGCCGCGGTGGTCCGCCACGCCGAGTGCTCGGTGCTGGTCGTTCGCTAACGCCTCAGCCCGCCGCCCGGCGGGCTTTTTATTTTTACTTCTGCCCCTGCCCCCAGCCGAAAGTGCCGGAAAAATGCTGACATTCCGCCCCTGAATCCGTACCATACACGCCACGGTTGTCCGTCAGACCTCATTAATTGCTACGCGCCAGCGCCACGTTGTCCAGCGGCTGGCAGAACGCGTGCTCTTCTGATGCCACACTATGAATTGAGCCACTATTACATGCTGCAAAATCAAGAAATCAGTAAAAATGTACAACACCAATAAGTTGTGCCCCCTCCAACCAACTGAATTTCTTTTATATTTACATTCAGCCAGCCCCCACAGCGCCGGCCGCTGGTCCTGGTACCTGAATCCACCCGGGAATGGATGAGGCAGGCTATTCGAGGAAAAGAGGTGAATGAGATAATTGCAGATGGTGCGGTACCTGCTGATCATTTCACATGGCACCCCGTTTTCCGAGCGGTGGACAACGTTAGGAATCAGGGGGCGTAATTGATTGAGGCTATTAAAATCCAATAACCTGATAATACCCGCACTATGCTGACAGCAGACCTTGGTGTTCTGATTGCCTTTTGCATCGGGAATGCCCTCAAAGCGCATAAGTTAAGGAAGTTGCTCAGACTCCGACGGCATCTTTAGGGCTGGTTGATAAAAAATCAAAATTGTGAACTACTTTCATCGATAATAAATTCAACGTAATAAAAAACCGCCGGCGCGAGTTTCAATCAGAAGTCATCCATTATCACGTTAAGATAGGTAAGATAACGCAACTGTACCGATCAGCTACTCTTTGAAACCAGGCTTGCCATTCCTGGCCCGCCATTCTTTCACTTCCTTAACAACCCTTTCCGGACTATCCTCTCGGCCCTTTGGAGGATAGAAAATTACATCAGAACCATCAGGGTGTTCAGTGATACGTTCAAACTCTAAAACATTTTGCACATCTTCATCTTCGGTTGTATTATCCGGATTAAATATCTTTTTCACAAAAGCTAAAAACTCAGATTCGGTGTAATCAGAAATGCTTTTTTTATTGTCCATCATTTACCACCATTGCTTAGTGAACTTCGACATGGCTTTTGTGCATCATAACTCGCCAGTTCTCAATACCATACACATCACCGGTATTTTAATAGCTTTTGCGTGTTCTAATTCATGTTTAAGCCTTCCCCCGACATGCTCATTTTACGAATGAACGACCATGTTTCTAACTTGATACCCCCTAAGCTAGCTTGTCAAACCGCTCAGTTAGCTCAGTGGTATCAGAAACCGCCTTCCTGAAAGCTCTCCGAATGAATGAAAGTTCGAAAACTCACAGCCACGAAATTTTTCAGCAATCACACTGGGAACAGGAGAGCCTAACTCGTCTCCAGTTTTTTTCAGCCAACCATGACTAACCTGCTCCCCTTAACCAGTAATTTTGCCAGGTAAATCTCTAGAGCTTGCCAACATAACATCACTTGGCTCGACTCCCATTGCAAGAGCATCAGGCTGCTAGATCTCTCAGTACACAAAATCCAGGTAGGCTAGCAGTATTTACGGTTGAGATGGACGAAATCTTATTGTTCCACGCGCAATGCCTGGCTTTCCGGGCTCATACTTGCATTTTCTCATTGCTGATCTTGTTTCTCTAAAAAAGATCTCAGCACCAGTTGTCTCAACAGAAGTTACTTCCCCTTTTTCATTTACTGAGGCAGCGTAATTTACAGTGCCACTAATCCGATTAGCCATGGCAGAAACTGGATAATAAGGATTAGGGCAACTTATCCGCACAGGCACCACTTCTTCTTTATTTCCTGCAGCAAGTGCCAAGTTTGATATAAGAACAGCGCAAACCAGAAGTAATGTTTTTTTCATAACCGATACCAATTGTTGTTTTCCTTATGTCTATAGATCCCTAATACGCCTTTTTCATGCAACGCCGGAGGATGCGGCTCCACTTCTACATCCCCGCTGGTATGGAGGGGATTATATATCACAGCCGGGTTAGCTGCGCGCTTTGCGTTCTGCGGGGGATTGAGGCATCGCCATTCTTCCGCAGGGCTACTCCTTCCCTATAACGCATCCATTCACCTATATTCCATTAAAAAATGAGGAGTTTCGACTTATCATTTAGGGTCAAGTAAAGTAAACACCTCTCTTACAGCCAGATTTCCAATCTTATGTGAGCCCCAAAACCCGGCACTGATTACCGGGTATTTTATTGTTTCCCAAGTGCTTTTACGGTCTCTCACGCCCGGCACATCTCCGGCGAGTTACCTCTCACCAGCGCCTCAGCAAAAGGCCTCGGTATGGCATTAGCAGCAGGAAACCGGACGATACAATTGCTCGCCCCTGCCCTGGACGCGCTCAAAGCGCAGCATGAACTGACAGCTGGACATCCGGTAGCCACTATCACGTTTCACCACAGGGAATACGGCTCAAGCGAGGAACAGAATTTGCGACTTGTTTTCATGCCGCGGAGACGGAAAGGCGAGCAAAAACACTGCTACTCGCACAGCAGCATAGGCAGCAGATGGGAAGCTGCAGTAAAACGCGCTGGCATTCGCCGCAGGAATCCGTACCATACGCGGCATACTTTTGCCTGCTGGCTCCTGACGGCTGGCGCAAACCCGTCTTTTATAGCCAATCAGATGGGGCATGAAAACGCGCAAATGGTGTACGACGTTTATAGTACATGGATAGAAGAGATGAACGGCGACCAGGTTTCTATGTTGAATTCCCGGCTTGGGCTTTAACACATTTTGCCCCCTATATGCCCCTTTTAGATTTTGAGAATGTTAATAATGCAAGAAAATCAAGAACTTACAAAGAAAGAGAAATACAACATCGATAAGCTGCAGAAACGTCTGCGCCGCAACGTCGGTGAGGCGATCGCCGACTTCAATATGATTGAAGAAGGCGACCGCATTATGGTTTGTCTGTCAGGCGGCAAGGACAGCTATACCATGCTGGAGATCCTGCGTAACCTGCAGAAAAGCGCGCCCATCTCCTTCTCGCTGGTGGCGGTGAACCTCGACCAGAAACAGCCCGGGTTCCCGGAGCATATTCTGCCGGCGTATCTTGAGCAGCTGGGCGTTGAATACAAGATTGTCGAAGAGAATACCTACGGCATCGTCAAAGAGAAGATCCCGGAAGGGAAAACCACCTGCTCGCTCTGCTCTCGCCTGCGTCGCGGCATTCTCTACCGTACCGCCAGCGAACTCGGCGCCACCAAGATTGCCCTCGGCCATCATCGCGACGACATCCTGCAGACGCTGTTCCTGAATATGTTCTACGGCGGCAAAATGAAAGGGATGCCGCCGAAGCTGATGAGCGATGACGGCAAACACATCGTCATCCGCCCGCTGGCCTACTGCCGCGAAAAGGACATCGAGCGTTTCTCCCAGGCCAAGGGCTTCCCGATCATTCCGTGCAACCTGTGCGGGTCGCAGCCTAACCTGCAGCGCCAGGTGATCGCCGATATGCTTCGCGACTGGGATAAGCGTTATCCGGGACGCATTGAAACCATGTTTAGCGCGATGCAGAACGTGGTGCCTTCGCACCTGAGCGACGTTAATCTTTTTGATTTTAAAGGTATCACCCACGGTTCTGAGGTGGTGGACGGCGGCGATCTGGCGTTTGACCGTGAAGAGATTCCCATGCAGCCTGCCGGCTGGCAGCCGGAGGAAGAGGACGCCCGGTTAGATGAGCTGCGTCTGAACGTAGTGGAAGTGAAGTAACCCGAAAGCGTCTCAGGCCGCCGCCTGAGACGCGCTATTCTGCCCTTACTTCAGCAGTCGTACGCGGCAGGCTTTGCCTTTGATCTTGCCGTTTTGTAACTGCTTATACGCTTTCTGCGCCATATTCTGGCGGATCGCCACATAGACGTGGGCCGGGTGGACGGTAATTTTGCCGATATCGGCGCCATCAAACCCCATATCTCCGGTCAACGCCCCCAGCACATCCCCCGGGC
The DNA here is from genome assembly GCF_019753495.1 of Klebsiella sp. TF21-TM. Lineage (NCBI taxonomy): Bacteria > Pseudomonadati > Pseudomonadota > Gammaproteobacteria > Enterobacterales > Enterobacteriaceae > Klebsiella > Klebsiella sp. TF21-TM. The sequence goes on along the minus strand of NZ_JAIJYL010000002.1, from coordinate 44,697 downwards.
GCATTTTCGCCTTTTTTCCGCCGTCGATGCACAGCGTCGCCATCTCCGCCGTCAGCGGCGTGATAGCGTTTCCCGTCGGCGCCGGCAGCCAGTTAAGGGATAATTGCAGCATGTCGGCCAGAATGGTGGCGCGCTGCGCCTCTTCCGGCGCGCAGAAGCTGATAGCCAGGCCTTGTTCGCCGGCGCGGGCGGTGCGGCCGATGCGGTGAACATGCACCTCCGGATCCCAGGCCAGCTCGAAGTTCACCACCAGCGCGAGAGATTTGATGTCCAGGCCGCGGGCGGCGACGTCGGTCGCCACCAGAACCCGGACGCTGCCGTTCGCGAAGCGCACCAGCGTTTGATCGCGGTCGCGCTGCTCGAGGTCACCGTGCAGCGATAATGCGCTCTGCCCGGCGGCGTTGAGCGCATCGCAGACCGCCTGGCAATCGCGCTTGGTATTGCAGAACACCACGCAGGACGCCGGCTGATGCTGGCTGAGCAGACGCTGGAGCAGCGCAATCTTGCCGTGACGGGAAACTTCAAAGAACTGCTGTTCGATAGCCGGTAACGCATCGACGCTGTCAATCTCAATCGTTTCCGGATGACGCTGCACCCGACCGCTGATCGCCGCGATCGCCGCAGGCCAGGTGGCGGAAAACAGCAGCGTCTGCCGGTCAGCCGGCGCGAAGCGGATCACCTCGTCGATGGCGTCGCTGAAGCCCATATCGAGCATGCGGTCCGCTTCATCCATCACCAGGGTCTGCAGCGCGTCGAGAGAGACCGTCCCCTTCTGCAGATGATCGAGCAGACGGCCCGGGGTGGCGACGATAATATGCGGGGCGTGCTGCAGTGAATCGCGCTGAGCGCCAAACGGCTGCCCGCCGCAGAGCATCAAAATCTTGATGTTCGGCAGGCAGCGCGCCAGACGGCGCAGCTCGCCGGCAACCTGATCGGCCAGTTCGCGGGTCGGACACAGCACCAGCGACTGGGTCTCAAAGCGCGACGGATCGATATGCTGCAGCAGGCCCAGCCCGAAGGCGGCCGTTTTTCCGCTGCCGGTTTTTGCCTGCACGCGCACATCTTTCCCCGCGAGGATCGCCGGCAGGGCGGCGGCCTGAACCGGCGTCATCGACAGATAACCCAGCTCGTTAAGGTTGGCTAATTGGGCGGCAGGTAAAACAGTCAGGGTAGAAAAAGCGGTCACAATGTATTCTCGTATTAAAGGACAGACGATCTGCAGGCGCGTATCCTCGCAGATCTCCGCGCCTGATGCGACAATTTAATCGGCTCTTCATCAGGCGGCGGATCGGGCTGCGGCTGCGGGCGCGGTCGCGGATCGGGTAAAGGAACCGGATCGTTCGGCTCGGGCGAGATGGGGATGGACTGGGCTGTCAGCCCTGAAGCGTAATGCATAGTGGCCTCCCGGAAAGTGATACGGGCGTACCCGCAGGCGTAAACGGCCTGAAGACCGTCGGGTGTCTTAGTAAGCGTAGAAGCTGGTCAGGAGAGCGCAAAAAAAAAAGCCGACTCAACAAAGTCGGCGTCGTACGAATCAATTGTGCTATGCAGTAATTCAAAAAAGGAAGTAAGACAATATGGAGCGCAACGCCCATCGCTTGACGTTGCATTCACCTGCGAGAGAGATATTGCCCTGAATGGGTAGAGGGTTTATTGATTTCGCTCAAACATTGCCGGGTTTTACCGGCATCGTCGCCGCCAAAAGGCGATTCTTTACAACCATTTACTGCGATGTAACCACCACGCAACACCACCGATGACAACGACTAACATCAGGCAAAAGAGGCTAAAGCCCAGATGCCAGCTGTTACCTGGGATCCCCCCGAGGTTGACGCCGAACAGGCCGGTTAAAAAGGTGCTGGGCAGAAACACCATCGCCATCAACGACATCGTATAGGTCCGCCGCGCCAGCGACTCCTGCATAATCTGGGCGATCTCATCGCTCATGATCGCCGTCCGGGCAATGCAGCTGTCGATCTCGTCCAGCCCGCGCCCCAGCCGCTCGGCGATATCCTGCATCCGCCGCCGCTGATCGTCGCTCATCCACGGCAGGCGTTCGCTGGCCAGCCGGGCGTAAACATCGCGCTGCGGCGCCATATACCGGCGCATCACAATCAGCTGCTTACGCAGTAGCGCGAGAAAACCGCGCGGCGGCACCTGCTGATCGAGCAGGTCGTCTTCGAGGTCGATAATTCGGTCGTGCAGTTGTTCAATAAACTCACTGGCATGATCGGTCAGCGCGTCGCAGACTTCCACCAGCCAGCTGCCGCCATCCGTCGGCCCATTGCCCTCCTTCAGGTCGCCCAGCACATCGTCCAGCGCCAGCACTTTGCGCTGACGAGTGGAGACGATCAGCCGCTCATCCATATACAGACGCATCGCCACCAGCTGGTCTGGCCGTTCATCGGTGCTGCCGTTGATGCAGCGCAGGGTAATCAACGCCCCGTCGCCGATCCGCGTCACCCGCGGTCGGGTGCTCTCGCCCGCCAGGGCATCGCGCACGTTATTGGGCAGCAACGGGGTGGCCGCCAGCCAGTCGGCGCTGTCGCTATGGGTATAGTTGAGATGCAGCCAGCAGGGCTTCTCTTTGTCGATAATATCGTCATCGGCGAGCGGCTTCACGCCCCCCTGCCCGTCGAGCACCCACGCGAAGATCGCGTCCGGTATCTGCAACTCCGAGCCTTTAATCGCGTCCACTCAACCTCCGTTAATCCATGCCTGTCGCATTGCGCGCGCTCTGTATAAGGTACGCGAAAGCGCGCTTTTTCGCTGTTTATTGCCCGGTGAAAGAGGCTAATCGCTTCATTAAAAAGCGCTTTCCCCCGGGCCGCGCCCGCTTTCCTCATTTAACGTTAAAGTGTAGTGAAATCAAGTTCTTCAGGTTTTGCGCGGTTCACTGCGACCTTTTGCGGTTTATTTTGCGACTTTTTGCTGTATTATGCCATTTATTGCGTCAATTTGCGGAGTCCCTCGCCATGCATAAGCTCGCGCGACAAAAACACATCCTTGACCGGCTGAGTGAAACCGGTCAGCTGAGCATCAGCGAACTGGTTGATGCGCTGCAGGTGTCGGCCGATACCATACGCCGGGATCTCAGTGAGCTGGAAAACCAGGGGGTACTGCAGAAAAGCCACGGCGGCGCCATCGCGCTTAACGTCCCGGCGATGACGCGCCAGGGAAGAAACGCCCTGCTCCCCGGAACGAAACAGCGTCTGGGCCAGCAGGTCGCCGCGCGCATCCCCTCCGGCTCGACGCTGTTTCTCGACGCCGGCAGCACACTGCTGGCCGTCGCTACACAGCTGAAAGGCCCCATGACCGTGATCACCGCGTCGCTGGATATCGCTCAGCTGTTCAGCGACCGCGCCGATATCCAGCTTATCCTGCTTGGCGGCCAGTGGGACAGTGAACAGCGGCTGTTCGCCGGCAGCGCCACGCTGTCGCTGGTGGCGCGCTACCGCGCCGATATCGCGATTCTCGGCGCCTGCGCGTTGCATGCCGAACTGGGCCTGAGCGCCAGCCAGGAGGCCGATGCGGACGTAAAATGCGCCATGCTCGCCGCCAGCGCGGAACACTGGCTGGTGGCGGACCATACCAAAGTCAACCATTGCGAACCCTGGCTGGTGGCCGGTCTCAACGACATTCACCATCTTTTCCTCGATCGTCCCTGGCCTGAGCTGGGGGATGACCTTGCCCTCTCTGTACATATTGCTGACGCTTAACAACGTGGAGAACCTGATGAGTAACAACACGATAAATATCGCCCTGATTGGCTATGGCTTCGTCGGTAAGACTTTCCACGCGCCGCTTATCCGTTCGGTGCCGGGCCTGAACCTGGCCTTCGTCGCCTCGCGCGATGAAGAGAAAGTCAAACGCGACCTGCCGGACGTCACGGTGATCGCTTCCCCGGAAGCGGCGGTCCAGCACCCGGATGTCGATCTGGTGGTTATCGCCTCCCCCAACGCCACGCACGCGCCGCTGGCCCGCCTGGCGCTGAACGCCGGCAAGCATGTGGTGGTGGACAAACCCTTTACCCTTGATATGCAGGAGGCCCGGGAGCTGATCGCCCTGGCGCAGGTGAAACAGCGCCTGCTTTCCGTCTTTCATAACCGCCGTTGGGACAGCGATTATCTCGGTATCCGTCAGGTTATTGAGCAGGGCGCTATCGGCACGGTGAAACATTTTGAGTCCCATTTCGACCGGTTCCGCCCGGAAGTCCGCGTCCGCTGGCGCGAGCAGAACGTCCCCGGCAGCGGCTTATGGTTCGATCTGGGGCCGCACCTGATCGATCAGGCGCTGCAGCTGTTTGGTCTGCCGCAGTCGGTACAGGGCAACATCGCCACCCTGCGCGACGGCGCGGAGATCAACGACTGGGCGCATGTGGTCTTAAACTACCCGGCGCATAAAGCGATCCTCCACTGCAGCATGCTGGTCGCGGGGGGCTCCTCGCGCTTCACGGTGCATGGCGATAAAGGCAGCGTTGTCAAAGCCCGGGCCGACCAGCAGGAGAGTCAGCTGCTGGCGGGTGTGGTGCCGGGAAGCGCCGGCTGGGGCGAGGATGAGGATGGGCTGGTTATCTATGACGCCTCGCTGCAGACCCAAACCCAGCCTACCCCGCCGGGCGATCAGCGCCAGTACTATATGCAGATCCGCGACGCGCTGAAGGGCCTGATCGCCAATCCGGTGCCGCCGGTGCAGGCGCTGGCGGTGATGGCCGTCCTGGAAGCGGCGGCGCGCTCTGCAGAAAGCGGCGTGGCGCAGACCCTCGACCTGACCGACGACGAGCGCAACGCGCTGCGCTAAGCCTGTCGTTACTCCGGTTATCTGCGCGGCCCGCAGGTAACCGGATCGCCACCCCGACTGCAGAAATAATCACTGCCTGTCAGTAGATTATCCTTTCTTTATCCTGCCTTTTTGCCTAAAGCACCGCTGGAAATTTCAGCCAATTGGGAGGAGGATAGAGAACAGATCGATCGTGATGAGAACAAGGTTGCTGACGCTGTGGACGCGGTGACCGCAATACCGGACAGGAGAAGCTCATGTACTACACGTTAGGAGATACCACTCTCCATTTTTATCGCTATCAGTGCAAATTCTACGTCGCCCACTGGGAAGGAGGGAACGTGATGGACGAAAAATTTAAACCGTTTATCGAGCAGATCACTGAGAAGACCGGGCTGGACGCGAAGCGCGTCGAGACCGCCGCGCGCGATTATTTTACTAACGTGGATTAACAGGCAGCCTGTTGCGGTATACCCAAGGCCTGGCCGACGCGCCTGCCGTTGATCTCCCCCCTTCCGCCGCCACGGCCCTCGTTCCCGCTGGCGGCTCTCCTTCCCCACCGGCGATAAACAGGATAACGACCAGCCAGAACCCCAGGCTGTCTGCCCCACATTTTTGTCAATTTCCAGACCGATAACGTGAGATGTCATTTATCGTAATTATCTATTTCCCCGTGATTTTTAAGTCGAAACACTATCGCCCTGCCGCCAGGCAGGGCGTCGGCGACTACCGCTCCTCCAGCGCCGCCACCGGCTCCGGCGCGCTTTTCCTGCGCAGCAGATAGCCTGCGGCAAGGATCAGCAGCCATACCGGGATCAGGCAGACGGAGATGCGGATGTCCGGGGTCAGATACATCACCCCGAGGATCCCGGCGAGAAACAGCAGACACAGCCAGTTTGTCAGGGGATAGGCGAAACTCTGGAAAGCCGTTACCTTCCCGGCCCGCTGCATGGCGCGGCGGAACTTAAGATGAGTGATGCAGATCATCGCCCAGTTGATGACCAGGGCGGCCACCACCAGGGCCATCAGCAGGGCAAAGGCTTTCCCGGGCATCACATAGTTAATCACCACGCAAAGCGCCGTGGCGACGGCGGACACCGCCAGGGCGGTCAACGGGATCCCGCGGTGGTTCACCCGCAGCAGCGCGCGCGGGGCGTTGCCCTGCTGAGCCAGGCCGAACAGCATCCGGCTGTTGCAGTAGACGCAGCTGTTGTAGACCGACAGCGCGGCGGTGAGCACCACCAGATTGAGGGCGTTGGCCACAATATTGCTGTCAATGGCGTGAAAGATCAGCACAAAGGGGCTTCCCCCTTCCACGACGTTCCGCCACGGGTAGAGTGACAGTAAGACCGCCAGCGACCCCACATAAAAAAGCAGAATACGGTAGATCACCTGGTTGGTGGCTTTGGGAATGGTTTTATGCGGTTCGTCGGCTTCCGCCGCGGTGATCCCCACCAGCTCAAGCCCGCCGAAGGAGAACATGATCACCGCCATGGCCATCACTAAGCCCGTGATACCGTTAGGGAAAAATCCCCCATCCTGCCACAGGTTGGCCACCGTCGCCGCCGGCCCGCCGTGACCGCTTAATAACAGATAGCAGCCAAAGGCGATCATGCTGATGATGGCGGCCACTTTGACAATCGAGAACCAGAACTCCAGCTCGCCATACACTTTGACGTGCGTCAGGTTGATGGCGTTGATCGCCACGAAGAAGATTGCCGCCGACAGCCAGGTGGGTACCTCCGGCCACCAGTACTGAATATAGATGCCCACCGCCGTCAGCTCCGCCATGCTTACCAGCACGTACAACACCCAGTAATTCCAGCCGGACATAAACCCGGCGAAGGGCCCCCAGTAGCGGTTGGCGAAATGGCTGAACGACCCCGCCACCGGCTCCTCTACCACCATTTCGCCAAGCTGACGCATGATAAAGAAGGCGATAACCCCGGCGATGGCGTACCCCAGCAGGACCGAGGGGCCTGCCATACGGATCGTTTGCGCGATACCTAAAAACAGTCCGGTGCCGACCGCCCCCCCGAGGGCGATCAACTGGATATGGCGGTTTTTTAACCCGCGCTTTAACTGATGCTCTTGCTGCGTTGTCATCTCTGACCTGCCCCTGTCTGTAAAAAGTCACTTTCGCCGGTAGCAACTTTCAGGCCAGCGGATCGTCGCGGAGCGTCAGGCCAAAACTAATCCATTGAATGATATTGAAATATTATTTTCCAGTTCGTTCTGAAAGCTGGTCATCGCGCCGCTGACCTGGCGCATAACGCGCGAAAATTGGCCAGATGACGCACAGATCATGAGAAAACCAGTGACTTCATGCATGAAGCTGACCCGTTTTGGTGCATCCGGTTTGCCGCCGTCGGGTCAGGCTTCACGCCAGGCAAAAAACTGTTAGGCTGGTAGCCACTTTTACGTTCCGCTAGTGGCCACTATGTACAACATCGACGACTATGATCTGAAAATTCTTACCCTGCTGCAGGCCAATGGCCGTTTGACCAATCAGGAGCTTAGCGAGCTTATCGGCCTGTCCGCTTCCCAGTGTTCGCGCCGCCGTATCGCCCTTGAACAGGCGCAGCTTATCCTCGGCTACCATGCGCGTCTGGCGCCGGATGCCGCCGGGCAGGAGATGCTTGGCCTGATTGAGGTGCGCCTGCTGAATCACACCCCGCAATGCGTGGAGAGCTTTCATCAGATGCTCAGTGAAGTGGACGCCATTCTGGACGCCTGGAAAACCACCGGCGACGCCGATTATCTGCTGCGGGTAACGGTCCCGGACCTGCCCGGACTGAGCCATTTGATCAGCCATATTCTGGCGCAAAACAAAGGGGTGGCTCATCTGAAAACCGCCGTTGTGCTCAACCGCCTGAAGGAGAACGGCCAGCTGATGCCGGGCACGCCCTCGCTGCGCTGAACCGGAGCACAGTGCCCTGCGCTGGTGCAGATGCGGGGCCAGTCAATGCGTGATAAGCAGTAAATTCGCACAACTTACGCATTTCATAACCATTATGCGCACGACCCGTGCGATTTTCTCTTTCCGACAGAACAACAGGTTAGGCTAAACCACGGCTATTTTTTCCGCAACCAATCGCCCGGGCACGTTCCTCTGGTGCGATTTTTGCAAACAAGAGCTTATCCTTGTTAACGAAAAGATAGTGCTTATTTATGGATAACGTCCTTTCCCCTGAAAAACTGACCCACACCTGGCTGGAGGATGCCCTGGCGCTGCTGTTCGGCACGCTGATGATCTCCTTTGGCATTATCCTGTTTCGCCAGGCCGGCGCCCTGACCGGCGGGACGGCAGGCATGGCCTTTCTGATCCACTACGCCACCCACCTGCCGTTCGGCGTGGTTTTCTTCGCCATTAACCTGCCCTTCTACTGGCTCTCCGTCCGGCGGATGGGCGCCGCCTTCACGCTGAAAACCTTCTGCGCGGTCGGACTGGTGTCGCTGTTCTCCGACCTGCACGGCTACTTTATCCATGTCGATCGCCTGAACCCCTATTACGCCACCCTCTTCGGCAACATCATGGTCGGTATCGGCTTTGTGGTGCTGTTCCGCCATAAAGCGAGCCTCGGCGGCGTCAATATTCTGGCCCTCTATCTGCAGGATAAAAGCGGTATCCGCGCCGGTAAATTCCAGATGGTGGTGGACGCCTGCATCGTCACCGCCTCGCTGTGGGTGGTTAGCCTGCCGATGCTGCTGGTCTCTGTCCTCGGCGCCGTGATTTTGAATTCGATTATCGCCATGAACCACCGCCCAGGACGCTACGCGGTGTAATGGCTTCACCTTTAACGGTCATTTCAGGAGTAACCACTGTGTTCCAGAACGTTGACGCCTACGCGGGCGATCCTATCCTGTCGCTGATGGAAGCCTTTCAACAGGATCCCCGGGCAGACAAAGTTAACCTTAGCATCGGGCTGTACTATAACGAGCAGGCCATCATTCCTCAGCTGGAGGCGGTCCGTCAGGCCGCTGACCGGCTGCAGAGCCAGTTGCACAAGGCCAGCCTATATCTGCCGATGGAGGGACTGGCTCCCTATCGCCGCGCGGTCCAGACGCTGCTGTTTGGCGAACACCATCCGGCGTTGCGTGCCGGACGCATCGCCACCATCCAGACGCTGGGCGGCTCCGGCGCGCTGAAGGTGGGTGCTGATTTCCTCAAGCGCTACTTCCCCGACTCCGCGGTCTGGGTCAGCGATCCAACCTGGGAGAACCATGTGGCCATCTTTGCCGGGGCGGGTTTCGAGGTGCATACCTATCCCTGGTTCGACAGCGCCACCCGTGGGGTCAATTTCCCCGCGATGCTTGCCGCCCTCCAGCAGCTCCCGCCGCGCAGCATCGTGCTGCTCCATCCTTGCTGCCATAATCCGACGGGGGCCGATCTCGCCCCCGAGCAGTGGGATCGGGTGATTGAGGTGTTGATCGCCCGGGAGCTGATCCCGTTCCTCGATATTGCCTACCAGGGTTTTGGCCGCGGGCTGGATGAAGATGCCTATGCCATACGCGCCATCGCCAGCGCCGGACTGACGGCGCTGGTCAGCAACTCGTTCTCGAAGATTTTTTCACTGTACGGCGAGCGTGTCGGCGGCCTGTCGGTGGTCTGTGACAACGCCGATGCCGCCGGGCGCGTGCTGGGCCAGTTGAAAGCTACCGTACGCCGCAACTACTCCAGCCCGCCGGGGTTTGGCGCCCAGGTGGTGTCGCAGGTGCTCAACGATCCCGAGCTGAATGCCCTGTGGCAGGGGGAAGTGGAGGCCATGCGCACCCGCATCAGCGCCATGCGCGTCGCGCTGGTGAAGGCCCTGCAGGCAGCCCTGCCGGCGGCGGATTTTTCCTATCTGCTGACCCAGCGCGGCATGTTCAGTTACACCGGCTTTAGCGCCGATCAGGTAGACGTTCTGCGTGAAGAACATGGCATCTATCTGATTGCCAGCGGTCGCGTCTGCGTGGCCGGGCTCAACCACGGCAATATTGCGCGGGTAGCCAGCGCCTTCGCCGCGGTCTGCGCACGCTGATCCGCTTTCCCGCTGGCCGGGGCAACCCCGGCGCGGTATAGCAGTTATTCGCGACGCAGTCGGCGAGCCAGGCGGGTGCCCAGCGTCTGAATAAGCTGGACAATAACAATCAGCACCAGGGCGGTGGTGAGGGTGGCAAAGGCGTCGAAACGCTGATAGCCGTAGGTGATCGCCAGGTCGCCGATCCCGCCGCCGCCCACCGTTCCCGCCATGGCGGTCGCGCCAAGCAGACCGATGGTCGCGGTGGTAAGGGCCAGAATCAACGACGCCGCCGCCTCCGGCAGCATGAAATGCCAGACGGTCTGCAGAGGGGTCGCGCCCATGGCGTCTGCGGCCTCAAGGATCCCCTCATCCACCTCCAGCAGCGAGCTTTCCACCAGCCGGGCAATATAGGGGGCGACAAAAACGATCAGCGGCACGATGGCCCCCGCGGTGCCGATAGTCGTGCCCACCAGCAGCCTGGTGAAGGGCAGGATCACAATCAGCAAAATGATAAACGGCAGCGAGCGCAGCACGTTAATCAGCGGATTCAGCGCCTGATGCACCACCGGGTTGGCCACGATGCCGCCAGGACGGCAAACCACCAGCACAATTCCCAGCGGGACGCCGAGCAGCGCGCCAAAGCCCAGTGAGATGGCGACCATAATCAGGGTATCATGCAGCGCCAGCAGAAACTGCTCGCCGGTAATGGCGGTATCAATAAGATCAAACATGGATGATTTTCACTCCTGCGTCGGCCAGATGGGTGATGGCGCGTTCGGTTTCGTCAGGCTCGCCGAGGAGTTGCACAATCATAAATCCCAGTATCCGGCCCTGAACTTCGGACATGCTGGCAAACAGGATATTCACCTCGACAGCATACTCGCGGATCAGACGGTTAATGATCGGCTGCCGGGCCGTCGCGCCGATAAATTCGAGGCGTAAAGCCCGGGCGCCGTTGTCGCGCTGCAGGAGCGACGCCACCCGCTGCGGCAGGCGATCGTGCACCACCGACTGCACGAAACTGGCGGTGACCGGATGCTGCGGCTGGGCAAAGAGATCGAAAACCGTCCCCTGCTCAACAATGCGCCCGGCCTGCATCACCGCCACCTTGTGACAGATTGTCTGGATCACTGACATTTCATGCGTAATCAGCACAATGGTGATGCCATAGCGGCGATTAATCTCCTGCAGCAGCAATAAGATCTGTACCGTGGTATGGGGGTCGAGCGCCGAGGTGGCTTCATCGCACAGCAGCACCGACGGGTTAGTGGCCAGCGCCCGGGCGATACCGACCCGCTGCTTTTGCCCTCCCGACAGCTCATTCGGGTAACTGTGCATTTTGTCGCTCAGGTCGACAAACGCCAGCAGCTCCGCAACCCGCGCCTGGATAAAGGCCTTGTCGCGTCCCTGCAAAATAAGCGGGATAGCGATGTTATGAAATACCGTTTTCGAATTCAGCAGATTAAAATTCTGAAAGATCATGCCGATATCTTTTTTGATCGCCTGCAGGCGCTGGCCGCTGCAGTCCTGGAGCGACTCACCGTTCAACACCACCTCGCCCTCACCCGGCGTTTCCAGACGATTAATCAGCCGCAATAAGGTGCTTTTCCCTGCGCCGCTGTAGCCAATAATGCCGAAAATATCGCCCCGGTCGATACTGAGATTAATATCCTGCAGGGCCAGAACCGGATGCCCTTTTCTGTTAAAGGTTTTACTGACATGGCGAAATTCTATCATCGCGTTATTCATTTTAAATAATCAGGCAGCAGGTAACCATCATACTGCGGATGGCTGAGAATATATTTTTTGAAATCGGCAGAGTGATAGCCGTCGATGATATCTTTGGCAAACTGCGCCTTCTGATTTTTACCGGCAACGGTCACAACGTTAATAAAATGGCTGGTGGCGGCCTCCAGATTTAATGCCGAGGTAAGCGCCATGCCGCTGGAGACGGCGAAATTGCCCTGAATCAGGCCATAGTCGACGTCCGGCAGCGCGCGAACCTGCTGGGCATTGTCCATCTCCTTAAGCACGATGTTATAGGGGTTGGCAACGATGTTACGCTGCGAAAAGGTGGCGGGATCGCTGTCCGGTTTAATCTTCACCCAGCCGAGGCTTTCCAGCACCAGTACCGCGCGATATTCGTTCGACGGCTGGTTTGGCACCGACACCACCGTGCCGGCTGCCGGGGTGCCCAGGGTCGTCAGTTTGCCGCCGTACAGACCCATCGGCGGCGTGGGTACCTGCACAATGCCGACGTTATCGATCCCCAGTCGCTCATTGATCGCTTTCAGGTATACCGGATGCTGCATAATATTCGCTTCGATATCGCCGCGAGCTACCGCGTCATTGACCTGAATACCGTCGCTGAAATCTTTATATTCGATTTTATATCCTTTACTCAATAAATAGGGGGCGACCCCTTTTTCAAATTGTTCTTTATACGGTCCGGGGTTAAAGCCGATGCGAATAATTTGATCGGCGGTGGCGTAAAAGGAGGTGGCGGATAACAGGGCGAGCGTCATTCCGAGCGCAACTGACTTGTTCATAAGGTATTTTCCAGGAAGGTTGGCGATATTGAGCGATTAAATCACAGCCGAAAGCGGGTTGTAAGCCAGAACGCCGGATTTCCTTTTGCTTATTCCTCATAAACTTTTGCCATCCCGACATATCCTAAAAACAATAATCCTTTGCATATATTGTTATTTAGCCAGGCGCAATAAATCCCTTAAAGATGGCAGATTATTGATAACGTAAACCGGGAAAATTATGCCTGATTTCGCTGCTTCACCGCTGGTGGACGCCCTGGAAGAGAATCTGTTCAGCCTGCTGGAAAAACTGGCCGCGGAGGTCAACACCGACGCGCTGCCGTTGATCGACCTCTCCAGCGGCAGTCCGGATCAGCCCACGCCGCCGGAAGTGATTGACTCGCTGCAGAGCGCCATTCATCGTCGTGAAAACCATGGCTACCCGTCGTTCTGGGGCAAGCCGCAGGTCCGCGAAGCGATCGCCCATTTTTATCGCCGCCAGTATGATGTGGAACTCGATCCGCACAGCGAAGTCGCGGTATTTCAGGGCTCGCATATCGGTATTGGCGGCATCCCGCGGGCGCTGCTCCGTCCCGGACAATACCTCATCTCCACCGATCCCTGCTATCCCATTTACCGCTCAGCGGCGCTGCAGTCCCAGGCGGCGTTTTATGGCCTGCCGCTCAGGGCTGAGAACCACTTCCTGCCGGATTTTAACGACCTCCCCCGGGAGGTAGCTGACCAGGCCGGGCTGGTGGTGCTTAACTATCCGCATAACCCCACCGGCGCCCTCGCCACGCCGGCGCTGTTCGCCAGCGCCCTGCAGTTTGCCCGCCGTCACCAGGTGCCGATCCTGCATGATTTTGCCTATGCGGCCATCGGCAGCGCGGCCAGCGATGCGCCGCTGAGCCTTTTCTCTCAGCCCGGCGCGAAAGCGTGGGGAGTGGAGACCTACACCTTCTCCAAGACCTTTAATATGGCCGGCTGGCGCTTCGGCTTCGCGGTCGGCAACGCCTCGATTATCCGGGCGTTTAAAAAACTGCACACCCACAGCTACAGCACGGTGTTTGGCGCCATTCAGGATGCAGCGATCGCCGCGCTCAGCCTGCCGGCAGAACGGATTGCGCAGCTGACGGCGGTGTATCATCAGCGCCGGGAGTGGGTTCTGCGTCGACTGGCCGCACTGCGCTGGCCGGTTCGTGCCGCACAAGGCACTTTCTTCCTCTGGCTGAGCGTGCCGCCCGGGTACCGTTCACAAGAGTTTGCCCGCCTGCTGCTGCAGGAGGCGCATATTCTGGTGGCGCCAGGCACTGGTTTTGGCGATGGGGGTGAAGGGTTTATTCGCATCAGTCTGACGGCTGGGGACGACGCGCTGCGCAAGGCGCTGGACCGTCTCGCCCGGCTGGCGCTGTTTTAGCGCCCGCCTCGCGGAGTCGTTACATCTTCAGGTAGCCCGCCATGCGTTGAATACGCGCGGCGGAATAGTCATAGCAGGCGCTGGCGGGTTTACCCAGTACGCGATATTTGGCGCCATTGTAAAAGGCGGTCTTATTCTCCTCTTCCAGAAAGCGCCTGGAGACGGTGTCGCTGAAAATACGGTCGCCATCCGACTGTGGCTGATAGCGGCTGGATTTGACGCTCTCCCACGCCACGCCGATCGGCTTATGGTCATAGCCGGTCATACAGAACAGCCGGTTGGAGGCCAGCAGATCGGCCTCGATGGTTTTAAATTCCGCCGCCGTAGCGGCGCAGGTTATGCTTAACAGGCAGGCCGAAGCCCATCGGTAAATTGTCATTATTCAGGCGATCCCAGAGAGTTTCCTCCATTCTAAGCGGCTGAAAATTCTGGACGTTCACTTTCACCTATCGTTGCCAGCAAAAACCGCAAAATAATTTACACTCAGACTCCTCGTGCGTTGTCTTAACGACCTGCAGGCCTTCCCTGCGCAGCTCATCCGCCGGGCCAGACAACGAGACGCCGGCGGGAAGGATATAGCCGTCTTTAACGATTAAACGCCCAGCGGGTCCCGCTGGTCAGCGCCCGCTCGAAGGCGGGACGGCCGGGGCCCGCCAGCCAGCCGGCGAAGGTGTGCAGCTGCGGGTGCAGCTGGCGCAGGGCGTCGAGGTCGGCGTGCCCCGCCAGCCGCCCGTCGTCCACCAGCCCGGTCAGCTTGTGCAGAAAAGGGCTGGCGGCCAGCACCTCGTCGGAAAATCGCGAATAGGGGATCGGCCGTCCCGCCGCCGCGGAGAATAACGCCTCGAGCTGATGACCGGTCACGCTGTCGCTGGCGATCTCGAACGTCTTGCCGGCAAACCGCGCCGGCGCGGCAAAAATCGCTGCGACAAGCTGGCCGATATCCTCCACCGCCAGCACCTGCATCCTCCCCTCCGGCAGCATAAAAAAGTGAAAATGACCTTCATCAAGGCCAAAACCGGGCATCACCAGCAGCTCCATAAAGGTGGCGGGCCGCACGATGGTCGCCGCCAGCGGCAGGCGGTGGATATGCCGCTCAATCGCCGCTTTGGTGTCATAATGCGCTACGCCGGTCGGCGTCTCCCCCGCCGCGCTGCCGGAGCTGTACACCAGATGCTTCACCCCGCACTCGACGGCAAGGTCGGCGATGGTTATCCCGTAGCGCACCTCCTGCTCATCGGTTACCGTCCCGCCCGGCGAGCTGGGCTGCACGCTGAAGACGCCGTCGACCCCGGCCATCGCCGCCCGCATTGCCGCCCGGTCTTCAAAGGCGCCCACGACCAGCTCGGCTCCCCGCGCCGCCAGCGCGACAGCCCCGGCGGAGAAAGGATCCCTGACCAGCGCCCGCACTCGCCAGCCGCGGTGCAGCAGCGCCCGCGCCACCGAGCCGCCCTGCTGGCCAGTGGCGCCAAAAACCAATACGCTCTGGGCATTATTCATCACCGTTCCCCCTCGTCAGCAGATCGTTGTCCGGCGTCTCGCCAGCGATACTCCCCTGGCCTGTCCTCCTCCAGCCAACCGCAGGAGGGTCCGGCGAAATGCCCGGTGAACCATTGGGCATGATGGCTTGCGCACCACGCCATCATCTCGCGTCGCGAACGTTCCGCCTGCCGGGGATCGCCGCAGAACGCCGAGCTCCAGTGCGGATGGGTAAACTGGCGCGGGGAATGAAGAAGATCGCCTGAGAAACAGGCGTAGTCATCGCCAGAGGAGAGGATCAGCGCGGCATGGTCCGGACTGTGGCCGGGGGTAGGGATAAAGGCGATCCGTCCGCCGACCAGCGGCCTGGCCGCCACATCCACGGTCTCCAGCTGGCCAGCCTCGATCACCGGCAGCAGGCTGTCGAGCCACAGCGCCCGGTAGCGTTCGCTGTTCTTCACCCGCGTGAGCTCTTTTGCCGAACACAGGTAGCGCGCGTTGGGAAACAGCGGCGCCCAGCGATCGTCCCGCCAGACGGTATTCCATCCCACATGGTCGGTATGCAGGTGGGTCAGTAACACCAGGGTCACCTCCTCCGGGTTCACTCCCGCGGCGCGGAGATTCTCCAGATAGGGCGTATTAAGTTGATGATAGAGCGGATTGCCGCCGCGCTCCCGACCATTGCCGGTGGCGGTATCGATAACGATCAGATCGTGGGGAGTCTGTACCACCCAGCTGTGGATTGACAGCGCGATTGGCTGATTATCGGCGTCCACCTCCGTCACAGGGAACGCCGCGGGATAGAGCGCCGCCGGCTGCAGGCTAATCTCGCGCTCCGGCACTTTGAAAATCAGGCTGTCGCCTGTCTGGTAAGTTTGCATCACTCCCTCCGCGCGCATTGCGCTGGTTGATTTACCGGGGTGATATTCACTATGCTGCCGGGATAACCCACATTCAAATTGATTATCATAATGAAGAAAATCATTGAAAATGATTTTAGTCGTATCGATCTGAATTTATTGACGGTCTTGATGGTGCTGTACCGCGAAGCCAGCGTTACCCGCACCGCAGAGGCGCTGCATCTTGGCCAACCGGCCATCAGCGGGGCGCTGAAACGGCTGCGCGAGATGTTTGACGATCCGCTGTTCGTGCGCAGCGCCAGAGGCATGCTGCCGACCCCGCGGGCGCAAGCGCTGATGACCGAGCTGCAGCCGCTGATGGAACACCTGCATTCGGCAATGTTTGGCGCCGGGGAGTTTTCCCCCGCCAGCGCGCAGCAGCTTTTCCGCGTCGGCCTCAGCGACTGGAGCGAACACTGGCTGATGCCGCAGCTGTTACCCGGACTGATGCAGGAGGCGCCCGGGGTGTCGCTCCAGACACTCGCCGCCGACCCCTTCCAGGTACGCCAGCTGCTGGAGGCGGATCGCATTGATGTCGCGGTGTCCCTCAACAAGCAGAGCCGCGGGGAGATCGTCAGCGAACCGGTGATGAGCATGGGGGTGACCACCCTGTGGTCGCCGCAGCAGATCCCCTGCCGCGGGCCGTTGTCGGTGGGCGATTTCGTCGCCTGGGAACATGTGATGGTGGCCTATCGCGAAACCGGCCACGGGGAAATAGACCGCCAGCTCGCCAGTCAGGGACTCGCGCGGCGCGTGCGCTTCGCCACGCAGAATTTCTCCACCTTTCCCCTCCTGCTGACCACCCTGCCGCTCTTCGCCACCGTCCCCCAGGGGCTGGCGCAACGCTGGCAGGCGCAGTATGCGCTGCGCGCGGACGCCCCGCCGGTGGCCTACCCGGAATTTACCCTGTGTATACTGCGCCACAAACGCCGGGCGCAGGATCCGGCGCTGAACTGGCTGATAGAGAGGATAAAACAGGCCATGCGCGGACCATAGCGGTAGCGAATACCACCGTCATCAGGCCTCGCTGAGCGGGGGTTGCAGAACGCGCCTGCTCCAGTCGTAAAACGCGCGCACCGCCGGCGGCAGATAGCGGTTTTGCGGATAGACCAGCGACAGGGGAAGATCAGACGCGGCCTGCTCCAGACAGGCGACCAGCGCGCCGCTCTGCAGCCAGGGTTGCGCCAGATAGCTGGCGACGCGGATCAGGCCCAGCCCCTGAACGCCGGCCTGGATATAGGCATCGGTATCGTCGACCACCAGCGTCTCCTGCATGCGGATCGCGCAGTCGCCGTCATCGAGGGAGAAAAGCCAGTCGATGGTCCGCCCGGTACGGTGGTTCAGGTATCCCACCGCCCGGTGCTGGTGCAGATCGTCGATGCTTTGCGGCCGGCCGTGGGCCGCTATCCAGGCCGGCGAGGCGAGGACCATCCAGCGGTAGCGGGCCAGAGGGCGCGCCACCAGGGTGGTGGAATCTTCGATTTGCCCGGTACGGATCACGCAGTCGAATCCCTCCTGGATAATATCTTCCACGTTGTCGCTTGAGCAGAGGATCAGCTCCAGGTCGGGATACTGCTGCAGAAACTCGCCGATCCTCGGCAAAACGCAGTGCCGGGCGAGAGATTGCGGCATCCCCACCTTGAACCGCCCGGCGGGCTGCGCCGAGCGGCCGGGAAAGGAGGCTTCCATCGCCGTCATTTCGGCCAGCAGCCGTTTACACTCTTCGTAATACCGACGCCCCTCCGCCGTCACGCTGAGCTTGCGGGTGGTGCGCTGAAGAAGCTGCGCCCCAAGCCAGGCTTCCAGCTCCTTCACTACCCGCGACACCGTTGAGCGCGGCTGCCCCAGCGCCTCCGCCGCCCGGGCGAAGCTGTGGGCATCCACAACCGCAACATACAACTGCATGGCATCCAGTCTGTCCATTTGGTGCTCCCCCGACGGTTATTATCCCATTATGACGAACAGTCTAACCCGAAATCCTGTTCTTATCGAATGATGCCCTCCCCCCTACACTGAGCCTGTAGCCAGTGAATACAAGGCTTAACTGAGCAAGGAGTTAAAATGAAAACTGATGATATTAATCTTGAGGAAAAGGTATTAGTTCTGGGAGCGGGACAACTGGGAGCCGCCGTACTGGATGCGCTGGTGCCAGCGGTGATCCAGCGCCAGGGCGCGGTCTCGGTGATCGTCTCGCCGGCGGCCTGGGATGAAACCGGCCAGCTGCGTTCGGCAAGCCACCGGGCGCTGGCCGACGCCGGGGCCGCCTTTCTCGCCGTCGACATCGCCGGTAGTTCACTGGAGACCCTGACCGGCGCGTTTCGCGGGTACAGCACCGTGATTAACTGCATGGGCTTTGTCGCCGGTCCGGGGACGCAGCTGAAAATTACCCGCGCGGTGCTGGCCGCCGGAGTGCCTCGCTATTTTCCCTGGCAGTTTGGCGTCAATTACGATGTGGTCGGCAAAGGCAGCGGCCAGCCGGTCTGGGACGAGCAGTATGATGTCCGGACCCTGCTGCGCGCGCAGCAGGCCACGGAGTGGGTCATTATCTCCACCGGCATGTTTACCAGCTTTCTCTTCGAGCCAGACTTCGATGTGGTGAATTTATCCGCCCGAACCCTTCACGCCCTTGGCAGCTGGGACACCCAGGTGACCGTCACCTCGCCGGCGGATATTGGCCGCCTGACCACCGCGATTTATCTGCATCAGCCGCGGATCGTCAACGAGGTGACGTTTGTTGCCGGCGAAACGACCTCTTACCGGCAGCTGGCGGACACCGTGGAGCGCGTGACGCAGCAGACGTTCAGCAAAGCCGTTCACACCCTGCCCGCCCTGCTGGACCAGCTGCGGACAGACCCGGATAACGCCATGCTGCGCTATCGCGCCGCCTTCGCCCGGGGGGATGGCGTGTGGTGGCCGATGGGCGACACCTGGAATACCCGCCACCATCTGCCGACCCAGGACATTGCCGGCTGGCTGCAGGCCGCGCGCTGATTTTCTCTCACAGGACAGAATGACGATGAACAAGCTGATTCCACTGATCGTATTGAGTTGCCTGCTGCCGCTGGCGGTCAACGCCAGGACCCTCACCGCCACCGGCGATACCCTGGACCACGCGGAAAGTAAAATTCGCCAGCAGGCCGCCCGCGAGGGCGCAACCGCCTATCGGATCATTGAGGCGCGAATGGGTAACAAAGTGCACATCACGGCGACACTCGATAACTGAACCACCGCTATCCGGCTCAGGGAGGAGCCGCCGCCAGCCCGCGCGCCAGATCAGGCGCTCATTCTTTCCCGTCGACGGTCGCGGCCCGGCGGCGCGCCGTACAGGCGAGCGTATTCCCGGGTGAACTGCGACACGCTGATATAGCCCACTTCGCCGGCCGCCTGCGCAATGCTCATCCCTTCCGCCAGCATCAGGCGGCGGGCGTGGATCAGGCGCAACTGCTTCTGAAACTGCAGCGGCGACAAGGTGGTCATGGCGCGGAAATGACGGTGAAAGACCGAAACGCTCATCCCGGCGGCGTCGGCCAGCGCGTCGACGCTGACTGGCTGCATAAAATCCCGGCGCAGCACCGCCACCGCCCGGCGGATCCGCGCCGAATGGCTGTCTGCGACGCCCAGCGCCCGGATGGCCGCCCCGTGAACACTCTGCAACAGCCAGTAATGCAGCTCCCGCCGCAGCCCTTCGCCTAACACCGCCAGCGCCCCCGGTTGATCAAACAGTCTTGCCAGCCGGTAAGCGGCGTCCGTCACGTCGGCATTCATCGGTTCGATACCGACGCGGGGCGCCTCATCCGCCCCTGACGGCCCCACCTCCTGCAGCTCGCGCAGGATAGCCAGATCCAGCTCCAGCACCAGCGCGTAATAGGGAAAACGCTGACTGGCCTCGGTAATCTGGCTGGTGGTGGGGACATCCGCGGCGATCACCATCGCCTCCCCCGGACCATAGTCGAAACTTGCCAGGCCGGTGGTCACGCTTTTGCGCCCCTGCAGCAGCATGGCCACCAGCGGCCTGGCGATGGCCGCCTGCAGATCGCCGGGGTGCAGGGCCCGCACCAGAGTGATGCCGGGAACCGGGGTAACCGCCACCCCGCTGCTATCGACATGAGCATCGGCATACCGGCGGCAGAGAGCGAAGAGTTCGTCGCGCATAAGATCCTTTCAGGCAAGTTTTAAAGCCTCAGTATGCGCTATTTCCCACCAGAAGAGAGGGTATTGAGAGGAATGGGCAAAAAATAACAAGGATTGGGCAACCCGGTCTGGTAGCCACCACCTATTGTAAGGACTCCACACACCAGAGAGGATCGAACATGACTAAGATTGCACTTATCACCGGCGCCAACCGCGGCCTTGGCCGTCAGACCGCACTGGATATCGCCCGCCAGGGTGGGGACGTCATCGTCACCTGCCGCGGCAATATTGAACAGGCGGAAGCGGTGGTGGCCGACATTCACGCCCTCGGCCGCAAGGCCATCGCCCTGCCGCTGGATATGGCGCAGACCGCCAGCTTTCCGGCCTTCGCCGACAGCCTGCGCGCTGCGCTGGGCAGCGTCTGGGGACGGGACACCTTCGACCATCTGATCAATAACGCGGGACACGGCGAATTTGCCCCGCTGGCCGAAACGCGCGAGGCGCAGTTCGACGGGCTGTTTAACGTCCACGTTAAGGGGGTGTTTTTCCTCGTTCAAACCCTGCTGCCGCTGCTGGCTGACGGCGGACGGATCGTTAACTTCTCCTCCGGACTGACCCGCGTCTCTTATCCTGGCTTCTCCGCCTACGCTGCGGCCAAAGCGGCTGTGGAGATGCTGAGCGTATACATGGCCCGCGAGCTGGGCGGGCGCGGCATCACCGTCAATACCGTCGCCCCCGGCGCTATCGCCACCGACTTTGGCGGCGGACTGGTGCGGGACGACGCGGGGGTTAACGCGCAGTTTGCCGCGATGACGGCGCTGGGACGGGTGGGCGTTCCCGAGGATATTGGGCCGATGATCGCCAGCCTGCTGCGCGACGATAACCGCTGGGTGACCGCCCAGCGGATCGAGGTATCGGGCGGACAGACCATCTGACCAGTCATGCCAGGCTGTCGATCGCCATAAAAAAGCGGTCTTCGGTGAGAATCTGTCGCGCCTCCGGGGGCTGGCGCGACTGACGGATCAACCAGCCGCCGTCCGGGGCCAGGCTCAGATAAAACACCTCCCGGGAGCCCGCCCCGCCAGGTGTCTCAAGGCTCAGGGTCACGACCCCCTTTTCCACGCCATCCCACAGCTGCTGCGGCACGATATTGACGCTGCGCTCGCCGTTTTGCAGGCGGAGAGTGGGGATATCGTAGCGGCAGATGCCGCTATTGAGGCTGTAGCCGAGGGTGCTCAGATCGTGGAGGTGGCGGGTCGAAACCACCACCTCGATGCCCGTTCCGTCAAACCACTGATTCACCTGCCGGGCGAGCGCCGCCATCTGCTGGCGAAACATGGCAATATCCGCGGCCGCCGCCCCATCGTAGGTGGTTGTCCGCGGCGGATTTTGCTGGTGCTGCAGTTTCTTAAAAAAACGCTCCCTCGCTGTCACGTTATCTCCTGTGCTGTGATGAAACCGGTGAGGCTGGATGAGGATGGTTACCGCCAGTTCGCTGGTTAACGAAGATTACGGGCCAATCGCCACGATGGACCCGCCGCAGAAATTTGTTTTCGACGTTACTTCGCCGCTTCAGGCCTGAGCCTTAGCTGGTTAGTTTCGGCGGTAAAAATACGTGGCTTGTCAGGATCCAATTCCTCACGCGCCAGCACCTGCTTCCAGGTATTTCTTTCTGTATCCGGATGGCGGAACAGGCCGACAACCGCCACGAACTTCGCCTGCGTTTCCAGCGGCATATTGAGACTGGCGTCCCCTCCGGGGTTGATCACTACGTCGCGGCTGGCGAGGAGATCGGCGGCGAGCAGAATATCCCCCTCCTCCAGCAGCTGCTGGTAAACCAGCCGGTCAAAGGTCCGGCGATCTTTAAGCTGATAGATGCGCACCACCACCGGTTCGGAGAGCGAGTGATTCTCTCTGGCATCGGTGTTGAGCGCTTCGCGCGCCGTAAAATCCAGATGCAGCGTATTAATTTGCTTATAAAAAACGGCGTTGAAGGCGGATTTTGTTCCCTCCGAGACGCGCTGGGTGAGCCCGCATCCGCTCAGGCAAAGCGCTAGCAGGGACAGCAGGCAGGCGGTTTTAATCAAACTTATACGTAACACGTTGGTTTCCTTGCGGTGAGGTGGCAGGCTGCAGGCCGGTATAGGCGCCCAGTTCGGTGGTAAATGTCTGCGGGATATCATCCTGACTCTCACCCTCTCCAGCGCCCAGCACGCCGTTCATACCGAGCCAGAACGGTCCGTCCCCAAACGGCGGGACAGCCAGCAGTCGGGTCGGCGCGGTCAGGGTGATTCTGGCCCGGAATCGCCAGCCCAGATACACCCGCAGCAGGATGAGAAAGTCCCGAAACAGCGGGCCATCAGGCTTCCAGCCCTGCGCCTCCTCGGGATTATCGGTGATAAGGGCGACGAGGAGCTGGCTACTGCTGTCCATCGCTTCGTCACCCAGCGGGGTATTGCCGTCCAGTAAGAAGTCATCATCGCCGTAAAAGCCCAGCGGCTGGCTGACCGCCACCGGACGCAGGCAGTAAGGGCTCACCCTGACGGTGGTCTTCGGGGCCAGCAGCGTGACCAGCGCCTGGATCCCCTGCTGAGTTTTGCCCGGCTGACGCAGCACGCCAGTCAGCGCCAGAAAGCGCGACGCTGGCGAGGCGATATGCCGCGTCGTGCCGGGGATGCCCAGGCCCGCCAGACCCAGCAGCGACTGTGACAGGCGGTCGGTACCGCCGGGCTCAAAGGTGGCGGGCCAGCAGTATTTCCGCCAGAGGCGGTAATACTGCGTGATAATCCGGTGACTGAAGATATCCAGCACCCCCTGCAGCGCTTCATGCCCTTCCCTGCGCTGGGCGATATCATCGAGCCAGGCCGTCGGGAGCGGCGAATCGACACCGTACAAGCCCATAAAGGTGGTGCGAATGACCGGCGGCCCGCTGTCATTGGCCTCATCGTATTCCACGGCTCTGAGTTCGCTGGCGGGGAACCCCATCCCCGGATGCGGATGAAAACGTACCGGATCGTCAGCCGGATGGCTGGTCGCCCCCATCAGCGGTTTATCGGGGTGCTGTCGTTCCAGAAGCTGACAAAAGCGGTAAAAATTGATCCGCGGCAGGTCGGCCTCCAGACGCGGCATCAGCCGGGAATGCGTCGGCTGTGCTTCTCTTCCCATTCCAGTCGTTCTCCGGTTGGTTGCAGAATGATAATCAGGCGGTTGAACAAGTAGATATCGGTGTAGAGCGCAAAGAAGCGGCTGAGCATCTCGCCAAACAGGCATATATCGCCTCGTCCGGCAAAGCCGCGGCTGTCGAGGGTGACTTCAATTTGCACGCCGCGCACCAGATGGCCCTGTGCAAAGCGCTCTGTTGCGCGGTGCTTCACGTCGAGGATGGCTTCCAGACGCCGACGATTCATCTCGCTGTCGGTCCATTCATACAGCGCCAGGGTGCCGCGCAGGACTTCAGCGTTGTCCATCAGGGAAAGAAAACTGCTGCCCAGATGGCTCAGCACCCGCCAGTGAAAACGATCCTGGGCAGGGGGATAGCATGGGAGCGTCGGCGCGCAGAGGTTACGAACCGCGACGCTGGCCGAGGTGGTTTTCATCACCGTATCGAGCACGGTGCTCTGCAGCGCACGACGCGGAAGCTGGCCGTTGGTTCCGGTGAGGGTGAGCGACAGGCTTTCATCTTCCGGTACGGTATGCTTGTCAAAGGCTTCCCCGCCGACGATAAGCCAGGTGTTATGCAACCCGGAGGGGCCACGGCGCACCCGGGTATGATAGTAATAATCAGGCGCGTCATGACGCATCATGCCGCCTTTGTGACGAAAGCTTGAGAACGGCGCGTAAGCCTGTTGGCTCGAGGAGATCACGGAATCGACGGTGTAAATTTCAGTGTGGCCGTCCTGCACGCGCAGTGGGCGCAGCAGGTATTCTGTCTGCAGGGAATTGATGGTCAGCGGATCGGACTCCAGCGGGAACAGGTTGATCGCCGGTACGCAGTGCAGGCGCAGCTGCTTTTCGCTGAAGCGGAAGTCATGTTCCCAGCGTTCCGCCAGCACGACGTCGATCTCAAACCACGCCATCCCGGCCGGGAAAGCCACCGTCTCCAGCCCGCGCAGGTCGATGAACATGAACTTTTCACGGAAGGTAAAATACTCCAGCAGCAGCTGGTAGCCGCGAAAACTGCGGCTATCTTCGGGCCAGAGGCCGTCATCCTCGCCAAATCCCAGCGCGCTGAAATACCCGTCCAGCGGCTTTCTGTCCTCCTCACCGGGTACGCGCAGCCACATCCTGGCCACCTTGAGGGTAAAGGCCTCGTGCATGGCGCAGGCCAGCGGCGCATCGGCGTTGCAGTAGAGCGGGATATGGCTGAGATCGATCCGGCGCCAGTCCGTCAGGCTGCTGCAGTTAAAGCGCAGCGTGATCACCGACCGGCCATCCGTATCGGTGGTCAGCTGAGCGCGCTCCAGGGACAACGGCTGCAGAGCGATCGCTTTGGTGGTGGTGTACCGACAGCGCGTGCCCTTTTCACCGATCGGCCGGGAAAGCACTTCAAAGCCTTTGGCCATCATCATCGGCTCTTTCATTTCCTGCCAGTCGGGGGTGAATTCCACGACCGACAGGGAAGGAATGGTACGTAAATAATGTGGCCACAGCAGACTGACCACGCCTTCGGTGAGTTCGGGCAGATCGTCATCGAGCTTCTGGCGCATGCGGCCCATCAGGAAGGCAAAACCTTCAAACAGACGCTCGACAAAGGGGTCGCGGGCGCCCGCTTTGTCAAGATTGAGCATTGCCGCCTGCTCAGGATGAGCGCGGGCAAACTCTTCACCCGCTTCCAGCAGGTAGCGCATTTCAGCGTCGTAATAACGCAGGGTTAAATCGTCCATAAGTCACCAGAAGAAGTAATAGCTTTCAGATATGCAGAAGACAGCAGATGCAAGTAATAAGGTGCGGTTGACGCGTCAATTATGCGCACAGCACCGCAGCGCGAGCGGGATCCAGAGCGATAAGCCCGGCAAGCAAAGACTCCATCTCTGGCTGCAAGCGATTTTTTTCTGCCTCACTGCGCCCGGCCTTGCCTCTTAGCAGCCGGAGTCGGCGGGCTTTGATCTCAAAGATAAGCTCCGGCGTCCATTGTTCGAGCGTCATTTCCCGGGCACGGCGGTCGAGTTCCGCCAGCAGATGCAGCGCTATTTCATTTTTTCCGTACTGCTCGCTGACCCGCGCCATCAATAAGCGCATCAGCCACCGATTGCGGCTGGTGGTATAGCCCGGTTGCGCCTGTAACCAGTTCAGCGCCGACTCAATACCTTCATCGTCCGCGCGGGCGAGCACTTCTGCCTCCAGCGACAGCACCTCATCAGTGCTGGTCGCCGCCATCACCGGCTCACCTTGCCATCCGGCCATCTCATCCAGAACATGTTCGTTAAGCCAGTTGAGCGTCACTTCATCGGCGAATGGCGTACCATCGTTAAACGCCAGGGTTTCCAGCCCCGGTAGACGAGCCAGTAGCCCTTTCATATCCCGGCACAGGATATCGGCCCGTACAGTGTCAGCATCCAGTTTCAGCAGCGCCTGCCAGGCGTACCACTGCACGTCCAGCCACAGATGATTGACGCCTTGCGCCAACAGCGTGTCCGTATGCTCCAGCAGTTCTGACCAGCTTTTCTGTAAATACAACCGCTTAAGATGGGCTTTACTCTCCGGCTTTGGAGGCAATAGCCGGGTCCGGCCGGAGGCATCCAGCGGCGGTAATTCCGTTAAAGTATCCCAACGCACACTCTTCATCAGATGATGACCTGCCAGCCATCCGCCGGGACACTCACGCAGATATTTCGCCAGCACTTTAACCTGGTCGAGCAAATCACGTCCTGAGGTGACGGTATGCATTACCGGTGCGGTGTCTGCATGTTGGGGCAGCAGATCGTGTTCTTCGCGGCTGGTCTGCGGCACCAGGCTGCGGGCGCCGCCGCTTTGCACCAGTCGGTTCTCCAGGAGCTGATATAGCCCGGAAAGATCGGGACGAGAGGCCTCAGCCAATACGGCAAAAGAGGCTTCCGTCAGCAATAACGCCCCGATAATGACCTGCATAGTGGTCATGTCGACTTCCGGATAAAGAGACAGACTGTCCGACATCCGGCGACTGCCAAGCCATTCCAGCGCCGATTTGCAGCTACGTTCACGTTGGGGATGGAGCATATCCCCAAACCGCTCAAGCATTGCCGCAAGCAGCGTAACGCCCTCGGCCAGACCGGTTTCGCCATCCTGCTGCAGACGCGCCCACACGTAAAAGGTGATCACGCGCAGATCCTTGCAGGTATGAGTCAGCAGTTTTTCTGCCAGCTGGCAAATCAGTTCGGTATCGACGCCGGAGATCTTATTGACCTCCTCGCGGATACGCTGAAAATCATCGTCATAGCCCGGATCGCTGCCGGTGGGCTGGCTATCACTGATTGGCGCAAGCCATGACTGCCAGTTTTCCTGGCGTGACCGGGCCTGCTGGCGCAGTACGCTTTCATCCAACTGACTGGCGGCAACCAGATTTTGTAAAATACTCATTTTTCCATCTCATCCATGTCACTATTCCCTACCCCCGCCGTCAGGGCCTGTGCGCTCTCAGCCGCATCGACAGTGAAAATCTGATCCGGCAGGGTCAATCCGCGCAGCGCCAGAAGCACCAGCGGGCCGCTCCCAAGCTGGGAGCGCAGTACCCACTGCAGGGTGCGGCCATCCGGAGCAGTGAAGCTCATCATCCACTGGCTGCGTTCGAGCTGCTGGCGTTTACCCTGCTCCAGCCAGCGAATAAAACCCCAGGTTCCGCTGTAGTCACCAAACAGACGCGTGCCCGCATTGACGGTGGTCCAGGTCAGCAGAGCGCCGGGTTTATACGTTTCCCCCGGCCAGCGAAAAGTCTGCCAGTCGGCCATCTGATTGAAATAGCGCAGTTTTTGGCCGTCTATCGTCAGCTGTGTCTCCACGACCTGTGCAACAGGCCTGGCCTGCAATTCGAAGCTGATGCCCTGGCTGCCATCGGTGAAAAGAATGTCGGACAGCTGGCTTAGCTGGTTGATGGCGCGCAGAAAGGCTGGATTAAAGACCAGGCCGTGGCTGTTGACCTTATCCGGCATCCACTGACTGCCTTCTTTATGCAGGACACCGTTCAGCTCCGTCGTAAGAAAACGTTCGATTCGCCCGCTGTCTTTGCGCACAAACTCAGCCAGCATCGGCAGAGAGGCGTCGCTTTTGCTGGCGGCAAACGGAAAGCGGCCGTCAAAGGCAGTGTGCCAGTTGGCGACTACCGATCGGCGCCATTTATCATTCAGACTGGCCGCCGACGGCAGAAGCACGGTTTCCCAGGCCTGAGTCAGCGGCTGCACAAACAGAGTGTTACCGAAGCCACTCCACTCTTCGCCAAGGCTTGCCGAAATCAGACTGCCATATTGTTGCGTGTCGGTCAGGTCGACGCTTTTCCCCTGGAAGACGGTCTGCGCCAGGGTCTGCATCATCTCCTGCGGATCGGAGGCATTCGCAACCTGCTGCAGACGCAGGCGCACGCGGGTGATACGGGTCAGATAGGTTTGCAGGCTCAGGGTGCTGTCGGCCGACATGACGTTGCTGCCCGTGTTTTTCCCCATCAGCTGGAGCAGTGGGCCGAACGTGTCATCCAGAGGCCCCTGCGGCCCGGCTGCCGACTGGTCGATGACCGGCTTGTCTTTTCCGCCCACCAGATCTTTGGCCGATTTAATAAGGCTGTCCGACAGCCCCTCCCTTTGTTGCCCCGCCTGCCCCTGCCAGGCAAGGGTATTCATCAGGGCAATCAGCGGCGACTGGCGGACATCGCTTATCAGCGTGAGCTGGTCGGTAACATCAGCAATGGTGGTCGCCGGATTAAGTCGCAGACTGTTGAGAAAATTCAGCCAGCTGCCGGCGAAATCGGTGAAGTAGCGTCGGGTCAGACGCGCTTTCAGCGCCTCCGGCGACAGGTCTGTCGACACCGTTTTGCGCGAATCGCTCAGCACCCAGTCGATTTCCTCCCGGCGCGAGCTGGCTGCCTTATCAATGGCCTGCTGAATGCCGCCTTCCCATGCCTGGCGGGTAAACATCCCCGGGACCACTTCATCGGTGGTAAACAGGCGGCGCGCATCGGTGCCACTGGTCATGTCTTCCAGCGATACATCGGCAAAATTACGTCGCACGGATTTGAGCATGTTCTCATACAGGGTGCTTTCGGCATTGCGGCGACCTATCTGCTGCAACAGAACCTGACGGCTCTGACTGACCCGTTGTGCATCCGGGATGATCTTCCACTCTGGGCGCCCGGGCAGCAGGGAGAGATAAAAGGCCCACAGATCCGGCGCCAGACTTTGCCACAGTCCGGTCGAGATCCCCTTTCGCGTTGGCTGGACCGTTTTCATGGTCTGCGCGAAAAAGGCGCCATCGGCTTTATCCGGACGAGCCATCATCAGCCAGGCTTTCAGCTGGTCATAGCCCGGTTTCGCCAGCCGGGCTCGCTGGTCGCTATTGGGTGCGGAGTTGACCAGCGCGCTGAGCGCCTGCCGCAGCGCGACATTGGCCGGGTCACGTATCAGGCGGTTGTTTGCCACGCCGTACCAGGGCAGGACGGCGTCTAATAGTTGCTGATTATGGTCCAGACCAAAGCGCCGATACCAGGGCGCTCCCTTCTGCCCATCGTGCACGAGACGGCCGGCCTCATTGCGCAGGGCATGGAGGGCCGTCAGTTGATAGTCAGAAACAGAGGGGTGGGTCACCAGGTCACGGGCTTTTCCCGCTACCGAAACAATCTGGCTGTAATTAAGGGTAAAGGAGAGCAGCAGTCCCGCCGCCCACAGGCCGAGGATAGCCATCAAACCGCACGCCAGGCCCCGCTCCCACGCCATTCCCACGTGATGCCCGTGTAAACGGCGGCAGTCATCGACGATTCCCTGCCAGGTGGCGGGCAGCGTCAGGAGATGAGGCTGGCCCGCAGGCGAGGCATCAGCCTCCTGATAAGGATCCTTGGCGCGAGGCTCTGGCAGGCTAAACATCAGGCCACGCAGCGCAAACCTCTGCCGCGAGGCGGTCAGCCAGGGCGCCAGCTGCCAGCGCCATTGCGCGATCCCTCCGTCGATAAGCTGCTGCCCCAGACGCAGCAGGAAGTCGTGGCGGGTCTCCTCCGCGATCTGGCGCATCCCCTGCTCCCGCAGCGTGGGCAGCATCTGCGCAAGCTGACGGGCGACATCGTCCTCAGCGGCGCGCAACGGGAAGCTAACGCCTACCGCCTGTACCGCGCGGTCAGCCTGCGACCACTCACTGCCGCACAGTTTCCACAGCCAAACCGGGGCGGCATAGCCCAGTAGTTCGCTAATTTTTTCCAGCCCGCGCAGGTCGTTTTCGCTTATCTGCGGCGTCAGGGTGAGAGACGATCGCATCACCCGCACAATCCCGTCCAGAGGACGGCCGCGGCGCAGCTTGCGTAGCGCGGCGTATTGCTGACTGTCGGGTTCGGAGAGCAAACTGCCGCCGTAAATCAGTACGGTGCGGTTGCCTTCAAGCCAGTGCTGCCGTTGTAGGCCGGGAACCAGTTGTTCTATTGCCTCATCGTCGCCGGTGACTAAAAGCAGGCGGACTTTGCGGCGCCAAAAGAAACTATAGCGGTGCTGAAGATATTTTTTTAATTCATTGTTGTTCTCTGCCGTCACATAATATATCTCGTTGACATAGTTCTCATCATCAGGGGTAAATGGTGTTTCAATATGCCTCTCAGATAAGACGAACTGAGCTGTTATGCAGGAAATGCAAGATATTCCTACAATCGCGACTATCTTTAACCAAGTGGAATATCCCTCAATATCAGCAGGGGTTTTATTTATCTGAGAAATTAATAAAACAATCAGGAGCAAGATAACCAAAATCAGGAGACCGAAACCTACCAATCGTATATTTTTTCTCATTCCAACCTTTCCTTTTTGGGCTGTCTGACAGCCTTAACAAAACGAGGATACAGCAGTTTTGAAATTACATTGCGCGTAAGAATGGCTATAAAAGAAAAAGATACTACAAGAAGAAATGAAAATATCATCATGCCAGACCATGAAAATGCAATCGAGGGTGAGCAATTTGCTATCAAACCGAAAATACTAACGCTAAACAACAACGCCATCATAACTGTTCCA
Organism: Klebsiella sp. TF21-TM; assembly: GCF_019753495.1. Classification (NCBI taxonomy): domain Bacteria; kingdom Pseudomonadati; phylum Pseudomonadota; class Gammaproteobacteria; order Enterobacterales; family Enterobacteriaceae; genus Klebsiella; species Klebsiella sp. TF21-TM. The sequence goes on along the minus strand of NZ_JAIJYL010000002.1, from coordinate 14,292 downwards.
GCAGGAAATGGGGATAAATAAAATTCTCTTAATTGGGGAGAAATCACCGGACAACTCTTTCCTATTGTCACAGCCCAACCCTCATTCTCATTTTCGCACAAAAGTAAATGAGTTGCCGGGCCATAACGTGTCATTTCGCAAGCTGACGCAATCATCAGCCATCCAGCAAGCCTTTTATAAACACCAAATTCCTTGTCAAAATCAATTACCCCCCCAGCTCCGATATTATCAACCAGTGGTAATGGTAGTGTATTTAAAACTCTACCCAATTCTTGTTGGGCCGTAATGTTTAATCCACTATGCCAGACTAAATATCTTTGATCTGATGGTTGTTGCCCCATATCATGCCACTCAATTAATTCATTCTCCATGGCATTACCACGAAGGGGCATTGCATGGAAAATTTTGGGGATAAAGTTATATTCACCTTGCTTAACTAAAGATGATGGTTTAAGCAGTAAAATGCTTGCAAACTCTGGTAATGACTCATTAGGCTGCCGATAATGCATCGCCAGCACCAGAATGTTGCCGCATGTAGTAGATACACACTGGTTCCAGTCTTTAAAGGCGAACTCTTTCGGGAGCACCAATGTATAAGGTAAACCAGAGAGTTTTTCGCTATCCCAGAGTCGTCGAAATGCCCGCTGTTCCGCTTCTTTTTCGCTAGAAGAGGTAAGTAATATCACCGTTAAATTACCCGAATGCTTATCAAGAAGCCTCTGTGGGATACTGACAAACAGTAATCGACATAGTTGTTCAAAACGCGAAATACCCGGCGTTAGTGGCTCGTCAGGAAGCAGTGTCAGCGGCGGTTCTTCATCAATGCCTTCCGACGATACACCAGCGATTTTAGGGAGCAATTGAGAGTTGGCTGGTATTATACAATGGAAGCTTACAAAGTGGTGCTTGTGTGCTCTTCTGAACCACAGAAGATTCGTATTATGTCTCCAGGAATTCCAGCGCCATACAGCAAAAGCTTGAACCTCCCACCAGAACGTGTAGAAGGTAACTACAGTAAAACATCCGATAGTAGTTTGTAGTATCATTGGCAGCCAATAACCGCTACTAAAAGAAAGAAATCTGTTTTCCGGAGAGTCCAATACTGCAATAATTAGCGACAGAACAAAACCTAATAAAACAATTAAGAGGCATAACCAAGGCGACCACTGTTGGGCGCTGTTTTTCTTTGGAATAACCGGTAGAGACCATCCCATTATCCGATCTCCATATCCTGTAAACTGGCAATAACCACAGCTCCGCACTGTGTTTTACAATGGTGGATAACAACTCCACGGCCGTTTTCTTCATAGGCAGAAAAATCACACTCAATGATGTTATTTGTACCGTGATACGGACAGGATACAGTATCGTTCAGGAGGGCAACATTTTTTCCTGATATCTCAAAACTGGACGAGGCTGAAGTTACTATACCACCATGTGAAGTAGCATCCCCTATAACAACGATATATTTACCCACTTGCCATTCCTTTGGTTAAAATTAAGACCTTTAATATTTATTTTGATATTCATCATGTTTATTAAACTGAATGGCTTATTAACACTTGTTTATGCCTTATTGACAGACCTGTACATGGGTAATTTATATTTCTCCTTATTAAATTTATCAGTAATAGTTTCACGACTAATTATATCAGGCTCAGGCACATTGTCAGGTATTCCGCTGAAGAGATAAGGATCCTCACCTTGTGTCCAATCCGCTTTTCGCCGTAAATCAGCCATAAATTCTTTATCCCAGGTTGCATCGCAATATCCTATTGGCAAATCATATGCCACCACCTGAGACATGAAATCAGCACGCATTGGAAGAGTACTATGATCCGTAGGCTGAGAAACATAAGTTCTTATGCGAAGATCCTTTTCTTCAAATGTCTCCTTACGGTTCACAGGTACCAATCGGGGCTCAGATTCAGTACCCACATTTTTAAATCCAGTCACAATGTCCTGATTAGGATATAGGTTGATATAGTTGTCATAGGTATTGTCGTTTTTTCGTTTTTTATCCAGATTAAATTCCCCCCAACCATCTATCTGTCTGTCATCGTGTTCAGCTCCAACGCGTGATGCATCAAAACCAGCTAATTTTGCAGCATCTATAGGTTCAGGTACCTTTTCGGCATTAATAAAAACCGTTTGCCCTTCTGGAGGATCCGGATAGGTGAAGCTGCTGCTTTGATACTTGTCGCCTTTATCATCCCAGAACGGTTTACCATCCGGCAATTTTGCAAAAGGTGTTGCGGGATTTGGGGCTTCGCCACATGGGGTACTGCGAGCCAGCATTCGCTGAAATAAATGGCCTTGATGCTTTTTCAGCAGAGGATGAGGCTGTCCCTGAGAATTGTTGGGTAATCCCTGCCAGCCAATTGAGCGTAGCGGGCGTGACCCCATAACACGGTCATGAGGACAAAAGTAAATATAGGTGCGGCCGTGGTTATCTCGTTCGGCAAGACTGCTGCCACTTTCACTGGCAAGAGTGACATCAGGTCGCCAATTCTTTTTATCCGCTGTCTGGCCTACGCAAAGTCCTTCATATCCAAGTGATGACAGGTGATTTTTTCTGGAAGCCACCTTGTCAACAATGGCAGATAAGGTGCTTTGTCTCCCTTCAGGAGAGATGCATTCCTCTGCTGGAAGCGAAGCGCCATTAAGATCGTTATGATCCAGTGCATAGGGTGAGTTAAGTACAAATAATGCATCAGGTGCATTCTTCGCTAGCGCTACCGCTGCCATTGCAACCATGGTTCCCTGGCTGTGAGAAATAATGGTTACTGTATCTTTGGGATATTTATTACGAATACTGTCAACCAAGTCTGCAAGGCGTTTTGCTGCATGGGCATAGTATTTTCGCGGTGGGGCATTGGTTAACAGGCGATCTTTGTCTTCATTAAACCACTGGACTTTGATACCTGCGACTCTCTCTTTAAACCCTTTTTCACTCCATAAAGAGTGCAGATTATTTGTGCCGTTCTGGAATGGCCCGCCGCCCCAGAAAAATGGGCTCTGCGCCATAATATTTTCCTGAGGTAGGCCTTGTCTTTTTAACTGATGGTAATCAACGCCTTTTCTATTGGCTAGCGGTATAACATATTTATCTTCATTACCTTTAGGTGAAGCATACCCCCAGTAAAAGCGAATGACTGGAGATTTATTTTTATCAACTTCAGGTAAATCTCGGGATACCAGAGGTTCAGAATCTATTTTCTCATCAGAAAGATATTTGTTGGCCACCAATTCATAATCTGTCTCGTTTAATCCAAGCCTCTTATTCAGCCCTTCGCAAAGTTTCTCCTCCGCAATTGAAAACCATTCTCCTGTCGAGTTAACACCATGTACAAGGATAATAATACCAGGCAAATGTGGAGGTAAATCACACCCGCCTCTGATTTGGCAATTTTTATGAGAGGGGAATGAACGCCAGGAAGGATGCCCATTATCATCAAATTTACATTCAAGTTCCCGGACAGGTTCAGGGTTAGTGTTCATTTTTCTCCACCTTCTTTTTTCCACTTGATTCAAGTGTATACGTGATGGTTTTAGCTTCAATACTTTTATCACACAGATATTTAGCATCAATACTTTTCGTGGAAAGTTTCGGGAACTCAACCCTGTGACTATAAACCTCATCCTCAATCCTGATTCGAATATCTGATAATTCATTTGCCATTAAATTACTTTCCTCATGATTTTTCGGAGGTGTTAATGTTCTGATATAGTCGAATATACGAAACTTTGGCCCATACTCGTCTGCATAGGGCATTTTTTTTCTTATCAGTTCTTCTTTTACTAACTCATGAACTTTTTTCTGCCAGTCATCATAAATACTTATTAAATTGCCGTCTGAAAATCTTAATTTATTTACTGATCGAAGATCGCGAAGACCTATAGGGTGAGAATATACATTCTCTATTTGAGACTCATCCCTTAAGTAAACCCCATCATTAGCTACTACTACCTTAAGCTTATTGAAACGCTCAGGGGTGCTGTATTCTTCAGCTACAATTTTATATATAAATGTTTTCCCATAGTCGGCTGAAAAGAAGAAAAATACAGGACAACCTGTTGTGGAATTACCGCCACCACAATATTGTCTGGTAGATGCGCCGGGAAATGCCAGATAACCATTATCCGCCCCATTTATAATAGAGCCTCTATAAGCTGCTAAGTTATTCCCCCGGCGATATGCGAAATCATAAAAATCGTCATCCCATCCCAGCTGGGTTTTTATTCCCCGCAGAGAGTCATTGTAATAAACCTGTCCACCCTCATCACAGGATATATAGTTTTCCAGGGTCAGGTATCGATTTTTATCTATGCGATAAATAATTTGAGCCGGTGCATCTGTTTCAACTTTTCGTGACTCTTCTAGCTTTTGAGAACCGCTCATTCCTCCCAGCCCCACCCCAAAGCTTGCCCCCATACTGGCTCCTGCCAGGAACTGTAACCCTTTATAAATGGCATACAGGAGTACACCAATAATGGCTATAATTGTGAGGACTTTCTTGTCTGACTGATTCCATCTCATCTTAATTCGCCTTAACTAAGCTGATAATCATATTATCGATAACATCAGAGGAATTGAGTGATGTTGCGCCAGAAGCATCTGTAACACCGGAAACAACTGAACCATCTGGCATGGTAATTTTGTACGCTCTCCCTGGCAGTGGTTCTTTAGTCAGCGCATTTCTGATTATAAATTTTTCATCAAATGTTGAGGGTTCAAACGACCTCATAACACCCTGCATACTGCCAGCGCCTGCTTTCTTTATCCCCGAATTCTTAATCAGCAGTTTGCCCGATCCGCCAATTTCAACATTCCCACCAGTGATTTTGATATAGCCGCCACCGCATATCAGCGTCAGTTCATCCTGTGCTGTAATGACCATTTTTCTGCCACTTGAAATATGCGTATCCTCCGTCGACCAGGTAGTGATATTCCCTCCCTGAGCCTGAATATCAATATCATTTTGCGAGCTGAATAGTTTGACACCTCCATGACTATACAGACTCAGTTGCTTACCTACCGCCATGGTAAAGTCCTTATGTGCACCAACATCGAGCTGTTTACCTGCAGTAAGAGTCAGGTTATCGCTGGCCGAAAACTGCATATCTTCACCGCTCACAAGGGCAATTCCATTCGGCGCACTGCCAAGGATCACCTCCCCATGCAGTTGTTCAATTTTCTGCTTCAGGAGTTTTTGCTGACGACTGACATCAGCAGCCAGGGCCTGAGCCTGAAGTGCGCTGGCGGCAAGGGATTCCATCTCCAGTAATGCCGCTGAAAGCCGGGCAAGGGCCGGCTCCATATCCAGCGCCTGCCCCTGGGCCTGCGCCTGTCCGTCCGCGCTGATAAAAATACCCTTCTGCGCCCTGATGGCGCCCCAGCTGTCGGTTCTCAGCTCAAACCCCTCGCCGCGCTGCTGTCTTTCGCTGTCGACCAGATGGCCGAGATTCAGCTGGCTCTTGCCGCCATACTCGGTCGACACCTTGATATGCTCTTTCCCACGCTCATCGTCGAGGCGGATTTTGTTGTTGGCCGGGGTGCGCAGGACGTTACGTTTGTCATTGCGGATGGTCACGTGGTCGCCGTGCGCCGAATCGTGGAGCACGCCGGCGATATACGGCCGGTCCGGGTTACCGTCCTCAAAGCCAATCGCCACCTCCGTCCCCGCCAGCAGCGGCAGGTGCAGGCCGTAAGTGTCTCCGGCATACGGCCGCGACTGGCGGACCCACAGGCTCTCGAACCCGGTTTCCCAGCGCGCCCGGTCAAACAGCATATTCACCCGGTAGCGCCCGTGTTTGTCGATATGCCCGTAGGTGTCGTTTTCCCGGGTACTGGTCACGCGGGCCGGCAGCGTCCCGGCCATCACCGGGCGCGCGCCGGGCTCGGGCCGGTAGCCGACGTCCGGGCTGTCCGGTATGCCGGCAAACTCCACCGTAAAGTCGGCATCGCGCCGGGCGTGGCTGTGCATCGTCGTGATAAGCACGCCATGAGCAAACTCTCCAGCCACCTCCTCTCCGCCGGTCACCTTCAGCACCTGACCCGGGCAGAGCGTCGGGCAGCTGGTGGTGGCCTGCATCCGGGTCTGGCCGTTCAGATAACGCTCATGGCGAAGCCGGGCGTAAAACGCCCCGGTCTCCGGCGCCGGATGGCGGTCATGGACATTCCCAGCGGTCAGGTAGTTATCTCCCCAGTGGTAAGCCTCACCAAAGGTAGTGGTCTCCCCGCGGGTGACATCCACCTGCGCGTTCATGTCCGCCGTCGCCTCGCGGTAGTTGTAGTCGCGGGTACTGACCTGCTGCTCCACGACGCGGTGGCGGCATGCCATCCCCCACACCGCGTCCACCCCCGCCGACTGCTGCCCGGACGGCGGGACCGAAGGCAACGTCAGCCCCTTCTCATAGCCCTGCTGACTGTCGCAGAACTCCGCGACGTCGATGTGCAGCCGCGTGTCGGCGGTAAAGCGAAACCAGATCCCCACCTCACCCAGCAGCCGGGTGATAAAGCGCAGGTCATCCTCACCGTACTGCATCACCTGCTCGCGGCGCGGATACGTTTTTGTCAGCGAGAACAGAAAATCCTGACCGCGCAGGCCGTGGCGCTCGCGGAGGATTTTTTCCACAATCTGCGGAACGGACTGGTCCTGATAAATGGCGTTCTGGTGCGAGCGGTTAAGCAGCGCCAGGCGCGGCTGGATGGTCAGCGCGTAGTGCGTTTCATCCCTGGAGGTGCCGAGCCGTTCGAACCCCGTCACCACGCCCTGGATCACCCGCACGGGTTGCTGAACATTGATGCCGAAGCCCTGAGCTACCGGCGCCTGCAGCGTGAGGGAGGCTGCCTTCATCAGCATCATCTCTTTTCTGATGGCATGGTCTGCGCTGGTGAATTCGATACGATAGCGGAACGGCTGGCTCAGGGCTTCATCGCCCTCAAACGCCAGCACATCAAGCCCGGCTTCACATCCCTTCACCGAAAGCAGATGGTGGTTGTGGCTGAACAACAACGATTTCACGCTACTCATCGGCGATTGCCCTCTCGTCAAACGCCATCACGATGCCTTCTTCTTCGTGATACCCCAGCGTCACATGGTTCGGTTTATGCCCCGCCGCCATATGGCTCAATAGCTGCTGACTCAGCGCCGGCAGGATCTGCTGATTGAGCAGAATGTCGACGTTGCGGGCGCCGGTGTCCGGCAGCAGGCAGGCCTCGGTCAGCGCGTCGAACAGGCTCTCGCTGAGGGTGGTGGTCATCCCGTAATGGCAAGCCAGACGCTGACTCACCTGCCCGAGCTTCATGTCGACAATGGCGCGCAGCGCTGCCGCCGGCAGCGGACGGTAAATCACCGTCTGGAAGCGGGCCAGTAGCGCCGGCTGGAAGTGACCGCGCAGCACCGGGCGCAGCAGCTCGTGCAGGTCTGATTCGCTGGCTTCAGGCTGTTCATCCAGCAGCTGCATTAGCAGGTCACTGCCAAGGTTGGCGGTCATCAGGATCACGGTGTTGCGGAAGTCGATTTCACGCCCCTCGCCGTCGCGCATTACCCCCCGGTCGAAGACCTGGTAGAACAGGTTCATCACATCGCGATGGGCCTTTTCCACCTCATCGAGCAGCACCACGCTGTAGGGGCGTTTGCGCACCGCCTCGGTCAGGATCCCGCCCTGGCCGTAGCCGACGTAGCCCGGCGGAGAACCCTTCAGCTGGCTGACGGTGTGCGGTTCCTGGTACTCGGAGAGATTAATGGTGATCAGCGCTTTCTCGCCGCCGAACAGCGCATCGGCGAGGGCGAGCGCCGTTTCCGTTTTGCCGGTGCCGCTCGGCCCGACCAGCAGGAACACCCCCTGCGGACCATTCTCCGGCGTCAGGCCGGTTTTCGCGGCGCGCAGGCGCCGGGCAATAGCGCTCAGGGCCGCCTCCTGGCCAACCACCCGTTTGCCGAGACTCTGTTCCAGGCTCAGCAGCTCCGTCTGCTCATCCTTCATTAGCGAGGAGAGCGGCACGCCGGTCCAGTCGGCAATCACCGTCGCCACGGTGCGGACGTCGACGTCCAGCCCGAGCAGCGGATTGCCGTGCTGGGCGGCAGTAAGCGCGTTTTGCAGGTCGTTGATTTCCCCCTGGCGGGAGATATCGCGACGACATGCCCGCAGTGCCTCCGTCAGCTGCAGCTCCTGACCATATTGGGTTTCGAGGGTATCCAGCGCCAGGATAAGGCAGTTCTCCTCCTGCTCAATGAACGCCAGCCGTTCGCCGTGGGCGCTGTTGCCCAGCGCGATATCCTCCAGCAGCGCCTGCTTCTCCATCGCCAGCGCGGTGAGCTGCGCCTTCAGGCGGGTCAGCGGCTCTGGCACGGTATCAAGGCTCATGCGCAGGCGGGCGGAGGCGGTGTCGAGTAAATCCACCGCCTTGTCCGGCAGCTGGCGGCCGGTGAGATAGCGTCGTGACAGCGTCACGGCGGCACGCACCGCGTCATCCGTGATATGCACCCCGTGGTGGTGGGCATACCGGGCCTTCAGGCCGCGCAGCATCAGGCTGGCGGTGTCGTCGTCCGGCTCATCCACCTTGACCATCTGAAAGCGGCGCTCCAGCGCGGCATCGCGCTCGAAGTACTGCTTGTATTCACGCCAGGTGGTGGCGGCGATGGTCCGTAGTTCCCCCCGGGCCAGCGCCGGCTTCAACAGGTTGGCGGCATCCGCCCCGCCGGCCTGATTGCCCGCGCCGATAATCGTGTGCGCCTCGTCGATAAACAGCAGCACCGGCGTAGGCGACTGCTGCACCGCCTCAATGATATTTTTCAGCCGCTGCTCGAACTCGCCTTTGACCCCGGCGCCGGCCTGCAGCAATCCGAGGTCCAGGGTGCGCACCGACACCGGCTTCAGCGCGTCGGGGACGTTGCCTTCAGCAATGCGCAGCGCCAGGCCTTCCACAAGGGCGGTCTTGCCCACGCCCGGTTCACCGACGAGGATCGGGTTGTTTTTACGACGCCGGGAGAGAATATCCACCATCTGGCGGATTTCCGTATCACGTCCGAACACCGGGTCAATCTGCCCGTCTCTGGCTTTGGCAGTGACGTCGAGAGTAAATTTGTCGAGGGCGTTCTGCAGCGCCGGGTTGGGCCCATCCGCGTCCGGTACCCCGTCCGCAGGACGCCCCACAAACTCCACGTCCCCGCCATGACGCTGCGCCAGCGCAGTCTCCTGCTGCGCTTGCGGACGTTCGTCGGACTGGGTATCCAGCAGGGGGCGCAGGCGTTCCAGCTGGCTCTGGCCCAGGGTTAACAGCGGCCACAGGCCATCGCACTGGATCAGATTCTGTTTTGCTACCAGCGCCATCAACAGGTGAACACTGCGGATCTGCGCTTCGCCGCTGAGCGAGGCAATCAGCCAGGCCTCCTGCATTAGCTTCAGGATAGCGCCAGATAGCTGAGGACGATGACGTACCGAGCGCGGCTGTTTATCCAGCCAACTAAGCAGATCCTGCCATAGCGCATCCATATCCCATTCGTAGCGCCGCGCCAGCACCGTCAGATCGCCTTCCCCCTGTTCCAGCAGCTTGAGCAGCCAGTGCTCGGGCAGGATCTCAGCGTGCGCCCGGGACTGGCACAGCGAGGCCGCCCCCTCCATCGCGCGGGCACAGCAGGGATTAAGACGGCGTAACAGGCTGGCTGGATTTTCCATGAGATCCTCTCTTTATTGGTTCCGGACACGCTACCGCCCGTCGCTGTTCCCCAACAGGAACCCATAGCGCACAGGGTCAGGCAGGCAGATTGTGTTTTTCTTTGCTGAGTACCCGCATCTCAGGCATTCAGCAAAAAACGGCGGACAGAGAAACGCTGTCCGCATCAGGCGATGGCCCTCCTTACTCCCCGGTCGCATAGATAACGATGCGACCGGGGTGAGCGAACGCCGCCAACGCGCCTCCGGCGCGAAGAATGACGGGCAATTACGCGGTAGCGCGTTCGTTCCAGCTATCGGAATGAATGATGTTGCCGTCTTTATAGGTCCAGATGATCTTCTCGTAGCGCAGCTCGATCTGTTCCAGATGGTTGTGCTTCTCGTAGGCAGGGTCTTTGATGTCGTGCATCAGGGGATTCACTTTCACCACCTTGACGTTCTCAAGCGTGGTGTTGAAATACTCCACTTCCTGGCCAGCATCGTTGATCCGATACCACTTGAACTCGGCGGATTTCAGGGTCTGACCGGTGGTCACCGCCTTGTACAGGTAGGAGCTGGAGGAGTCGATCTCCTTGGTGAACAGGAAAGGCGTATGGATCCGCGTGCCGGTCAGTTTGCCGGTGTTGTTATCGGTCGGGATGTACAGGTTATGCTCCTGGGCCACCACTTCGATACTGCCTTCACGATCCTGAACGTCGACAGACCCTTTAATGTCCGCGCCGCCGTCGTCTTTCAGCCAAAGATAAACAGGAATTGCCATGGAATTACTCTCCATTGTGTAGTGAAGCGCCATCATCCTGGGATGACGCAGAGGGTTTGTCCGGTAACCGGCAGGCGTCGACCTGCGGCACCAGACTGATTTCGACACGTCGGTTCAGCGCCCGGCCTTCCGGCGTGTCGTTTGTTGCAATTGGGCGGCTTTCGCCATAGCCCTGAACGGCAAAGCAGCTATCCGGCACGTCGCCGGTATCGCGCATCCAGTCGCGGACCGATTCCGCGCGTTTCAGCGACAATAGCTGGTTGGCTTTTTCATCACCGACGCTGTCGGTGTGGCCCGCCACCACGATCAGCCACCCGGGCCTGGCCTTAATGTCCACCAGCGAGTGGACCAGCTGCTTTGTCGAACCGGGTTTCAGTACCCATTTCCCGGTATCGAACAGCGACATGCTGTCAAGGCGGATGACATGCGGCGCGACGCGCTGCACCGGCCTGGGGGGCGGTGGCGGCGGCACGTAGCGGCGAATAGCCTCCAGCAACGGCAGGCGAATCCGCTCCCCGCGATATAAGCCAAGACTCAGGCGCAGCGGGACGCCGTTACGCGCCCAGCTATCCAGCAGCGCGGCATCTTCACGCAGCACCCTGACGACGCTGGCTTTTGCCCCATAATCATCCATCGCGATCCGCTCATAACGGGCAATATCAACGCCCACGCGCTGCAGCAGTTGTCGATTGTTCCAGCCACTGCTGAGCAGCGCGGCGACAGCCGCGAGAGTGAAAATAGCGAGCGCCGCGCGCCCGGCCCTGCCCCATGGCGTAAGCCCCCGTCCCGCCGGTAACTGCAACAGGATGAAATCCGGCAAAGATGACGCATCCGGGGTGTCGGTCTCGCCTGGCTGCCAGCCAGCTACCCGCGTCAGGCCGGTATGCCGGGATAACCACCTCGTCCATGCCGACGACGCCAGGCTCCCGGCATGGGTGGGTCCGATCCCCCAAAGTACGGCCGCTGGGGTCAGGGGTGGCAGGTCGGCATTCTCCTCCGTTAACACGGCAAGGACGTGCCGTTCGAACCAGCCCATCAGGCTGTTCATTAACACCTGCTGCTGCAGCGCCGCCGCACCGCCGACGCTCAACCAGGTCGACACAGAACAGGGGGCGCAGGAGGGCTGCCAGACTTTCACCGCCTCACCCGGGATCGCCGCCTGCCAGAGCAGACTGGGGTTCATCGCGCTGCCCACCTGCCCCTGCAGCGCCAGCGGTACGGCATACCCCGTCTGCTGACGCAGCTGGCTGATTTGCCAGCGCAGGGCCAGCAGGGCGCTGGTCAGCGCGTCGCTTTGCGCGTGCCGCTGCGGGCAGACGCAGAGCAGCACCGACAGCTGAGGCCCCCACTCCGGTCGCTGGCTTAATATCTGGCGCGCAACCTGCGGCAGCTCCTCCGTCTTTTCCACCCGGATCCAGCAGCCCTGTTTGACGACCCGCACCGGGGACGGCTGCGGCCAGACACACGGCAAATCGCCGCAAACGAGGACTACCGGCTGGCGATAAGCGATCGCCGGAAGTTCGTGCAGGGTTGACGAGACGTGACGTTCGGCACCACGACGGGCAATACGCCAGATCACGATAATCAGGGCCAGCGTGACCAGCAGAATGAGCCACGCCCCCCAGCGGGGAACCGGCAAAAATAGCAGGCACACCAGCGCGCTCAGCAAGCCTGCCCACAGCGCCAGCCCGCGCTGCTGGGCGGGGCTCATTTCACCTCCCCCGGCAGCAGGGTCAGCAGCAGATGATCGAGCCAGTGGTTCAATCCCCACCACAGAGCCACGATCACCGCCACGCTCAGCCCTGCACGTACCGGCCAGGAGGCCAACCAGCCGCTTATCCCCAGTCCGGCGCGGCTCTCTATCAGCACCGGAGCGCCCTGCGGACAACGGAAAGGCGGGACATGTTCACTGAGCGCGTTGACCAGCTTCAGGCGCTCCGGGTCGTGGAGGGAGCGAAAGCTGCCAACAAAACCCAGCAGCATCACCCGCTGAAAACAGGTGACCACAGCCAGGTCGGGCGTCGGATCATGCAGAACCTCGCGCATCCGCTCGCACAGAGTGTCGCCGGCGTCCATGGTGCCGAGAAAAAGCCCCTGCAGCGGAATGTCATACCACTGCAGGCAGGCATCATCCTCCACGCCGCGCCCTTTCACGACTTCATCGAGCAGCGCGCACTGGGCGGTGAGAATATGCTGACAGCTGACGTCATCAAGCCCGCTCGCCTTCAGCTCAGTTTGCACGCGCTCGACATCAGCAATACAGCGCTGCCAAAGCGTGTACCCCTCCTCATCGCGGAACTGCGGGCCATGGCGCAGGCTGATAACCTGCAGCCAGGTGTTTTGCAGCAGCGCATCGATATCAATGGACGCGGCGTTGCCGCGTTGACGTTCATTCACGTTCGTAGCACCGCAAAAAGTTCAAGTTCAGGCTCGCCGAGCATCCCCGGGACGTAGAACATACAGGTACCGCTCTGCAGCATTTCCGTCGCCAGAGGATGGGACACATCGAGGCTGAAATACTGGTTTTCCAGACGCAGCGGGATCGCCGCCGGCACATGACGCAGTGGCGTCAGGGGCACCCCTGTCCGCGAGGAGTTGACGATGGCTTTGACATGATCCGGACTGCCCACTTTGCACTGCCGCGGAAACTGTTCCTGCAGCTGGGCGACCGGTACCGACGAACGAACCGACAGATAGTAATCCGCCCCTTCCCGCAGCCGGGCATCGTGCAGACGCGCCTGCCAGAAGTGCAGCCGGGCATCATGCTCCAGGGCAATCGCTACCACCCGCGACGGCAGGCTCGCCTCCAGCAGGTCGCTGAGTAAATCAAACAGCGGCGGAAAAACCGCGTTCAGCTGGTCATGTTGATAGATCGGGACGGCATTCGCCTGATGGGTCAGCGAAAAGGTCAGCAGGCTGCCAGCCAGGCGCGCCAGCTCCGGATAGAGGCGTTCCGGCGGGCTTTGCCGGTAACGCAGAAAATAACCCAGCACCGGCTCAGCGCTGTTCAGCGCGTTCAGCAACCAGAACAGAGAGACATCGGCCACGGCAAAATCAGCCATCCGTTCATTGCTCTCGCGACGCATGGCCATCAGGCGCGTCAGACGAGCCCGGAGCTGAGTAAGCAGCAGTTCAAGCTGCGTCGCCAGCCAGCGGCTGCCCTGAATCTGCAGCAGCGGCGGAAGAAACGTCTCGTCGATGAGCCAGGCCCCCTGCGAATCCCGCAGCAGGCGTACCACCGGACAGGTCAGGTAATCGCTGTTATCCTGATGGGCGAAACGGAGGGACAGCTCCGGCTGCATGACGGCAATCTGCCGGGTATCATCCCCGAACTGGTTGCGGACATCGCGCCAGCGCTGCCGGAAGCGCACCGGCCTGTCGGCCACATCATCAGGCTTCAGGCAGTTGCCGCCATTGGCCTTCATCAGAGGCAGCGCCAGCATCACCACTCCCGTGCGGGATTCGCCCTCCAGCGACAAAGCCGGCGGCAGCGCATCGGAATTGTCCGTATCAATCATCGTGCCATCCTGGAACCGGACCTGCAGCCTGTGAGCCTGCAGGCGTCCCAGTTTGAGCATCTCTGGTTCGAAGGTCGCCTCAACCACTCCCCAGGGGTGGTTGAGGCCCATCCGGGCAATCGCTTCCGCAGCCCAGGCGGCAAACGCAGCCTGCTGTTGAAAATGCTGGGGCGACACCATAATGCCCCGGCCCCATAACGGACGTTCGGTTTTCATCATCGTCCGACCCTACGCCTTCGCCTTCGGCATCTGGCTGACCAGCGACAGATTGACGTCCAGCCCCTCGACCTGGAAGTGCGGCACGGCGTACAGCTTCACGCGGAAGAAGCCCGG
>NZ_JAIJYL010000029.1:0-61408 GCF_019753495.1 Klebsiella sp. TF21-TM | reverse complement strand
TCCGGCGCGTTATCGATCTGGTCGAATGCGCGAGCGGAACCACCGTAGGTTTTAGCCAGTACGGTAGTGATGGCAGCAGTCAGGGTAGTTTTACCATGGTCAACGTGGCCGATAGTACCAACGTTGACGTGCGGTTTTGTACGTTCAAATTTTTCTTTAGACACGGCTATATTCCTTACTATAGTGCTCTCCCCTTCGGAGAGAGCACGGGACTTAGGTTTTAATCCTGTGGATTATTTACCACGGGCTTCAATAACGGCCTGAGCAACGTTGTTCGGCGCATCATCATACTTCAGGAATTCCATGGTGTATGATGCACGACCTTTGGTCAGAGAACGCAGCTGAGTTGCATAACCGAACATTTCGGACAGCGGTACTTCAGCGTGGATCTTAACGCCGGTTACTTCGGATTCCTGACCGCGCAGCATACCGCGACGACGGCTCAAGTCACCGATAACGTCACCAGTGTTCTCTTCCGGAGTTTCTACTTCAACCTTCATGATCGGCTCAAGCAGAACTGGTTTTGCTTTCTTAAAGCCTTCTTTAAAGGCAATAGACGCAGCCAGTTTAAACGCCAGCTCAGAGGAGTCAACGTCGTGGTAAGAACCGAAGTGCAGACGGATACCCATATCAACTACCGGGTAACCTGCCAGCGGACCAGCTTTCAGCTGTTCCTGGATACCTTTATCAACGGCCGGGATGTATTCGCCAGGAATTACACCACCTTTGATGTCGTTGATGAACTCGTAACCTTTCGGGTTAGAGCCCGGCTCCAGCGGGTACATGTCGATCACAACGTGACCGTACTGACCACGACCACCAGACTGCTTGGCGTGTTTACCTTCGATATCGGTAACTTTCGCGCGAATTGCTTCACGGTAAGCAACCTGAGGTTTACCGACGTTCGCTTCAACGTTGAATTCACGCTTCATACGGTCAACGATGATGTCGAGGTGCAGCTCACCCATACCGGCGATAATGGTCTGGTTAGACTCTTCGTCAGTCCATACGCGGAAAGACGGGTCTTCTTTAGCCAGACGACCCAGAGCCAGACCCATTTTTTCCTGGTCAGCTTTGGTTTTCGGCTCAACGGCGATGGAGATTACCGGCTCAGGGAATTCCATACGCTCCAGAATGATCGGCGCATCCGGGTTACACAGGGTGTCACCAGTAGTTACGTCTTTCAGACCGATTGCAGCAGCGATGTCGCCCGCGCGAACTTCTTTGATCTCTTCACGTTTGTTAGCGTGCATCTGTACGATACGACCGAAACGCTCACGTGCAGCTTTCACGGAGTTCAGTACGGTATCACCAGAGTTAACCACACCGGAGTACACGCGGAAGAAGGTCAGGTTGCCCACGAACGGGTCAGTAGCGATTTTGAACGCCAGTGCAGAGAACGGCTCGTCGTCGCTTGCGTGACGCTCAGCCGGAGTATCTTTACCGTCGTCCAGGATGCCGTTGATCGCCGGAACGTCAACAGGGGATGGCAGGTAGTCAATTACCGCATCCAGCATCGCCTGAACACCTTTGTTCTTGAACGCAGAACCACAGGTTACCAGGATGATTTCGTTGTTCAGAACGCGCTGACGCAGAGCTTTTTTGATCTCTTCTTCAGTCAGTTCTTCACCACCCAGGTATTTTTCCATCAGCTCTTCAGAAGCTTCAGCTGCGGACTCGATCAGGTTCTGGTGCCATTCGTCAGCCAGATCCTGCATGTCAGCCGGGATATCTTCGTATTCGAAGGTTACGCCCTGGTCTGCATCGTTCCAGTTGATGGCTTTCATTTTCACCAGGTCAACAACGCCGGTGAAACCTTCTTCAGCACCAATTGCCAGCTGCAGCGGAACCGGGTTCGCGCCCAGACGGGTTTTGATCTGACCAACAACTTTCAGGAAGTTAGCGCCCATGCGGTCCATTTTGTTAACGAACGCGATGCGCGGAACTTTATATTTGTTTGCCTGACGCCATACGGTTTCAGACTGCGGCTGAACACCACCAACTGCGCAGTAAACCATTACCGCACCATCAAGAACACGCATGGAACGTTCTACTTCGATAGTGAAGTCAACGTGCCCCGGGGTGTCGATGATGTTTACACGGTGCGGTTCATACTGCTTAGCCATACCAGACCAGAATGCAGTAGTCGCAGCGGAAGTGATGGTGATACCACGTTCCTGCTCCTGCTCCATCCAGTCCATGGTAGCGGCGCCGTCATGAACTTCACCGATTTTGTGGTTTACACCGGTGTAGAACAGAATACGTTCGGTAGTAGTGGTTTTACCGGCGTCGATGTGCGCACTGATACCGATGTTACGGTAGCGTGCGATGGGTGTTGTACGAGCCATTTGATTCCTCGTTTATTTCTTTAGGCGTTCAGTTAAGTTATCCAGAGCGGGCGACTCATCTGAAGCGCCCGCCTGGTGACTATGACTCCGAAGGGATTACCAACGGTAGTGAGCGAACGCCTTGTTGGCTTCGGCCATACGGTGAACGTCTTCACGTTTCTTAACTGCAGTACCTTTGTTGTCTGCAGCATCAGTGAGTTCGTTCGCCAGGCGCAGAGCCATGGATTTATCACCGCGTTTACGAGCAGCTTCAACGATCCAACGCATTGCCAGGGCATTACGACGGACCGGACGAACTTCAACTGGAACCTGATAAGTAGAACCACCTACGCGGCGGGACTTAACTTCGACAGTCGGGCGCACGTTTTCGAGCGCAACTTCGAAGGCTTCCAGTTCAGATTTACCAGAACGCTGAGCCAGGGTCTCCAGCGCGCTGTATACGATAGTTTCTGCAGTAGATTTTTTACCATCTACCATCAGGATATTGACAAATTTAGCCAGCAGTTCTGATCCGAACTTCGGATCCGGCAGAATTTTACGCTGACCAATGACGCGACGACGTGGCATGGAAATACTCCGTTGTTAATTCAGGATTGTCCAAAACTCTAAGAGTTTAGTATGACATTAAGATAAATCAGTTTGGCCTTACTTAACGGAGAACCATTAAGCCTTAGGACGCTTCACGCCGTACTTGGAGCGAGCCTGCTTACGGTCTTTAACGCCGGAGCAGTCAAGCGCACCACGAACGGTGTGGTAACGAACACCCGGAAGGTCTTTAACACGACCGCCACGGATCAGGATCACGGAGTGCTCCTGCAGGTTGTGACCTTCACCACCGATGTAGGAGGTGACTTCGAAACCGTTAGTCAGACGCACACGGCAAACTTTACGCAGTGCGGAGTTCGGTTTCTTAGGAGTGGTGGTATATACGCGAGTACATACGCCACGTTTCTGCGGGCAGGCTTCCAGCGCTGGCACGTTGCTCTTTGCAACTTTGCGCGCGCGTGGTTTGCGTACCAGCTGGTTAATTGTTGCCATTAAATAGCTCCTGGTTTTAGCTTTTGCTTCGTAAACACGTAATAAATCGCCTCATATATTATGAGGACGCAGAATTTTAGGGCGGTGCCGAAAAGGTGTCAAGAAATATACAACGATCCCGCCATCACCAGGCCAACTGACCGGCATGTTTGACTGTGAGTCTGACGAAATCAGTATAGCTAACCCTGCCGACACTGTCCGCAATTTGACCAGTTAGCCCGCGGGCGTCAACGTCGTCTTGCAGCACGTAAAGGGTTATGGGGGCGGATTGCAGGATCTCAAGGAAGCGACCGCCGGCGATAGCCGCCGCGACGCCATCAGACAGCAGTAACAGATCGTCACCCTGCTCCATCAAGCGAAGCATTGCTGCGATATCGGCATGCCAGGGAGAAACACTGAGCGTATGGAGCATGGGGGCCTCAGAAACGCAAAATCACATCAAATTCATGCAGACGGGCGCGCAGGGCATCCGGCGCCAGGCATTCGACATCCACCACCCACGGGGTCGCGGGGTCCAGGCCGCGCTCTCGCGCCGACTCGGCGCACAGCCAGCACTGGTCGATATCATATAGCGACAGCAGTTTAAAGGTGGCGATGTAATCGCGGGCCAGCACAGCGCCAGGCCGCTGGGCGGGCAACAGCTGAAACACGCCGTCGCCCACGAAAAATACGCCAATCTCGTCGGTGAGGGCGGAAGTGGCTAATAAGGCGTCGAGGCCTTCCCTGCCGGCGGCGCTGCCGTGCGGCGCGGAGGAAAAAACGAAAGCCACACGTTTCATCAAAACTGTACCATCCGATCGCAAGTAAGCGCCGCTTCCGCCAGCGCGCCAAGTCCGCTCAACGTAAAACCCGGCTGCAGATTATGGCCAGGCAGAGCGAGCTGCTGCGCTTCGCGCTCGTCCGTTACGCCACGACGCAGGGCGGCCGCCACGCAGATATGCAGCGCGACGCCGTGCTCATCGTGGAGGGATTGCCACCCGCGCACCAGATCGAACTCATCGCTGGCGGGCGCCGTCAGCTGGTTAGCGTTAAGCACGCCTTCGCGATAGAAAAAAACGCACGCCAGCTCATGGCCTTCCTGCAGCACGGCCTGCGCAAATTGCCAGGCGCTGCTCGCCTGCTGCGTGCCATAGGCAGGGCCGGTCACCGTGAGGG
The DNA here is from genome assembly GCF_019753495.1 of Klebsiella sp. TF21-TM. Classification (NCBI taxonomy): domain Bacteria; kingdom Pseudomonadati; phylum Pseudomonadota; class Gammaproteobacteria; order Enterobacterales; family Enterobacteriaceae; genus Klebsiella; species Klebsiella sp. TF21-TM. The sequence continues at coordinate 56,867 of NZ_JAIJYL010000029.1, read as the reverse complement.
CAAAACGCATTACTTATCCAGCCCCTGGAAATCACCGCTTTTGAACTGGCGAATATAGAGGTAGACAGTGTGCTTGGAGATGTTCAGACGATCGGCCACCTGGTTAATGGCGTCTTTAATATCGAAGATCCCTTTCTCGTAGAGATTCAGCACGATTTGACGGTTTTTAGCATTGTTGGACACGCTGCGATCGGCATTCACCTCTTCGATGGTGAATTCCAGAGTCTGGGCGACCAGATCGTCAACCGAGGAAGCAAAGTTCACCGGCGAGTTAACCTCGGGCGTTTCTGGCGGAATAAAGGTGCTCATGATCTGGGAAAAAGGCACATCCAGATTCATATTGATGCACAGCAGACCAATCACCCGGTGATCGCGGTTGCGGATGGCAATCGTCACCGACTTCATCAGGACGCCGCTTTTGGCGCGGGTAAAGTAGCATTTGGAAACGCTGCTATCGGCGCCCGTCATATCGTGCAGCATGCGCAGCGCAAGATCGGTAATCGGTGAACCGATTTGGCGGCCGGTATGTTCACCATTGGCGATACGGATGGCAGAGCATTTCAGATCCTGCAAAGAATGCAGCACGATTTCACAGTGCGAACCGATGAGCATCGCCAACCCGTCCACCACCGCTTCATAAGATTTAAGAATATCGAAATCGGTCTGGTCAAAGGGACGTTGATCCAGCAGGTCAAGCTCGCTGGTTTCGTTGGTTAAAAGCGACCTGGACATGAAAAAAAGCACTCCTTTTCAGGAGCCTGTCGTTATTGTCAGGGCAGGCTCATCATCATTATTAAGCTATCTAAAGTAATACAGCGCCTGAGGATCTTTCCAGTTTTAATTATATCTGCGCTCAATAAAAAAGCCGCCGCCTCTGACGAGACGGCGGCCTGAACCCGATTACTTCTTAGCGTCAGCTTTCGCGTCCGCGGCTTTCGCATCGCCAGCGGCTTCCGGCTGAGCATCTGCCTTCGGCGCCGGTTTGATATCCAGCAGCTCTACATCAAAGACCAGCGTAGAGTTGGCCGGGATGCCCGGGACGCCGGTTTTGCCGTAGGCCAGATCTGGCGGAATGACCAGCTTGATTTTGCCGCCTTTCTTGATGTTCTTCAGGCCTTCAGTCCAGCCCGGGATCACCCCGTCGAGACGGAAAGAGAGCGGCTCGCCGCGGGTATAAGAGTTATCAAACTCTTTGCCGTCGATCAGCGTACCTTTGTAGTTAACCACCACGGTGTCGCTGTCTTTCGGCGCATCGCCAGTGCCTTCTTTCTCGACTTTATACAGCAGGCCAGTTTTCGACGTTTTCACGCCCTTCTCTTTGGCAAAGCTGTCACGGAAAGCTTTACCTTTGGTTTCGTTCTCAGTGGCGTCTTTTTCCATTTTCTGCTGAGCCGCGGTCTTCACGCGCGTTTCAAAGGCCTGCAGAGTCTGTTCGATCTCCTGGTCGGACAGTTTGCTCTTATCGGCAAACGCGTCCTGTACGCCGGCGATCAGCTGGGCTTTATCCAGCTTAATGCCGAGTTTTTCTTGTTCTTTCAGGGAGTTTTCCATGTAACGCCCCAGGGACGCGCCCAGCGCATAGGCCGATTTCTGATCGTCATTTTTAAATGCCGATTTACTCTCAGCCGCCGGGGCTGCTTTCGCCGCGGTATCTGCAGCAAAGGTCAGCGGTGCATTCAGGGCGACGGCCATTGTGGTCGCCAGCAGCGTTACTTTAAACAGTGATTTCATCCATTTCTCCAGGGCCGGGGCCTCTCACCCCAGGGTTATCGTAAAAAGCAAAAAACGTACTATAGAACGTCGCCGTTAAAATCTACATACGGACGTTCCTGAATATCGCCTCTTTTAGGACTATTTTTGTATGAATAAGTTTCCTGTAGGACGCAGCGATGCTGCGCGCCGGGGGAAACTTAAGTAGAATCCGCCCGCAGGATCAGACTAAAGAGGTTACCCATGCACGATAGCACATTAGAAACGCGCCTTGCGGAGCTGGAAAGCCGGCTGGCGTTTCAGGAAATCACCATCGAAGACCTCAATAAAACCGTGACCGCCCACGAGATTGAGATGGCGAAGATGCGCGAGCATATGCGTCTGATGATCGAGAAGCTGAAGGCGACCCAACCCTCCCATATCGCCTCCCAGGCCGAAGAGACGCCACCGCCGCATTATTGAGGCGTAAAAAAAGCGGGTCTCCCCGCTTTTTTGTTGTCTTCGTGCCGAAGCGCGAAGATTAGTGGCAACCGCAGCCACCGTGGCCGCCGCAACCGCCTTTACCATGGTCGTGGCCATGATCGTGGTCGTGACCGTGACCGCCGCAGCAGCCATCGTGACCATGATCGTGGTCGTGATCATGACCATGCGCGCCGTGCACGTGACCGTGCTCCAGCTCTTCAGCGGTCGCTTCGCGGATGGCGACAACTTCCACATTGAACTTCAGGTTCTGACCTGCCAGCATGTGGTTGCCATCAACCACAACGTGGTCGTCTTCAACTTCAGTAATCTCTACTGGTACCGGACCCTGATCGGTTTCCGCCAGGAAGCGCATGCCAACCTGCAGTTCATCAACGCCCATGAAGACGTCTTTCGGTACACGCTGCACCAGGTTTTCGTCATACTGACCGTAAGCGTCGTTAGCGCCAACGGCTACGTCAAATTTGTCGCCCACTTCGTGGCCATCCAGCGCGTTTTCCAGGCCGGAAATCAGGGAGCCGTGACCGTGCAGGTAATCCAGCGGCGCGCTTACCGGAGACTCATCAACCAACACACCGTCTTCTGTACGTACCTGATAGGCCAGGCTGACCACCAGGTCTTTTGCTACTTTCATGATATCTCCTGAGATGGGAAGAATAGTGGCGCAGATTGTAGCGGAATTCTGCTGCCGTGTACCCTTTAGCTTAAAAAAAGCCGACGGATAACGCTAGTCGGGATGAAAAATGCCAATTACCTGCTCCTCTTTGCGTACATGCTCACGGGCCTCTTTATCCGCCTCACGCATCTGATGACCGCACTTAACGCATTCAACAACATCGACATTATTCTCACGCCACATCGCCAGTGAATCCTGCGCCTGGCACGCCGGACATTTCGCCCCGGCAATAAAACGTTTACGTACTGCCATATGATTTACCTTTATTCAAACTCGTCCCAGCCGTCCAGCTGCCGGCTCTCTTTCTGCATTTCGCGCTGAAAAATCTCTTCCAGTTCGCGCCGGGCTTCCCGCACGCGTGATATCTGTACCGTATCAGTATGCACCGGCATTAACTCACGCAGCATTCGCATATCGAGGCGTCGGAAGTGCAGCTGCGCGCGCTGGGCCTGGTGAGGATGCATCCCGAGGGTGATGAGCGCTTTACGCCCCAGCTCCAGCGCGCTGGAGAAAGTCTCACGGGAAAACTGCGTCACGCCGGCCTGCAGCAGCTCATGCGCCTCGACGCGCCCGCGAGCGCGCGCCAGGATGTGCAGATGTGGAAAGTGTTGTTGACACATCTCCACCAGCCGCATGGTGTCTTCCGGCTCATTACAGGTAATGACGATCGACTGCGCCTCCTCCGCCCCCGCCGAGCGCAGCAGTTCCAGCTGGGTGGCGTCGCCAAAATAGACTTTATAGCCATAGTTGCGCATCAGATTCACCGCGCTGATGTCTCGCTCCAGCACCGTAATACGCATCTTATTGGCCATCAGCAGGCGACCGATGACCTGGCCGAAACGGCCAAAGCCAACAATAATCACCTGCGGTTTATCGTCCTCTACCCACGGCGCCTCATCGGTATCCTCTGCTGGATTCAGGCGTCGCGACAGTATCTTATCGATCCCTTTCATCAGCAGCGGCGTGGTCATCATCGACAAGGTGACGGCCACCAGCAGCAGCGCCATCTGGTCGTGCTGGAACAACCGCTGAGAAGCGGGCAGCGAAAAGAGAACAAACGCGAACTCGCCGCCCTGGCTTAATACGCCCGCAAACTGCATACGCTCGGAACTCCGCAGGCCATAGAGACGGGCCAGCAGATAGAGCACCAGCATTTTTACCGCCACCAGCACCGCCACGCTCACCGCCACCCACAGCAGATGGGTGTACAGCACGCCAAGGTTCAGCGCCATACCGACGGAGATAAAGAACAACCCAAGCAGCAGCCCCTTGAACGGATCGATGGCGATTTCCAGTTCATGGCGATACTCACTTTCCGCCAGCAGCACGCCGGCGATAAAGGTACCTAGCGCCATCGACAGCCCCAGCGCCTCCATAAACAGGGCTGATCCAAGGACCAGCAGCAGCGTGGCGGCAGTGAACACTTCCCTGACCCCGGAGCTGGCGATAAAGCGGAACACCGGCCGCAGTAAATAGCGTCCGCCAATCAGCATCCCGGCAAACGCCAGGACCTTCATGCCGACCGTTAGCCAGTTCACATGCTCATCCGCGGAACCCGCCAGCAGAGGCACCAGCGCCAGCGCCGGGATCACCGCCAGATCCTGAAACAGCAGGACCGAAAAGCCTAACTGCCCTGATTCGCTGCGGCTCATTCCCTTCTCGCGCATCAGCTGCAGTGCCATCGCGGTAGAGGACATCGCCAGGCCGATCCCGCCGACCACCGCCGCCTGCCATGAAAATCCTGTCGTCATCAACAGACCGCCGAGGATCGCCGCGCTGAGCATCACCTGCGCCGCGCCAACGCCGAAGATGGAGCTTCGCAGCCGCCATAGCTTGGCGGGATTGAGCTCCAGGCCGATGATAAACATCAGAAACACCACGCCGAGTTCAGAGAAATGGAGAATTTCATCCACATCGCTGATAAACCCGAGCCCCCACGGACCAATGGCGATCCCGGCCAGCAGATAGCCCAGCACCGCGCCAATCCCCAGTCTTGAAGCCAGAGGGACGGCGATAACGGCCGCGAACAAAAACAGCACCCCCGCCAGCAGCAAATCAAATCCCGCCATGGACACCTCCGGCGGCAAGGGGGTTGGCCAGCCAGTCCCGATAGGCCAGGGCGCGGCTGCGCAGCTCCTCTGGCTGTTGCCGCCGGGCCCAGTAGACGATAATGGGGCTCATCCAGTGCATACGGCACATGCCGGCGGTCAGTTCAAAAGGACGTAAAATATCGTTCATCGGATAGCGATTCGCATCGCGACGGTAGGCGCTCTCAGGTTCGCCGGTGGTGATCACGCTGCGCCAGTACTTTCCCGCCAGTTCGTTCCCTCCGGCGCCGCTGGCGAAGCCGCGGCTTAAGACACGATCCAGCCACTCCTTGAGCAGCGCCGGACAGCTCCAGGTATATAAAGGATGCTGGAAAACGATCACCTCATGCTGGCGCAGCAGGTCCTGTTCGTGAGCAATATCGATAAAAAAATCCGGATAGTGCGCGTAGAGATCGTGCACGGTGACGTTTGGCAACTGTAAGGCCGGTTGTAATAAAACCCGGTTGGCCACGGAATCCTGAGATTCTGGGTGGGCATACAGCAGCAACACTTTCGCTGTCTGAGACATCATTCCCCTCCCGTAGGTCTTCTGGCGGCCTGCACAGCCCTGGCGTTTTGACACAGCCAGAATGACTTTGTGTATCGTCTTCGTTTTGGGCTACCATGGCGGCCCGGTGAAGCGATTCGCTTCCACACTACATTATTATCATAATGACAAATTAACATAGTCTGAACATACGGCGCCTTATGATTGTTTTCTCCTCGTTACAAATTCGTCGCGGCGTACGCGTCCTGCTGGACAACGCCACCGCTACCATCAACCCTGGCCAGAAGGTCGGTCTGGTGGGGAAAAACGGCTGCGGGAAATCGACGCTGCTATCGCTTTTGAAAAACGAGATAAGCGCTGACGGCGGCAGTATGACCTTTCCCGGCAACTGGCAGCTGGCCTGGGTGAATCAGGAAACCCCGGCTCTGCCGCAGCCGGCAATCGATTATGTCATTGACGGCGATCGCGAATATCGCCAGCTGGAAGCCGCGCTCCAGCAGGCTAACGAGCGCAACGACGGCCATGCCATCGCCACCGTCCACGGCAAGCTGGACGCCATCGACGCCTGGACCATCCGCTCCCGCGCCGCCAGCCTGCTGCACGGCCTGGGTTTCAGCAATGAACAGCTCGAGCGGCCGGTCAGCGATTTTTCCGGCGGCTGGCGTATGCGTCTTAACCTCGCGCAAGCGCTGATCTGCCGCTCCGATCTGCTGCTGCTCGATGAACCGACTAACCACCTCGACCTTGATGCGGTGATCTGGCTGGAGAAGTGGCTGAAGGGCTACACAGGGACGCTGATCCTGATCTCCCACGATCGCGATTTCCTCGATCCTATCGTCGACAAAATTATCCATATCGAACAGCAGACGATGTTTGAGTACACCGGCAACTACAGCTCGTTTGAAGTGCAGCGCGCCACCCGGCTCGCTCAGCAGCAGGCGATGTACGAAAGCCAGCAGCAGCGTGTCGCGCATCTGCAAAGCTATATCGATCGCTTCCGCGCCAAAGCCACCAAAGCCAAGCAGGCGCAGAGCCGTATTAAAATGCTGGAGCGGATGGAACTCATCGCCCCGGCGCACGTGGATAACCCGTTCCACTTCAGCTTCCGCCAGCCGGAGAGCCTGCCAAACCCGCTGCTGAAGATGGAGAAAGTCAGCGCCGGCTATGGCGAGCGTATTATCCTCGACTCCATTAAGCTCAATCTGGTGCCGGGGTCGCGTATCGGCCTGCTGGGCCGCAACGGCGCAGGGAAATCGACGCTGATTAAGCTGCTGGCTGGCGAACTCCAGCCCGTGAGCGGCGAGATCGGCCTCGCCAAAGGCATCAAGCTCGGCTACTTCGCCCAGCATCAGCTGGAGTTCCTGCGCGCCGATGAGTCGCCGCTGCAGCACCTGGCGCGCCTGGCGCCGCAGGAGCTGGAGCAGAAGCTGCGTGATTATCTTGGCGGCTTTGGTTTCCAGGGGGATAAGGTCAGCGAAGAGACCCGCCGCTTCTCCGGTGGAGAAAAGGCGCGTCTGGTGCTGGCCCTGATCGTCTGGCAGCGCCCTAACCTGCTGCTGCTCGACGAACCGACCAACCATCTCGACCTCGATATGCGTCAGGCCTTAACCGAAGCGCTGATCGACTTTGAAGGGGCGCTGGTGGTCGTATCGCACGATCGCCACCTGATCCGCTCCACCACCGACGATCTGTACCTTGTCCACGATGGCAAAGTCGAACCGTTCGACGGCGATCTGGAAGATTATCAGCAGTGGCTCAGCGACTCGCAAAAACAGGAGTCCCAGAGCGGCGACGCGCCAAAAGAGAGCGGCAACAGCGCGCAAGCGCGCAAAGACCAGAAGCGTCGGGAAGCGGAGCTGCGCAGCCAGACCCAACCGCTGCGCAAAGAGATCGCCCGTCTGGAAAAAGAGATGGACAAGCTCAACGCGCAGCTGGCCAGTGCGGAAGAGAAACTTGGCGACAGCGAACTCTACGACGCCTCGCGGAAAGCGGAACTGACTGAATGCCTGCAGCAGCAGGCCAGCGCGAAATCCGGGCTGGAAGAGTGCGAAATGGCCTGGCTGGAGGCCCAAGAGCAGCTGGAGCGCATGCTTCAGGAAGGCTAACGCCGCCTCATCATTCTGCCTGCGACGGCGCAGGCAGAATGGGTTTCTGCCATTCCCATGCTCAGGCCATCAATGACATCAATGGTTTGTTTTCGGTGTCACCGGGCGTCATTGGCCACAAGACCACATATTGGCTAACTCCCGCGCGCCCTGCGCGGTATAGTCATCATCACGTTTATTAATTATTCTGGTGCTATGGTTGAAATCATCCCCACAGACATGACGCCCCCCGAAAACGATTCGCGTGAGTTCCATCCCATGCGCGGCGTGGGCAATCGTCATCTGCAAACCATGCTGCCGCGGCTGATCCGCCGTAAATTGCGCTTTACCCCGCACTGGCAGCGCCTTGAGCTGCCGGACGGCGATTTTGTCGATCTCGCCTGGAGCGAAGACCCGCACCAGGCGCGCCACAAGCCGCGCCTCGTCGTCTTTCATGGTCTGGAAGGGAGTCTGCACAGCCCGTATGCCCATGGCCTGATCCACGCGGCGATGCAGCGCGGCTGGCTGGGCGTGGTCATGCACTTTCGCGGCTGCAGCGGCGAACCTAACCGCAATCACCGCATCTATCACTCCGGCGAAACGGAAGATGGCACCTGGTTTCTCCACTGGCTGCAGCGCGAGTTTGGCCCCGCGCCGACCGCCGCCGTCGGCTATTCGCTGGGCGGCAACATGCTGGGCTGCCTGCTGGCAGAAGAAGGCGACCGCTGCCCGCTGGATGCGGCGGTGATCGTTTCCGCGCCTTTCATGCTGGAAGCCTGCAGCTATCATATGGATAAGGGCTTCTCGCGAGTTTATCAGCGCTATCTGCTCAATCTGTTAAAAGCCAACGCCTCACGTAAGCTGAAAGCGTATCCTGGCTCGCTGCCCGTCGATTTACGCCAGCTCAAAGGGATGCGCCGCATCCGGGAATTTGACGATATGATCACCGCCAAAATCCATGGCTTCGCCGATGCGCTGGATTATTACCGGCAATGCAGCGCCATGCCGCGGCTCAGCGATATCACTAAGCCGACGCTCATCATCCATGCGAAAGACGACCCGTTTATGGACCACCACTCCATTCCCCCGCAGGAGCAACTGCCGGCGAACGTTGAGTATCAATTGACTGAACAAGGCGGCCACGTCGGCTTCGTCGGCGGCACCCTGCGTAAACCGGAGATGTGGCTGGAAAGACGCATTCCCGACTGGTTAAACCGCTGGCTGGAGGTTCCCGTATGATTATTCCCTGGCAGGATCTGGATCCCGAAACGCTGGATAACCTGATTGAAAGCTTTGTGTTACGCGAAGGCACCGATTATGGTGAACATGAACGTTCACTTGCCGATAAAGTCGCCGATGTAAAACAGCAGCTGAAACGCGGAGAGGCGGTCCTCGTGTGGTCGGAACTGCATGAGACGGTCAATATTATGCCGCGCGCCCTGTTTAACGGCTAAGGCGACGCCACTACATCGTTTAACCAGGGAGTTGTTATGTCTGCCAAACATCCGGTGATCGCCGTCACGGGCTCCAGCGGCGCGGGCACTACCACCACCAGCCTCGCCTTTCGCAAAATCTTCGCGCAGCTAAATCTGCACGCCGCGGAGGTGGAAGGCGACAGCTTTCATCGCTACACCCGCCCGGAAATGGACATGGCGATCCGCAAAGCGCGGGATCAGGGCAAACATATCAGCTACTTTGGCCCGGAGGCGAACGACTTCGGCCTGCTGGAGCAGACCTTTGTCGACTATGGCCGCCATGGCAAAGGCCAGTCGCGTAAATACCTGCACACCTATGACGAAGCCGTGCCGTGGAATCAGGTGCCGGGAACCTTCACCCCATGGCAGCCGCTGCCGGAGCCGACGGACGTGCTGTTCTATGAGGGGCTGCACGGCGGGGTTGTCACGCCGCAGCATGATGTCGCCAGCCATGTCGACCTGCTGGTCGGGGTCGTGCCTATCGTTAACCTGGAATGGATCCAGAAACTCATTCGAGACACCAGCGAACGCGGCCACTCCCGGGAGGCGGTGATGGACTCCGTCGTCCGATCGATGGAAGATTACATCAACTTCATCACCCCGCAGTTTTCCCGCACCCACATCAACTTCCAGCGCGTACCGACGGTGGACACCTCCAACCCGTTTGCCGCGAAAGCGATCCCCTCTCTGGACGAGAGCTTTGTGGTGATCCATTTCCGCAATCTGCAGAACATCGACTTCCCCTGGCTGCTGGCGATGCTACAGGGCTCGTTTATTTCGCACATGAACACCCTGGTGGTGCCGGGCGGTAAAATGGGGCTGGCGATGGAGCTTATTATGGCGCCGCTGGTCGAGCGTCTGATGGAAGGCCGAAAGATCGGCTAACAGAAAAAACCCCGGCCAGGCCGGGGTTGAGATCATTCACATCAGCAGGCGAAGACTACGCCTCGATCACTTCATAGGAGTGGGTGATCTTCACCGCTTTTTCCAGCATCAGCGCCACCGAGCAGTATTTCTCTGCCGACAGATCCACCGCGCGGGAGACTGCGGCATCTTTCAGCGCCTTACCGGTGACGATAAAGTGCAGATTAATATGCGTGAACAGGCGCGGCGCCTCTTCCCGACGCTCAGAGGTCAGCTTCACTTCGCAGTTGGTCACGTCGTGACGCCCTTTTTGCAAAATAGAGACCACATCGATCGCACTGCAACCGCCCGCCGCCATCAGCACCATCTCCATCGGGCTGGGCGCCTTATCTCCGGAGTTGCCATCCATCAGAATCTGGTGTCCTGACGCGGACTCCCCGATAAAGGTTAACCCTTCAACCCATTTCACACGCGCTTGCATAAAATTTAACTCCAGTATCGCAATATTCCTGTCAGATTACGCGCACATAACAATTCTCGCAACGGAAGGCGACCTGCGTCATGCTGAAGCGAGACACCAGGAGACATGCGGCGAAAGCTATGCTAAAACAGTCTGGATGCTACAGTAATACATTGATGTACTGCATGTATGCAGAGGAGTTCACATTACAGGCTGTCGAAAAATCATCAGCCAGCTTCCCAGGTATAGGGAAACAATACGATTGCATGCCCGGACGCCGTGTAGTGTCGGCGCCCGGAGATAGCTTATAACAGAGGATAACCGCGCATGGTGCTTGGCAAACCGCAAACAGACCCTACCCTTGAATGGTTCTTGTCTCATTGCCACATTCATAAGTACCCATCAAAGAGCACGCTGATCCACCAGGGTGAGAAAGCAGAAACGCTGTACTACATCGTTAAAGGCTCCGTGGCTGTACTCATCAAGGATGAAGAAGGTAAAGAGATGATCCTCTCCTACCTCAACCAGGGCGATTTCATCGGTGAATTAGGCCTGTTTGAAGAGGGTCAGGAGCGTAGCGCCTGGGTACGGGCGAAAACCGCATGTGAAGTGGCCGAGATCTCTTATAAGAAATTCCGTCAGCTGATCCAGGTGAACCCGGACATTCTGATGCGTCTCTCTTCGCAAATGGCTCGCCGTCTGCAGGTGACGTCTGAGAAAGTGGGCAACCTCGCCTTCCTCGACGTGACGGGCCGTATCGCCCAGACGCTGCTGAACCTGGCGAAGCAACCCGATGCCATGACCCACCCGGACGGTATGCAAATTAAAATTACCCGTCAGGAAATTGGTCAGATCGTCGGCTGCTCTCGTGAAACCGTTGGCCGTATTTTGAAAATGCTGGAAGATCAGAACCTGATTTCCGCCCACGGTAAAACTATCGTCGTCTACGGCACCCGTTAAGTTGCTAAGCGGCGTATTGCTCCTGCAGTACGCCGTTTTTGTTTTTCCCTCATGTGGCGCAGGCTGATTTACCACCCGGAAGTCAACTATGCACTGCGGCAAACGCTGGTGCTGTGTCTGCCTGTGGCCATCGGTCTTCTGCTCGGCCATCTCCAGCAGGGACTCCTGTTTTCCTTAGTTCCCGCCTGCTGCAACATCGCCGGTCTCGACACTCCGCATAAGCGCTTTTTTAAGCGTCTGATTATCGGCGGCTGTCTGTTTGCCGGATGCAGCCTGGTGGTGCAGCTGCTGCTCGCCCAGACCATACCTTTGCCGCTTATTCTCAGCGGCCTGGCGCTATTGCTCGGCGTCACCGCGGAAATCAGTTCGCTGCACGCGCGCCTGCTGCCCGCGTCGCTGATCGCCGCCATCTTTACCCTGAGCCTGGCGGGCAATATGCCCGTCTGGGAGCCGCTGCTGATCTACGCCTTCGGCACGCTATGGTACGGCGTGTTTAACTGGTTCTGGTTCTGGCTGTGGCGCGAACAGCCGCTGCGGGAGTCGCTCAGTCTGCTCTACCGGGAACTGGCCAATTATTGCGAAGCCAAATATAGCCTGTTGACCCAGCATACCGATCCCTCGACCGCCCTGCCGCCGCTGCTCATCCGCCAGCAGAAGGTGGTCGATTTAATCACCCAGTGCTATCAGCAGATGCATATGCTGGCCGCCAACCAACGTAACGACCACAAACGTCTTCTGCGGGCGTTCCAGATGGGGCTGGATCTACAGGAGCATATTTCGGTCAGCCTGCATCAGCCGGAAGAGGTGCAAAAGCTGGTTGAGCGCAGCCATGCCGAAGCGGTGATCCGCTGGAATGCGCAGACCGTCGCCGCCCGTCTGCGGGTGCTGGCGGATGACATGCTCTATCATCGTTTTCCGCAGCGTTTCCAGATGGATAAACAGATCGGCGCCCTGGAAAAAATCGCCCGCCAGCATCCGGATAACCCGGTCGGCCACTTCTGCGCCTGGCACTTCAGCCGCATCGCCCGGGTGCTGCATACCCAGCGCCCACTGTATGCCCGGGATCTGATGGCTGACAAAGAGCGTCGTTTACCGCTGTTTCCCGCGCTAAAGAACTATCTGTCGCTGAAGTCCCCCGCGCTGCGCAACGCCGCCCGCATCAGCGTGATGCTGAGCATCGCCAGCCTGATGGGCAACGCCCTGCATTTGCCGAAGCCCTACTGGATCCTGATGACCGTCCTCTTCGTGACACAGAACGGCTATGGCGCCACGCGGGTTCGTATTGTCCACCGGGCGGCGGGGACGCTCGCCGGCCTGATCATCGCCGGGCTGACCTTGCACTTTCACGTTCCGGAGAGCTATACCCTGAGCGGGATGCTGCTGATCACCCTGCTCAGCTATCTGATCATCCGCAAACACTATGGCTGGGCGATGGTGGGGTTTACGGTGACGGCGGTATATACCCTGCAGCTTCTGACGCTCAACGGCGAACAGTTTATTATCGCCCGGCTGATCGACACGCTGATCGGCTGCCTGATCGCCTTCGGCGGGATGGTCTGGCTGTGGCCGCAGTGGCAGAGCGGCCTGCTGAAAAAAAACGCCCACGATGCGCTGGAGGCCGACCAGCAGGCGATTCGCCTGATCCTCAGCCCCGACCCCAAAGCGCCCGCGCTGGCCTACCAGCGCATGCGCGTCAATCAGGCGCACAACGCGCTCTACAACTCCCTGAATCAGGCGATGCAGGAGCCCGGGTTTAATACCCACTACCTGGAAGATATGAAGCTATGGGTGACGCACAGCCAGTTTATCGTCGAACACATCAACGCCATGACCACTTTGGCCCGGGAGCATACGATGCTCACCCCGGATCTTGCCCAGCGCTATCTCGAATCCTGTGAGATTGCCCTGCAGCGCTGTCAGCAGCGGCTGGACAGCGATGGCCCCGGCAGCGCAGGGGATGTCAATATTATGGAGTCACCGGAAAGCGAGGTGCCGATCGGTCCGTTAAGCACCCTGGAGCAGCATCTGCAACGCATTCTGGGCCATCTGAACACCATGCACACCATTTCGTCAGTGGCATGGCGTCAGCGGCCGCATCACGGCATCTGGCTGCGGAAGATCAGCCGTTAATCACCTTTGCCACTGCCTGGGCAAAGCGCGCCATCCCCTCGGCAATATCCTGCTCTTCGATGATCAGCGAGGGAACAAAACGCATCACGTCCGGCCCGGCGTTAAGCACCATGACGCCGGCTTCCGCAGCGGCATAGAGAAAATCACGCGCGCGGCCCTTGTGCTGCGGCTTGAGTTCGGCACCAATCAGCAGGCCCATCCCGCGAATATCACTGAACAGATCAAACTCGGCATCCAGCTGCTGCAGGTGTTTGACGAACAGTTCGCGTTTGGCGTTCACGCCATCCAGCACCGCCGGGGTATTGATCAGATCGAAAGCGGCGTTGGCGACCGCGCAGGCCAGCGGGTTGCCGCCGTAGGTTGAGCCATGGGAACCCGCATGGAAGGCGCTGGCGATCTCGTGGGTGGTCAACATGGCGCTGACCGGGAAACCGCCGCCCAGCGCTTTGGCGCTGGTGAGAATATCCGGGGTTACGCCATAGTGCATATAGGCAAACAGCGAGCCGGTACGCCCCATTCCGCACTGCACTTCATCAAAGACTAACAGCGCCTGGTGTTGATCGCACAGTTCGCGCAGCCCCTGCAGGAACGCCGGCGTCGCTGCCGTCACGCCGCCTTCGCCCTGAATCGGCTCCACCACCACCGCGCAGGTGTGGTCATCCATCACCGCTTTTACCGCCTGCAGGTCGTTGAAGGGAACATGGACAATATCCGCCGGTTTCGGGCCGAAACCATCGGAGTACTTCGGCTGCCCGCCGACGGAGACGGTAAACAGGGAGCGACCATGAAAGGCATTATGGAAAGCGATGATTTTGGTTTTGTACGGGCTATGGCGGGTCACCGCATAGTGACGCGCCAGCTTAAAGGCCGTTTCATTGGCTTCGGTACCGGAGTTCATAAACACCACTCGCTCGGCGAAGGTGGCATCGACAAGTTTACGTCCCAGGCGCAGCGCTGGCTCATTGGTAAAGACGTTGCTGGTATGCCACAGCGTTTCGCCCTGCTCGTGGAGCGCCGCCACCAGCGCCGGGTGGCAATGGCCGAGCGCCGTCACCGCGATACCGCCGGCGAAATCAACATACTCTTTGCCCTGCTGATCCCAGACGCGGCTGCCTTTTCCCTTTACCGGGATGAATTCTGCCGGTGCATAAATTGGCAAAATAACTTCATCGAATGTGGCGCGGGTGATTGCCGGTTGTTCAGTTGCCATGTCTTGCCCATCCCTCTTCGTTATGCAGATGCGATTATGATAATCTAATCACAAAATATGCATAAAAAATCAATCAATGGCAACCGAAATCACCGCTTAATAAAGTTCGCCAGCAATTGATGGCCCTGTTCGCTGAGGATGCTTTCCGGATGGAACTGCACGCCCTCGAGATCCCAGTCGCGATGACGGATCCCCATAATCTCACCGCTGGCGCTGCGGGCGGTGACGATAAACTCAGGCGGCAGCGTCGGCGGGTCAATCACCAGCGAATGATAGCGGGTCACTGTCAAAGGATTATTCAGCCCCAGAAACACCCCTTCGCCGTTATGCTCGATAAGCGAGGTTTTTCCATGCATCACCTG
This sequence comes from Klebsiella sp. TF21-TM, assembly GCF_019753495.1. NCBI lineage: Bacteria > Pseudomonadati > Pseudomonadota > Gammaproteobacteria > Enterobacterales > Enterobacteriaceae > Klebsiella > Klebsiella sp. TF21-TM. The sequence continues at coordinate 41,861 of NZ_JAIJYL010000029.1, read as the reverse complement.
CGCCGCCCGCACAATGGTCGCGCCAAACGCCTGGGCTATCGCCTGATGCCCGAGGCAGACGCCCAGCAGCGGCGTTTTCCCTGCATAGTGACGGATTACCGCGAGGGAAATCCCCGCTTCATCCGGCGTACAGGGACCAGGCGAAATCACTATCTTCTCCGGCGCCAGCGACGCTATCTCCTCCAGCGTCAACGCATCGTTGCGCCTGACCAGCACTTCCGCCCCCAGTTCGCAAAAGTACTGATACAGATTCCAGGTGAAAGAGTCATAGTTATCGATAAGCAGGATCATAGCGGCTCCGGAACAATCAAACCGGGCTATTCTACTCAGATTCCCGCGCTTCGCTTACCACTTTGCGAAAGATCGCCGCCAGCGGGTCCGGATCGCCCATCGCGCCCTGCTGACAGGCGGTGCTCCAGGCGGCAGGATCGACGTCACGCCAGTCAAGAAGGTAGCCGGCATGTATCGCCAGCTGTTCAAAGAAAATGCGCTGGGTCAGGCCATTGCCGAGACGAAAAGGGTGCAGCACATTAATTTCACCATAGAACCAGCTCAGGCGTTCGATAAAGGTATCCCGCGGCAGACCGCAGAGATAATCCTCCTGCTCCAGAGCCTGCATCAGGGCATTCCCCTCCTCTTCGATGCGGGCAAAGTGGCAGAACGGCGTATCGCCCAGGTAGAGGTTCACTTCACGCAGCCTACCCGCCCAGTCAAACAGATCCTGATACAGCTGATGATGAATAGCGCACAGATAGGGTAAGCCGCGCACCCGCGGGCCCAGCGGCAGGGTGGCCGCCCGCAGGGACGTCATCTCCAGGGCAGCCTGCTGCAGCGTTTTAGCCTGGCGGATGCCGAGGCGGTTGCGCAGGACGTTCAGCGCCGGATAGAGGTAAGGATCGCGTTCATCGCCAAATTTATCGCTCATACTCCCTCCGCAGCGTCGCGAGGCGAGCCTGCGCCTCCTCGGCAGTCAGCGTAACCAGCGGCACCGATACGCCTTCGAGGCGACGGCTGGCCTGAAAATTGCTATTACGTGTCTGTTCCCAGAGCCGGGATTTTTGCTTATCGGTGAGTGGACGCATCGTCGCCCCCCTTATCGTCCCCTGTGTGCCACAAGTATAAGCAGCAATTACAGGTTATGCCGGGAGGCAACCGGGCGCGGCGATAAACCACCGCGCCGCGGGAGGATTAGGGCAGCACTTTCGCAGAGAGGATAACAACCGGTTTAGTCGGCACATTCTGGTATGGGCCGACGTTATGAGTCTGGACCTGGGAGATCTTATCCGCAACGTCCATGCCTTTGACTACCTTGCCAAACACCGCATAGCCAAAGTCGCGCTGGCCATGGTCGAGGAAGGCGTTATCCGCCACGTTGATGAAGAACTGGCTGGTGGCGCTATCCTGATCGGCGGTACGCGCCATCGCGATGGTGCCGCGGGTGTTGCGCAGGCCGTTGTCTGCTTCATTCTTGATCGGCGGGTTAGGCTGTTTCTGCTGCATCTGCTCGTTAAAGCCGCCGCCCTGCACCATGAATCCCGGGATCACGCGGTGGAAAGTGGTGTTGTTGTAGAAGCCGCTGTTAACGTACTTCAGGAAGTTATCCACGGAAATCGGGGCTTTCTGGCTGTTTAACTCAAGCTCAATGTTACCTGCCGAGGTGGTCAGCAGCACATGCGGATCGCCCTTTGCCGCCATGGCCGGGGAGAAAGCTGAAATGGCGAAAACGGCAGCCATCGCCGCCAGTGTTGATTTGAGCATGGAAATTCCTTAACGGAGCAGAATAAAAGCGAGTGCCTTGATTCTAAAGAGCCTTTGCATCCTGGGCCAGCCTTTTACCAAATTTTACTTAGCTGTAATAATTGTAACCGCGCAAACGTTCTCCCTGGCGTCGAAAAAAGCGTGATGCAAGTCACATTAAAACATGCAAAAGATAACGTATTTCACAATAAACATTTAATTACATCACCTGAACGACTAAAATCTATCCGCCCGGCGCAGCGTCAACGCGCTTTACCTTTCTATTCACAGGCCAGTCATGACTAACAGCAACCGTATTAAGCTCACATGGATCAGCTTCTTCTCCTACGCCCTGACCGGCGCGTTGGTGATCGTCACCGGGATGGTGATGGGTAACATTGCGGATTATTTCCATCTGCCCGTTTCCAGTATGAGCAACACCTTTACCTTTCTGAACGCCGGTATTCTGATCTCCATTTTCCTCAATGCCTGGCTGATGGAGATCGTGCCGCTGAAAACTCAGCTGCGTTTTGGCTTTATTTTAATGGTGCTGGCGGTGGCCGGCCTGATGCTCAGCCACAGCCTGGCGCTGTTCTCCGCGTCGATGTTCGTTCTCGGCCTGGTCAGCGGGATCACCATGTCGATCGGAACCTTCCTGATCACCCATATGTATGAAGGCCGTCAGCGCGGGGCGCGTCTGCTGTTTACCGACTCCTTCTTTAGCATGGCGGGAATGATTTTTCCGATGGTCGCCGCGGTCCTGCTGGCGCGCAGCATCGAGTGGTACTGGGTCTACGCCTGTATCGGTCTGGTGTATGTCGCTATTTTCGTCCTGACATTCGGCTGTGACTTCCCGGTGCTCGGCAAAAAAGCGCAGAGCGAAAACAGCCAGCCGGTGGTGAAAGAGAAGTGGGGCATCGGCGTGCTGTTCCTCTCCGTCGCGGCGCTGTGCTACATCCTCGGTCAGCTGGGCTTTATCTCCTGGGTACCGGAATATGCCAAGAGCCTGGGCATGAGCCTCGGCGATGCCGGTAAACTGGTGAGCGATTTCTGGATGTCCTACATGATCGGCATGTGGTCATTCAGCTTTATCCTGCGCTTCTTCGACCTGCAGCGCATCTTAACCGTCCTCGCCGGCCTCGCGACGGTGCTGATGTACCTGTTTATCAATGGTTCGCCGGAGCATATGCCGTGGTTTATTCTGACCCTGGGCTTCTTCTCCAGCGCCATCTACACCTCGATCATTACGCTCGGTTCGCAGCAAACTAAAGTCGCTTCACCAAAGCTGGTGAACTTTATCCTCACCTGCGGCACCATCGGCACCATGCTGACTTTCGTGGTTACCGGCCCGATTGTGGCTGCCAGCGGTCCGCTGGCAGCGCTGCACACCGCTAACGGCCTCTACGCCGTGGTGTTCGTGATGTGCTTTATCCTCGGCTTCGTCTCACGTCACCGCCAGAACAACGCGCAGGCGGCGTCTCACTAAGCCTTCGGCCCCTTTGCGTCCGCAAGGGGGCTGTTCCTCATAAAAGAGAGCGCCTCGCCACCGCGGTCGGTCTGGATCCAGGTTTGCGCCAGCTGGGTAATCGCGATCACCCTTCCCTGGCGAATTGACCAGCGCACCGGCACCTGGCAGCGTACCGCCTCAAAGCCATTCTCCGCCGGGAGGATGATCAGGTTAGCCGGGTTGCCGCTGACGATGCCGTAATCGGTCAGGCCAAACGTGCGGGCGCTGTTGTCAGTGATAAGCTGCAGGCCGTCGTTAATCTGCTGGTAGCCCATCAGCTGGCAAACGTGCAGCCCCATATGCAGGACCTGCAGCATATTACCGGTCCCCAGCGGGTACCACGGGTCAAAGACATCATCATGACCAAAGCAAACGTTGATCCCCGCCGCCATTAGCTCCTTCACCCGGGTAATGCCCCGTCGCTTCGGGTAGTCGTCAAACCGGCCCTGCAGATGAATATTGACCAGCGGATTGGCGACAAAGTTGATGCCGGAGAGCTTTAGCAGGCGGAACAGGCGCGAGGTATAGGCGCCATTATAGGAGTGCATGGCGGTGGTATGGCTGGCCGTCACCCGCGGCCCTATCCCCGCCTTCAGCGCCAGCGCGGCAACGGTTTCAACAAAGCGCGACTGTTCATCGTCAATTTCATCGCAGTGAATATCCAGCGGGCGGTCATATTTCTGCGCCAGTCGAAAGGCGATATGCAGCGATTCCACCCCATATTCACGGGTGAACTCAAAGTGCGGGATCGCCCCGACGACATCCGCCCCCAGCTTCAGGGCCTCTTCCAGCAGCGCCTCGCCGTTGGGGTAAGAGAGGATCCCCTCCTGCGGAAAAGCGACAATCTGCAGCTCGACCCATGGCGCCACCTCCTTTTTGACCTCCAGCATCGCCTTCAGCGCCGTCAACGTTGGATCGGAGACATCGACATGGGTACGGACAAACTGCACGCCGTTGGCGATCTGCCACTTGAGGGTTTTCCACGCCCGGGCTTTAACGTCCTCATGGCTGAGCAGCGCTTTCCGCTCCGCCCAGCGCTCAATCCCCTCGAACAGGGTGCCGGACTGGTTCCAGTTCGGCTCACCGGCCGTCTGGGTGGTATCCAGATGGATATGCGGCTCAATAAAAGGCGGGATCGCCAGACCGCCGCGAGCGTTCAACACCTCGTAGCTTTCGTCCCGCGCCTCCCCCATCGGTGTGATCTCGCCAAAGCGGCCCTTATCTATCGCTATCTGCCACAGGCCGTCGCGGTCTGCCAGGCGTACGTTCTGAATCAACCAAAGCGGCGCTGCTGTCATATCACCCTCTCTATTCAATACGGCTTGTTTTCTACTCAACCCCAATCGCGACCCACCCAATTCTTGTACACAAAATCGGCAAAAAGGAAAAGCCAGCGTTTTCCACAACTTAGAAAATTACAGACAAATCAATTATATACCCATTAAGTGGTAGGTGAAGTTGTCATTGATTTGCATCAATAAGCCTGATGGCTGAATCGTTAAGGTAGGCGGTAATAGAAAAGAAATCGAGGCAAAAATGAGCAAAGTCAGAATCGCTATTATCGGTAACGGCATGGTTGGCCATCGCTTTATCGAAGAGCTTCTCGATAAGGCGCCTGCCGGACAGTTCGACATTACCGTGTTCTGTGAAGAACCGCGTATCGCCTACGACCGTGTCCACCTGTCGTCTTATTTCTCCCACCATACCGCAGAAGAGCTGTCGCTGGTCCGCGAAGGTTTCTATGAGAAACACGGCGTCAAGGTGCTGGTCGGCGAACGGGCCATCACCATCAACCGCCAGGAGAAAGTGATCCACTCCAGCGCCGGGCGCACGGTGTTCTACGACAAGCTGATTATGGCAACCGGCTCATACCCCTGGATCCCGCCGATTAAAGGCGCGGAAACTCAGGATTGCTTCGTCTATCGCACCATTGAAGATCTTAACGCCATTGAATCCTGCGCCCGTCGCAGCAAACGCGGCGCGGTGGTCGGCGGCGGCCTGCTCGGCCTGGAAGCCGCAGGCGCCCTGAAAAACCTCGGTGTCGAAACCCATGTTATCGAATTCGCGCCGATGCTGATGGCCGAGCAGCTCGACCAGATGGGCGGCGAGCAGCTGCGGCGCAAAATTGAAAGCATGGGCGTGAAAGTTCACACCAGCAAAAACACCAAAGAGATCGTTCAGCAGGGCACCGAGGCGCGCAAAACCATGCACTTCGCCGACGGTAGCGAGCTGCAGGTCGATTTCATCGTCTTCTCTACCGGGATCCGCCCGCGCGATAAACTGGCCACCCAGTGCGGACTGGCGGTTGCCCAGCGCGGCGGCATCATGGTCAACGATAGCTGCCAGACCTCCGACCCGGATATCTATGCCATCGGCGAATGCGCCAGCTGGAACAACCGCGTGTATGGCCTCGTCGCGCCGGGTTATAAAATGGCCCAGGTGGCCGTCGACCACCTTCTCGGCAGTGAAAACAGCTTCACCGGCGCCGACCTCAGCGCCAAGCTGAAGCTGCTGGGTGTAGACGTGGGCGGTATCGGCGATGCCCACGGCCGCACGCCGGGCGCCCGTAGCTACGTCTATCTCGACGAAAGCAAAGAAGTTTATAAGCGTCTGATCGTCAGCGCCGACAACAAAACCCTGCTCGGCGCGGTGCTGGTCGGCGACACCAGCGACTACGGCAACCTGCTGCAGCTGGTGCTGAACGCCATCGAGTTGCCAGAGAATCCGGATTCGCTGATCCTCCCGGCCCACGCCGGCAGCGGCAAGCCGTCGATCGGCGTCGATAAACTGCCGGACAGCGCGCAAATCTGCTCCTGCTTCGACGTCAGTAAAGGCGACCTGATCGCCGCCATCAACAAAGGCTGCCATACCGTCGCGGCGCTGAAAGCGGAAACCAAGGCCGGTACCGGCTGCGGCGGCTGTATCCCGTTGGTCACCCAGGTGCTCAACGCCGAGCTGGCGAAACAGGGTATCGAGGTCAACAACAACCTGTGCGAACATTTCGCTTACTCCCGCCAGGAGCTGTTCCACCTGATCCGCGTGGAAGGCATCAAAACCTTCGACGAACTGCTGGCCAAACACGGCCAGGGCTACGGCTGTGAAGTGTGTAAACCGACCGTCGGCTCCCTGCTGGCCTCCTGCTGGAATGAGTACATCCTCAAGCCTCAGCACACGCCGCTGCAGGACACCAACGACAACTTCCTCGCCAACATCCAGAAAGATGGCACCTACTCGGTCATTCCGCGCTCCGCGGGCGGCGAAATCACGCCGGAAGGGCTGGTCGCCGTGGGCCGTATCGCTCGTGAATTCAATCTGTACACCAAAATCACCGGTTCCCAGCGCATCGGCCTGTTTGGCGCTCAGAAAGACGACCTGCCGGAGATCTGGCGGCAGCTGATTGAAGCGGGCTTCGAAACCGGCCACGCCTACGCCAAAGCGCTGCGGATGGCGAAAACCTGCGTCGGCAGCACCTGGTGCCGCTATGGGGTCGGCGACAGCGTCGGCTTCGGCGTCGAACTGGAAAACCGCTACAAAGGTATCCGTACGCCACACAAAATGAAGTTCGGCGTCTCCGGCTGTACCCGCGAATGTGCGGAAGCCCAGGGCAAAGACGTCGGGATCATCGCCACCGAGAAAGGCTGGAACCTGTACGTGTGCGGTAACGGCGGGATGAAGCCGCGCCACGCCGATCTGCTGGCCGCGGACCTCGATCGCGAGACGCTGATTAAGTATCTCGACCGCTTTATGATGTTCTACATCCGCACCGCCGATAAGCTGACCCGCACCGCGCCGTGGCTGGACAACATGGAAGGCGGGATCGACTATCTGCGCAGCGTCATCATCGATGACAAGCTCGGTCTGAACGACCATCTGGAAGAGGAGCTGGCTCGCCTGCGCGCCGCCTTCGCCTGCGAGTGGACCGAGACCGTCAATAACCCGGCGGCGCAGACCCGCTTCAAACACTTTATCAACAGCGACCAGCGCGACCCGAACGTTCAGGTGGTGCCGGAACGTGACCAGCATCGCCCGGCCACGCCGTATGAGCGCATCCCGGTTACTCTGGTGGAGGAAAAAGCATGAGCCAGTGGGTAAACATCTGCAACATTGACGACATCCTGCCCGCCACCGGCGTCTGCGCCCTGCTCGGTCAGCAGCAGGTGGCGATCTTCCGTCCCTATCATGACGACAGGGTGTTCGCTATCAGCAACATTGATCCGTTCTTTAACGCCAGCGTACTGTCTCGCGGCATTATCGCCGAGCATGACGGCGCCCTGTGGGTTGCCAGCCCGCTGAAAAAACAACGTTTCCGCCTGAGCGACGGCCTGTGTATGGAAGATGCCAGCCATTCTATCGCCCGTTTCGACGCCCGGGTAAAAGACGGCCACGTTCAGCTTAAGGCGTGAGTCCCGCATCCTCCCCCCGGCCACGGGGGGAGATATAAGTAACACTTCTGACCGACAGCGCATGAGTGCGGGATATGTCGCATGTTTTGTATTACCTTTGCTGCTATTCTACGACCACTCATTTTCTACCCCTTATTTTTATGAGGTTATTCTGTGGATCACTTACCCATATTCTGCCAGTTGCGCCAGCGTGATTGTTTACTGGTTGGCGGCGGGGATGTCGCCGAACGCAAGGCCCGTCTGCTGCTGGATGCTGGCGCAAACGTCACGGTCAATGCGCTCGACTTTACCCCGCAGTTTCATGTGTGGGCCGATTCACAGATGCTAACCCTGGTGCAGGGGGAGTTTATCCCCTCGCTGCTGGACAACTGCTGGCTGGCCATCGCCGCTACCGATAATGAGACGGTGAACCAGCAGGTCAGCGACGCGGCCGAAGCGCGGCGTATCTTCTGTAACGTGGTGGATGCCCCGCGCCAGGCCAGCTTTATCATGCCGTCCATTATCGACCGCTCGCCGCTGATGGTCGCCGTCTCCTCGGGCGGGACATCCCCGGTGCTGGCGCGCCTGTTGCGCGAGAAGCTGGAGTCAGTCTTACCCCTGCATCTTGGCCAGCTGGCCCGCTACGCCGGCCATCTGCGCGCGCGCGTGAAGCAGCAGTTTGCCACCGTAGGCGAACGCCGCCGCTTCTGGGAGAAGCTGTTCGTTAACGACCGGCTGGCGCAGTCGCTGGCCAATGACGATCGGCAGGCGGTGGCGGATACCACCGAGCAGCTGCTGACCGAGCCGTTAGAGCATCGCGGCGAGGTCGTCCTGGTTGGCGCCGGCCCTGGTGACGCCGGGCTGCTCACGCTTAAAGGCCTGCAGCAAATCCAGCAGGCCGACGTGGTGGTCTATGACCGGCTGGTCTCCGACGACATTATGAATCTGGTGCGCCGCGATGCCGACCGGGTATTCGTCGGCAAGCGCTCAGGCTATCACTGCGTGCCGCAGGAGGAGATCAACCAGATCCTGCTGCGCGAAGCGCAAAAAGGAAGACGCGTGGTCCGGCTGAAAGGCGGCGATCCCTTTATCTTTGGCCGCGGCGGAGAGGAGCTGGAGACCCTCTGCGAGGCGGGGATCCCCTTCTCGGTTGTGCCCGGCATCACCGCCGCCTCCGGCTGCTCCGCCTACTCGGGGATCCCGTTGACCCATCGCGATTTCGCCCAGGGCGTCCGCCTGGTCACCGGCCATCTGAAAACCGGCGGCGAGCTGGACTGGGCGAACCTGGCGGTGGAGAAGCAGACCCTGGTGTTCTATATGGGTCTGAACCAGGCGCCGGCGATCCGCGAGAAGCTTATCGCCCACGGCATGGCGGAAGATATGCCTGCCGCCATCGTCGAGAACGGCACCGCCGTGACGCAAAAAGTGGTCAGCGGCACCTTAGGACAGCTGGATATTCTGGCGCAGCAGATGGCCAGCCCGGCGCTGATCATTGTCGGCCGCGTGGTCGGTCTGCGGGATAAACTGAACTGGTTCTCGAACCATTAACCTTCGCCTGACGGCGTGAACGACAGGCATAAAAAAGGGCGGGATATCCCCGCCCTTTTTAGCTGTTGCGTCGCTTACGGCTTGGCGACAAAGCCAATCGCTTCGTATACCGCTTTCAGGGTTTGAGAAGCGCGCGCACTGGCCTTTTCTGCGCCGTCCTTCATCACCTGATTGAGAAACGCTTCGTCGTTACGGAAACGGTGATAGCGCTCCTGCAGGTCAATCAGCATGCCCGATACCGCTTCGGCGACTTCGCCTTTCAGGTGGCCATACATTTTGCCTTCGAAATGCTGCTCCAGCTCAGGAATGGTTTTCCCGGTGACCGCGGAGAGGATATCCAGCAGGTTGGAGACGCCCGCTTTCTCTTTCAGGTCGTAGCGCACCACCGGCGGCTCGTCGGAGTCGGTGACCGCACGTTTGATCTTCTTGACCACCGATTTCGGGTCTTCCAGCAGGCCGATGACGTTGTTGCGGTTGTCGTCGGACTTGGACATCTTTTTCGTCGGCTCCAGCAGCGACATCACGCGCGCGCCGGATTTAGGGATAAACGGCTCAGGCACTTTAAAAATATCGCCGTAGATGGCGTTAAAACGCTGGGCGATATCGCGGCTCAGTTCAAGGTGCTGTTTCTGATCTTCGCCCACCGGAACCTGGTTGGTCTGGTACAGCAGAATGTCAGCGGCCATCAGTACCGGATAATCAAACAGACCGGCGTTGATGTTCTCCGCGTAGCGCGCGGACTTGTCTTTAAACTGGGTCATGCGGCTCAGTTCGCCGAAATAGGTGTAGCAGTTCAGCGCCCAGCCTAACTGGGCATGTTCCGGCACGTGAGACTGAACGAAAATAGTGCTTTTCTGCGGGTCGATGCCGCAGGCCAGATACAGCGCCAGGGTGTCCAGCGTCGCCTTACGCAGCTGCTGCGGATCCTGGCGCACGGTGATGGCGTGCTGGTCCACGATGCAATAGATGCAGTGGTAATCGTCCTGCATGTTTACCCACTGACGCAGCGCACCCATGTAGTTGCCAATGGTCAGTTCACCTGAGGGCTGTGCGCCACTAAAAACGATGGGCTTAGTCATGTTTCAATTCCTGAGTTTCACTGTGCGGTAACCCGAGAGCGGGTAAGAGTTCATTAAACTGGTCGAAGAGATAGTCCGGCTCGCTCAGCGCAAGCGGTTCGCCATAGTTATAGCCGTAGGTCAGGCCAACAGAGCAGCAGCCTGCCGCTTTGGCCGCCTGAATATCATTACGTGAATCGCCGACGAACAGCAGCGCCTCCGGCGTCAGGCCGAGCTTTTGCGCCACCAGCAGCAGCGGTTCCGGATGCGGCTTTTTGTTCTGTACGTCATCGCCGCCGATCACCACGGTAAAGTATTTCGCAATATCGAGCGCGTCCAGCAGCGGGGCGACGAACGGCGTCGGCTTATTGGTCACCAGCGCCAGCGGCAGGCCTTTGGCCTGCAGCGCGCCGAGCGTATCGGCCACTGCCGGAAACAGGAAACTGCCCTCTTCCGCCGCTTCGGCGTAATAGCGGTCAAACAGTTTACGCAAAATGCGCAGCTGTTCGTCTTGCGGAATATCATGATCGTCGACGGAAGGCTTGCCCATCGCCGCACGTAACGTTGCACGCTCCTGACGAGCCCAGGTCAGCGCCCGCTCCATCAGAACATCGGCGCCGTTGCCGATCCAGGTCACGACGCGTTCTTCTCCCGCCACCGGCAGCTCCAGGGCGTAGAGGGCGTTATCAACGGCGGCGGTCAGACCCGGCGCGCTGTCCACCAGCGTGCCGTCGAGATCAAACGCGATGCCGCGGATCGCCTGTAATTTATCCATGACTCACCTTCGCTAATTCATTACGCATGTGATCAATGACTTTCTTGTAGTCCGGCTGGCCGAAGATCGCCGAACCGGCAACGAACATATCCGCGCCCGCCGCGGCGATTTCGCCGATATTGCTCGCTTTCACTCCGCCATCCACTTCCAGGCGAATGTCGTAGCCGGACGCATCGATGCGCTGGCGCACTTCACGCAGTTTATCCAGCGTCTGCGGAATAAAGGACTGGCCGCCAAAGCCCGGGTTGACCGACATCAGCAGGATCACGTCCAGCTTATCCATCACGTAATCGAGATAGCTCAGCGGCGTCGCGGGGTTAAACACCAGGCCCGCTTTACAGCCGTGCTCTTTGATAAGCTGCAGGCTGCGGTCGACGTGTTCGGAGGCTTCCGGGTGGAAGGTGATGATGCTGGCGCCAGCTTCGGCAAAATCAGGAATGATGCGGTCGACCGGCTTCACCATCAGGTGGACGTCGATCGGCGCGGTAATACCGTAGTTACGCAGCGACTTCAGCACCATCGGGCCAATCGTCAGGTTCGGCACGTAGTGGTTGTCCATGACGTCGAAGTGCACGACATCCGCACCCGCCGCCAGCGCCTTCGCGGTATCCTCACCCAGACGGGCAAAATCAGCCGACAGAATCGAAGGGGCAATCAAATACTGCTTCATCCGCATCTCCTTGAAATTTATTTGGTCTTAGGCGGACGGTAGAGCGCTAAGAGCTCGTCCACCTTTTTACGCGTACCACCGTTGCTGCTGATGCTGCGCCGAACCTTCACAATATGCGTTTCTGCCGCGTTTTTATACCACTCCTGCGTCAACGGCGTGCGGTGGTTGGAAATCAGCACCGGGATCCGTTTCTTCATCAGCGATTCCGCCTTTTGCGCCAGCAGCACCTGTTGCTCCAGGTTGAAGCTGTTGGTGTGGTAGGCGGTAAAGTTCGCCGTCGCCGTCAACGGCGCATAGGGCGGATCGCAATACACCACCGTGCGGCTATCCGCACGCTGCATGCACTCCTCATAAGATTCGCAGTAAAACTCAGCGTTTTGCGCCTTGTCGGCAAAATGATAGAGCTCAGCCTCGGGGAAATAGGGCTTCTTATAGCGGCCAAACGGCACATTGAATTCGCCGCGCAAATTGTAGCGACACAGGCCGTTGTAGCCGTGACGGTTCAGATACAGGAACAGCACCGCGCGACGCAGCGGATCCTGGCTCTGGTTGAATTCATCACGGTACTGGTAGTAGCGCTCAGCGACGTTGTTTTCCGGGGTAAACATCTCGCGGGCGGCAGCGACATACTCGTCGGTGCGCAATTTGACGATGTTGTACAGGCCGATTAAATCACTGTTGATATCCGCAAGGATATAACGAGAAAAGTCGGTATTGAGAAATACCGACCCGGCGCCCACAAAGGGCTCGATTAAGCACTCACCTTCCGGCAAATGCTTTTTAATATCGTCAAGCAGGGGGTACTTCCCCCCTGCCCACTTTAGAAAAGCGCGATTCTTTTTCATGCTGCCTAACTAATTACACATTCTCCGGCTGTGGAGAAAGCTCCGACAGCATCCTGCGCTTAAGACTACCCCACGGCATTATTTCAGATCAGCCTGAACCTGATGCAGTGGTTTTGCCCATGGATTTTTCGCCTGCACGTCCGGCGGCAGCGAGGTGACCGCGCGTTTCGCTTCATCTTTCGATGAATAGATACCGCTCACCAGCACGTACCACGGTTGGCCGTTACGCGACGTTTCATAGACAACATATCTGTCCAGCTTCTCTTTCTTCGCCCAGTTATTCAGGTTTTCATAGTTAGAGGAGCTGCTGAGCTGCAGGGTATAGTTACCCGACGGCGCAGATTTCATCGAGCTGACGTCACCTGCCGTTTTACCGCTCTTCGCCGCCGGCGCTGCCGCGGCTGCCGTTGCGGCTGGCGCTGAGGTCGTCGCGGTCGTGGCTGGTTTGCTCTGCGCGGTGGCTGCCGGTTTACTTTCGCTGACGGTCGTTTTCGCCGGAGCGGTAGTGGCCGCGCTTTCAACATGCTTCGGCTGGACCGGTTTCGTTTCTACCGGCGCTTTCGCCACCGCCTGTGGTTTCGGCTGCGGCTTCGCTTCGATGACGGTGTGCTTACGCTCCGCCGGACGCGGCGTTGCCGCCGTCTGACGTTCGGTCGTCTGGCGCGGCGCCGCGGCGCCACTGGCGCCATTACGGATCGGCGCGACGGTTGCCGGTTCAGTTGGCAGCGTCGAGTTAGCTACGGCGCCGTCCAGCTGGCCCTGCTGCTGGGTCAGCGCGTTATTCAGATCGCCCTGAACTTCAACACGCTGCTGGCCCTGCGGCTCTGCCGCTGCCTGGCCCTGGGTCGGGTTCGCGGCAATAGGCGGTACCGTGACGTCCTGCTGTGTGGTGGTATTGGCGGCTGTCTGATCCTGGCCGGCAGCTGGCGTGCTGGCGGACTGGTCGTCAGACAGATTAATGCTCTTCTCGCCGGAAGCGGTCTGCTGGCTGGACGAAGATGGCGATTTCAGCGCGGAACCGATACCTACGATTAACAGCAACAGCACCAGAATCCCCACGCCCATCATGATGTACTGGCGGGAAGCGGGTTTCGCCGGCGCTTTTTTACGCTTACGCGGACGACGCTCTACAGGCTGCTCTTCGAGCATCTCCTCATCTTCCGCATCCAGTTCTTCTTCGAACTCTTCCTCTTCACGCTCACGACGGGCCTTGCCGGCGCGCGTCGGACGGCCTTCATCGGCATCAAGGTCGACATCGTCAAAATTGATCTGCGGATCGGCATCACGCTCGGAAGACTGACGGGAACGACCAGCACGACGATCGTTGCGATCGGCTTTCATATCGTCTTCTGGTTTGAAATCATCCATTTAACACCCCACTAAAAGGCTTATGCTCACGATTATTGCACATCACCCGAAATGATAACGCCGCGCGAACGCGGCCAGACCTTCTTATTGTTGCGCCTGCTGAGTATCAGCAATCGCGCCAAGAACCACATCATGCGGCACTCCGCCGCGCAGCTCGCTGCTTCCTATTGCGAGCGGGAGCACCAGCCGCATTTCGCCAGCCAGTACTTTCTTATCGCGCATCATATGGGGCAAATACGCCTGCGCACTCATTTCCTGCGGGCCGCGTACCGGTAAGCCTGCACGCTTGAGCAGATCGATAAGGCGCTGAGTATCCTGCGCGCGGAACTGCCCCAGCCGCTCGGACGTATGCGCCGCCATCACCATACCTGCCGCCACCGCTTCGCCGTGCAGCCAGTTACCGTAGCCCATTTCCGCCTCGATAGCATGGCCGAAGGTATGTCCAAGATTGAGTAAAGCACGTAACCCGGTTTCACGCTCGTCGGCAGCCACAACTTCCGCTTTCAGCTCACAGCAACGGCGAATGCAGTACGCCATGGCCTTTTCATCCAGCGCCAGCAGGGCATCAATGTTGTTTTCCAGCCAGCTGAAGAATGCGCCGTCGAGGATCACCCCATACTTGATGACCTCAGCCAGTCCGGAAGCGAGTTCGCGCTTCGGAAGCGTCTTCAGACAGTTAAGATCAACCACCACGGAAACCGGCTGCCAGAAGGCGCCAATCATGTTTTTGCCGAGAGGGTGGTTCACTGCGGTTTTGCCGCCGACCGACGAGTCGACCTGCGACAGCAAGGTGGTAGGGACCTGGATAAAACGCACGCCGCGCTGATAGCTTGCCGCGGCGAAACCGGTTAAATCACCGATAACACCGCCGCCGAGCGCCACCAGCGTGGTGTCGCGGCCATGGGGTTTTTGTAACAGCGCGGTAAATACGGTATCCATCACCGCCAGGCTTTTATACTGCTCGCCGTCGGGCAGGATCACGCTGTCAACGTTGACCCCTGCCTGCTCCAGCGCAGAGCGGACGGTATCCAGATAAAGCGGCGCCAGCGTTTCGTTGGTGACCAGCATAGCCTGGTCGCCCGACTTGAGTGGCAGGAAGGAAGCTGGATCGTTAAACAAACCAGCCGCGATGGTAATCGGGTAACTACGTTCCCCGAGGGTAACAGTAAGCCTCTCCATAACGCGACATCCACCTCAATGACTTTTACTCTGACGCACTTTTATTAAGCCAGAATCAGTTGCTTTCCAGCATATGAATAATCTGGTTCGCGACGACTTTCGCACTCTGATCGTCTGTGCGGATAGTCACATCGGCGATCTCTTCATACAGCGGGTTACGCTCGTCAGCCAGCGCTTCCAGTACTTCACGAGGCGGCGCATCGACTTGTAGCAAAGGACGCTTTTTATCGCGCTGCGTACGGGCCAACTGCTTCTCGATCGTTGTTTCCAGGTAGACCACCACGCCGCGGGCGGAGAGACGGTTACGCGTTTCACGGGATTTTACAGAGCCGCCGCCAGTCGCCAGCACAATCCCCTGTTTTTCCGTCAACTCATTGATAATTTTTTCTTCACGGTCGCGGAAGCCTTCTTCGCCTTCAACATCGAAGACCCAGCCCACATCAGCGCCAGTGCGTTTCTCAATCTCTTGATCAGAATCGTAAAATTCCATGTTGAGCTGTTGGGCTAACTGGCGCCCAATAGTGCTTTTGCCGGCACCCATAGGCCCAACCAGAAAGATATTGCGTTTCTCTGCCATTTTTTCGGTACTACTAAGACTATTCGTTAATGATAAACCCGCTTCGCAGACACCCAGCGCCGCAGGGCATGAACTGAAACCTCATATGCAATAGAGCGAGAGTCAGACTAAAAATTATCTCAATACTCCGGCTGGTTTGGCAACTGAATAAAATCGCCGGACAATAAAGGGAGGATTGATGTCGTACCCGACTCTCAAATCGGTACCCCTTGTATGCTAAATCCGTCCTCACGTCAAACACCTGAAACGTGTTTAGCATGAAAAACCTGCTTAACGTACTGCCAGAATCCGTGGCGTAATAAAGACAACCAGTTCACGGCGTTCATTATCTTTCCCGTCGCGGCGAAACAGACGCCCCAGCACCGGGATATCGCCAAGCAGCGGGACGCTGTCGCGGGCGGTTTTGTTTTTCTGCGAAAAGATGCCGCCCAATGCCAGGGTCTCGCCGCTGCGGACTTCCACCAGGGTCTCGATCTCCTGTTTATCAATGGCCAGCGCCTCGCCGTTATCCTGCTTCAGCACCTGGCCTGGCGTGTTCTCGCTTATTCGCAGCTTCAACCGCACTCTCCCCTGCTGCAGCACCGTCGGCGTCACCTCCATGCCCAGCACCGCCTCTTTAAACTCCACCGACGTGGCGCCGCTTTCACCGCTGGAGACCTGATAGGGGATCTCGCTCCCCTGCTTGATGCTGGCGGGCTGCATATGGGAGGCGAGCAAACGAGGACTGGCGATAATCTCGACCTGCTGCTTGCGCTCCAGCGCGGAAAGCTCCAGCTCAAGCAAGCGCCCGTTAATTTTGCCGATGTTAAAGCCTGCGCGGGTGCTGGCATCGTTGACCGACACATCGCTGCTTAGGGTGGTGATGTGCCCGGATCCCGGGGTGCTTTCAGCCTCCGCCAGCCGCCACTTCACCCCCAGTTCACGCAGGCTGGTTTCGCTCATCGACACGATATGGGCGGCCAGCTCCACCTGTCCGACCGGCAGATCCATCTCCTGCGCCCAGGCCTTCAGCGCCGGCAGATGCCGCGCATCATCGCGGATCAGCAGCCGATTGGTCCGCTTGTCCGCCATCAGGTTTCCCCGGGCGCTAAGCAACTTACCGCCGCTTTTAGCCAGCTCCTCGGCATCGGCATAGTGCAGCGTCACGCTCTCCGCCAGCAGCGGCAGGTTCTGCAGACGTTTCGCCTGTTCAGCTTCGCGCTGCGCCAGATTGGCTTTTTGCCAGGCCTGCGTATGCGCGTAGATGACCGTCCCCTGCTGTTGCAAAGAGAGGCCTGCGCTATCCGCCACTGCCCGCAGCGCCTGGGTCCAGGGGACCTTCTGCAGGCGCAGGGAGAGCGTGCCGCTGACGTCCGGTGCGACAACGAGGTTCTTATGGTTCATTTCGGCCAGGGCTTGCAGCACCTGGGCCACTGGCGCGTCGTCAACGACCAGCGAAACCGGCTTGTCATTTCGCGCGGCGACCACCGCCAGCGGTAGCAGCAGAAGCAGCAGGCTTATCCATCGCATCATCTTGTTTTCCTTCACGTTGCCAGCGCCACGCTGGCGGTTCACATCCCGGAGGAGTGACGATGTCCAGCTCGCCGGCCGTCAGCCGACTCACCCGCCAGCCCGTGGGCAATTGCTCATCCAGGCGTACCCGTCGCCACATGCCGCTTCCATCCTGCAAAAAACCCGTCCAGCCTGCGCCATCGCCGGCCGCGCCGCCATAGCGCCATTGCGACAGCTGCGCCGTGCGGCAAGGATCTTCAACCGGCAGGAAAGGATCGCGCCCGGCCGCCAGCAGCGACAGCGGCAACCACAGCAAAATCCAGCATTTACCGCCCATCTTCCGCCTCCAGCTGCAGCCGCATGCGCAGCGCCTGCCCCTCGCGCTCCAGCGAGAACGAACGCGGGTTCATCCCGCAGCGCGCCAGCCATGAGAACAGGGCGGGTACCGTCGGCCAGGGGAGAGACAGCGCCATCTCACCGCCGCTCCCCTGCGGATGCCAGGCGATTAGCTTCGCGCCGGCGAGCGGAATGGCGATGGGCGAGAACGGCTGCTTGTCGATGCGTTCCCCGGAACTTTCACCGGCGGGGATGCGCAGCGCCATGATCCGCCGCCACTGCGTTTGCAGAGCGCCATCGCGGGACAGCGCCGCCAGCGGCTGGGGGGCATCGCGCCAGAGCGCCACGCCGCCCCCCATCAGCCCCATCGCGAGCAGGATCAACAGCCCCGCCCGGGTGCGCCGGGTGTTAATCCGCATCGGTGCGCGCTCCCGACAGGGTAAAACTGAACTGCCAGCGCCCCTCGGCGTCGCGCTGCGTTCCGCCGGCTTTAGCCGGCGCGAATCCCGCGACGCTGGCCAGAGCAGCCTCCACCCGGGCCAGCGCCTGCAGGTTGAGGGCCAGGCCATCCAGCGTCAGGCGCGCCCCCTGGTACTCCAGCCGCGTCAGCCATGCCTGAGCGGGCAGGCCTGCCGCGAGCGCCATTAGTCGGGGTTGCCAGGCGGCGATCGTCGATCTGCGCTGGCGCTGCTCGCGCTGGCGTTGATGCTGCTGCCATGCCTCGCGCATCGCCTGTTCACGCTGTTTGAGCGAGGCGAGCAACGCAGCGTCGGCTGTCGTGTGGATCCTCGCCAGAGCGTCGCGCTGTAGACCCGCTGTTCGCCCCGCCTGCAGAGTCGTCCCCACCAGCAGCACGATACCGGTGGCTAACAACAGGGCGTAGCGCAGGCGCTGGCGGCGACGCAGGTCACGCCAGGGGAGAAGATTAACGACATGCGTCATGGCGCCCGCCTCCCAGCGCCAGCCCAAGGGCAATGGCGTAGCGATCGCCGTCGGCTGGCAGCGGAGGCTGCCGGCGGTGAACCACCTGCCAGACATCAAAACGACTGCCCTCGTCGCCCGCATCAGCGCACAGGCGCAAAGGAACCTGAAGTTGCCCCGCCAGCTGGCTTAAGGACCCTATCGCATCGCAGGCGTCACAGCCCCAGGCCTCCTGGGTCGCCCATAGCCAGTACTTTTCATCCCGCCACGCCAGGCCTTGCTCTGCTGCCGTCATCCAGGGGAAAAAGGCGCCGAGCGCGCTGGCATCCGGTACGATGGCCGCCACCCGCAGCCGCAGCCGCCCTGCCAGCTCCCGCAGAACATTGATATCCAGCCGCTGCGCCGCCGTCACCTGCCAGCCGTCATCCCGCGAGGTGGGCGCATAATCAATACATAGAGAGGAGGCGGGCATCGCCAGCTGCTGGGTCATGGCGCTGGCTATCCACGTCGCCTGTTCCCGCTCTCGCAGGGCGAACTGGGGATAAGGCAGGCGTTTTTGCAGCGTGCGAGCCGCGGGAAAGGCGATACTGATCTGATGCTGCACCGGTAGCTCCCGCCGCCAGGCGGCCAGCCGTAAGCCGAGGGCGCTAACGTCCGCCACCATCCCCTGCCGCACCAGACCTGGCGGCAGCGGAATGCGCCACCAGCGGCGCAGTGCCCAGTGTGAGCGCTCATGCAGTAGCGCGACAATGGCAATGCTATCCTGTTGGATATGCATTCCGATCCGCCAGTTTCTGAAAGCCATGCTTACGATCTCCTTATCCGGCAAAACTGTCCGGCTATATCAATGCACCTGGCTTGCCTTTATACTACCGCGCGTTTGTTTATAAACTGCCCAAATAAAACTAAATGGGAAAACACCGGTGAAGTTCGTAAAGTATCTATTGATCCTTGCAGTCTGTTGCGTACTGCTGGGAGCAGGCTCGATTTTTGGCCTCTACAAATACATAGAGCCGCAACTCCCCGACGTCGCAACCCTGAAGGATGTGCGTTTGCAGATCCCGATGCAGGTCTATAGCGCCGACGGTGAGCTTATTGCGCAGTACGGCGAAAAGCGCCGTATCCCTGTAACGTTGCAGCAAATTCCCCCCGAGCTGGTGAAAGCGTTTATCGCCACCGAAGACAGTCGTTTCTATGAGCATCACGGCGTCGATCCGGTGGGTATATTCCGCGCCGCCAGCGTGGCGATGTTTTCAGGCCACGCCTCGCAGGGCGCCAGCACCATCACCCAGCAGTTAGCGCGTAACTTCTTTCTCAGCCCCGAGAAGACGTTGATGCGTAAGATTAAAGAGGCCTTTCTGGCCATCCGCATCGAGCAGCTGCTGAACAAAGATGAAATCCTTGAGCTGTATCTGAACAAGATTTACCTCGGCTACCGCGCCTATGGCGTCGGCGCCGCGGCGCAGGTCTATTTTGGCAAACCTATCGACCAGCTGACCCTCAGCGAAATGGCGGTGATTGCCGGTCTGCCGAAAGCCCCGTCCACCTTTAACCCGCTCTATTCGATGGATCGCGCCACAGCCCGTCGCAACGTGGTGCTGTCGCGTATGCTGAGCGAGGGGTACATCACCCAGGCGCAATACGATGAAGCGCGCAGCGAACCCATCGACGCCAGCTACCACGCGCCGAAAATCGCCTTCTCAGCGCCTTATCTGAGCGAAATGGTGCGCCAGGAGATGGTGAATCGCTATGGCGAGCAGGCCTATGAAGATGGCTACCGGGTGTACACCACGATTACCCGCAAAAACCAGCAGGCGGCCCAGCAGGCGGTCCGCAATAACGTGCTGGATTACGATATGCGTCACGGCTACCGCGGCCCGGCCAGCGTGCTGTGGAAGGTCGGCGAAACGCCGTGGGAGGCGAAAAAGATCGTCGACGTCCTGAAGCGCCAGCCTGGCTTAGGCCCGCTTTCTCCTGCGGTGGTCACCTCCGCGAATGCCCAGGAGGCCATCGCGCTGTTGGTTAACGGCGACTCCGTTTCACTGACGATGGACGGCGTGCGCTGGGCTCGTCGCTTTATCTCCGATACGCAGCAGGGGGCGACTCCGCGTAAAGTCAACGACGTCGTGCAGGCCGGGCAGCAGATCTGGGTTCGCAAAGTGGGTGACAGCTGGTGGTTGTCGCAGGTCCCGGACGTCAACTCGGCGCTGGTCTCCATTAACCCGCAAAACGGCGCGATTATTGCCCTTGTCGGTGGGTTTGACTTTAACCAGAGCAAGTTTAACCGCGCCACCCAGGCGCTGCGCCAGGTCGGCTCCAACATCAAGCCGTTCCTCTACACCGCTGCGATGGATAAAGGCTTAACTCTGGCAAGCATGCTCAACGATGTGCCAATCTCGCGCTGGGACGCCGGGGCCGGCTCCGACTGGCGGCCGAAAAACTCGCCGCCGCAGTATGCCGGTCCGATTCGTTTACGCCAGGGCCTGGGGCAGTCGAAAAACGTGGTAATGGTGCGCGCCATGCGCGCCATGGGCGTTGACTATGCCGCCGAGTATCTGCAGCGCTTTGGTTTCCCGGCGCAAAACATTGTCCACACCGAATCGCTGGCGCTGGGCTCCGCCTCCTTTACGCCTCTGCAGGTCGCCCGCGGGTATTCGGTGATGGCCAACGGCGGCTTCCTGGTCAACCCGTTCTTTATCAGTAAGATTGAGAATGATCAGGGTGGGGTCCTCTTCGAGGAGCGCCCGAAAATCGCCTGCCCGCAGTGTGATTTACCGGTGATTTACGGCGATACGCCAAAATCCAATGTGCTGGAAAACAAAGATGTGGAAGATGTCGCCACCTCGACGGAACCGCAGAATGGCAACGTGCCGCCGCAGCCGCAGCTGGAGCAGGCCAATCAGTCACTGGTGGCGCAGAGCGGCGCCCAGGAATACGCGCCGCATGTGATCAATACCCCGCTGGCCTTCCTGATCAAGAGCGCGCTGAACAGCAACATCTTTGGCGAACCGGGCTGGATGGGAACCGGCTGGCGCGCCGGACGGGATCTGCAGCGGCATGATATCGGCGGCAAAACCGGAACCACCAACAGCTCGAAGGACGCCTGGTTCTCAGGCTACGGGCCGGGCGTGGTGACCTCGGTTTGGATCGGCTTTGACGATCATCGTCGCGATCTTGGCCGGACCACCGCATCAGGGGCGATTAAAGATCAGATCTCCGGCTACGAAGGCGGCGCCAAAAGCGCCCAGCCGGCCTGGGACAGCTTTATGAAGAGCGTGCTGGAAGGCGTTGCGGAAGAGCCGTTAACGCCGCCGCCGGGAATCGTCACGGTGAATATCGATCGCAGCACCGGTCAGCTGGCGAACGGGGGCAACAGCCGGGCGGAATACTTTATTGAGGGTACCCAGCCCACGCAGCAGGCGGTCCATGAGGTGGGCACCACCTTGACGGACGGCGGCGGTGAAACCCACGAGCTGTTCTGACAAAAAAAGCGCCTGCGGGCGCTTTTTTATTGCTGCTTAGCGTGAACGCTCGTTCAGAGTCTTCCCTGGGCCTGCAGCCATTCCCGCACTAAAAACAGCGCGCTGACGTTGCGGGCCTCGTTAAAATCTTCTTCATCCAGCAGCGACATCAGCTGCGTCAGCGGCCAGCGCACCTGCGGCAGCGGCTCGGGCTCATCGCCCGGCAGCGACTCCGGATAGAGATCTTCCGCCACCAGGATATTCATTTTGCTGGAGAAGTAAGAGGGAGCCATACTGAGCTTCTTCAGGAACGTCAGCTTATTGGCGCCGAAGCCAACCTCTTCTTTCAGCTCGCGATTGGCCGCTTCATCCACGGTTTCACCCGGATCAATCAGCCCTTTGGAGAAGCCCAGCTCGTAGGATTCCGTCCCGACGGCATACTCGCGAATCAAAATAATATGATCATCCACAATCGGCACAATCATTACCGCTTCGCGGGTGGAAGGCCGCATACGTTCATAAACGCGACGCACACCGTTGCTGAATTCCAGATCGACGCTTTCGACATTAAAGAGGCGCGAACGGGCGACAGTTTCAACATTGAGAATGGTGGGTTTTTGTAATGATTTGCTCATTGTCATCGGTCTATGCTGTGATTAAGCAGTCATTGTGCGATACGCAACACGCTTTCGGCAATCCAAATCGCCACTTATTTACAGAGTTGTAACCTTTTCCCTGCAAAGGTGAAAGTAATAAAGATAAAAAAGTCAATAGCTTGAATTCTGTTTGAGAATTTACCGATTTCTGCGCTTTAACGTTTTTGGTAAGCTTATACACTGCTGCATGACATATTCACTACCCTGCAAGCAGGTGCGCCGCTAACACTGCAGCTTGACGTTAGTCTTCACGTTCACCGACGATTTCGTAAGAAAAATATAACTATGATGGGATGGGCATGGGCACCTTTCTGATATTCCTTACAGCTCTGCTAATCTGCGTATTGCTCATTGGATGGTGGTATCGCACGCACGCCAGACGCCGCCGGCTCCCCCTACTGCACGCCTTTAGCGATGCCACCACTCGGCCGCTCCCTGCCGATGAGCGCCAGGCCATCGAAAAGTATCTTGCCGAACTGAGCCGCGCCCAGCAGGTGCCCGCGTCCGGCGCCACCAGCGCGCCCGTCGCTCTGGCGCTAAACGAACAGAGCGATACCGTCTATGGGTTGACGCGAGCCATCACCCGCTACGGGATCACCACCGACGCGCCGAATAAATGGCGCTATTTTCTCGATTCGGTGGAGGTACATCTGCCGCCGTTCTGGGAACAGCATATCAACGATGAAAACAGCGTTGAGCTGATCCCCACCGACAGCCTGCCGCTGGTTATCACCCTTAACGGTCATACCCTGAGCGACTATCGTCAGGAAGCGCAAAGCTACGCTCTGGAACGCGCCTCGGCCACCCAGGCCTCGATTCGCGGCGAAGAGAGCGAACAGGTAGAGCTGCGGCAGATCCGGCGGGAAAGCCCGGAAGAGCACGCCCTGAATCGCCCGGACGGTCTGCGGGAAGCGATCCTGATCGTCGCCTCTTTCCTGTTCTTTTATTTCAGCCTGATTGGGCCAGCCGTCTTTACCCCGTGGCTGGTAGCCGCCGGTTTGCTGCTGCTCGCCGCCGGCCTGTGGGGGATCTATGCCCCGCCGCGCCGCGCCGCGCTGCGCGAAATCCACTGCCTGCGCGGCGTCCCGAAGCGCTGGGGGCTGTTCGGCGAAAACGATCAGGAACATATCAATAATATCTCGCTGGGCATTATCGATCTCATCTATCCGCGCCACTGGCAGCCCTGGATCGCCCAGGACCTCGGACAGCAGACCGATATTGATATCTATCTCAACCGCCATGTGGCCCGTCAGGGACGCTACTTGTCGCTTCATGATGAAGTGAAAAATTTCCCGCTGCAGTACTGGCTGCGCAGCGCGATTATCGCCGCCGGCGCTCTTGTGGTGGTGATCATGCTATGGGCCAGCGTACCGCTGAATATGCCGTTTAAGTTCACCCTGTCGTGGCTGAAGGGGGCGCAGACGATTGAAGCCACGACCGTCAGCCAGCTGGAAAAGGCCCATGTGCGTATTGGCGATACGCTGCGCCTGACCGGTACCGGGATGTGCAACATCCGCACGCCGGGCAGTTGGACGGCCAAAGAGGATTCGCCGTTCCTGCCTTTCGATTGTTCGCAGATTGTGTGGAACGATGCCCCTCCTCTGCCGCTGCCGGAGTCTGACATTGTCAGCAAAGCGACCGCCCTGATGGAGTCCGTCCAGCGTCAGCTGCACCCGGAAACCGACGACGACTCCCGCGTCAGCCCGGCGCTGCGCTCCGCCATTCAAAAATCAGGCATGGTGCTGCTGGATGATTTCGGCGATATCGTTCAGAAAACCAACGATCTCTGTTCGGCTGCCGATGATTGCCTGCGCCTGAAGAACGCGCTGGTTAATCTCGGCAATACCCGTAACTGGGAGACGTTAACCAAGCGCGCGTCCGCCGGGAAACTGGATGGTGTGAACGTGCTCCTGCGACCAGTCAGCGCCGAGTCGCTGGAGAATCTGGTGACCACCTCAACCGCCCCCTTTGTAATGCGTGAAACCTCGCGAGCGGCGCAGGCGCTCAACAGCCCGGCCCCGGGCGGCTTCCTCATCGCCAGCG
This sequence comes from Klebsiella sp. TF21-TM, assembly GCF_019753495.1. NCBI lineage: Bacteria > Pseudomonadati > Pseudomonadota > Gammaproteobacteria > Enterobacterales > Enterobacteriaceae > Klebsiella > Klebsiella sp. TF21-TM. Next base: position 17,307 of record NZ_JAIJYL010000029.1, on the reverse strand, counting down.
ACGAGGGCAGCGTGCTGGTCAATCAGCCGTGGCCGGCGGTAAGCCTGTATGATTACCCGGCGCATGAGCAATGGGGCGAACTGCGGCGGCTGGCCGGTATGCTGATGCATACCCCCTTCCATGCCGAAGGGATCGTCACCAATCTGTTTACTGACGCCAACGGCACCCAGCATATCAACCTGCACCGCATTCCCGACCGCAGCGGCCTGTGGCGCTATCTGGGCATCACTCTTCTGCTGCTGTCGATGGTGGGATGCATGGCTCACCACGGCGTGCAGGCGCTGCGTCGTTATCAACGCCATCGCCAGCGTATGGAAGAAATTCAGAAATATTACGAAAGCTGCCTGAACCCGGTGCTGCTCCCCTCGTCTGACCCGCAAGATTAATTTCCCCGGCGGCAGGGTGTGATACCCTGTCGCCCATTTCCCGCTCGCTGGAGAGTCATCATGCATTTTGATATCGCCTGGCAGGAGGTCGATACCGTTCTGCTGGATATGGACGGCACGCTCCTGGATCTCGCTTTCGATAACTATTTCTGGCAAACGCTGGTGCCGGAAACCTGGGGGGCCGCCCGCGGCCTCAATCTGCAACAGGCGAAAGAGGCCATGCACCAGGAGTATCATGCCGTGCAGCATACGCTAAACTGGTACTGTCTGGATTACTGGAGCGAGCGCCTGGGTTTGGATATTTGTGCGATGACCAGCGAACAGGGTCCGCGCGCCACGCTGCGTGAGGATACCGTGCCGTTCCTTGATGCGCTCAAGGCCAGCGGTAAGCGACGTATTCTGTTAACCAATGCCCATCCCCACAATCTGGCGGTGAAACTCAAACACACCGGCCTGGATGCGCACCTTGATTTATTACTTTCCACCCACACATTTGGTTATCCGAAAGAGGATCAGCGTCTGTGGCGCGCCGTGGCGGAGGAAACCCGCCTTGAGGCGCATAAAACGCTGTTTGTCGACGACAGCGAGGCGATTCTGGATGCCGCGAGGGAGTTTGGCATTCGCTACTGCCTGGGCATTACCAATCCCGACTCCGGGCTGGCGGAAAAGCAGTATCTGCGCCATCCGGGGCTGAATGATTACCGACGACTGATCCCTTCGCTTACCCCGAAGGAGAGGCGATGAAAGAGAAGCCTGCCGAAACCGTCAGACTGGATAAATGGCTTTGGGCCGCCCGCTTTTACAAGACCCGCGCGCTGGCGCGGGAGATGATTGAAGGCGGCAAGGTGCATTACAACGGACAACGGAGCAAACCAGGGAAAATCGTCGAACTGGACGCCATGCTGACGCTGCGTCAGGGCAACGACGAGCGGACGGTGCGCATCGTCGGTATCACCGAGCAGCGCCGCCCGGCAAGCGAAGCCGTCACCCTGTATGAAGAGACGGCGGAGAGTATCGAGAAGCGTGAAAAAATGGCCCTGGCGCGCAAAATGAACGCCCTGACCATGCCGCACCCTGACAGACGTCCGGACAAGAAAGAGCGCCGCGACCTGATGAGATTTAAACACGGCGAGAGTGAGTAACTCGCGCCAGAAAGAGAGATGATTATGACTCAACACGATCAATTACATCGTTATCTGTTTGAAAACTATGCCGTGCGCGGCGAGCTGGTGACGGTGTCGGAAACCCTGGAACAGATTCTGGCGAATCACACTTATCCCCAGCCGGTGAAAACGGTGCTGGCGGAGCTGCTGGTCGCCACCAGTCTGCTGACTGCGACCCTGAAGTTTGCCGGCGACATTACCGTGCAGCTGCAGGGCGATGGGCCTTTACAGCTGGCGGTGATCAACGGCAATAACCAGCAGCAGCTGCGCGGCGTCGCGCGCGTGCAGGGCGAGATTGCGGACGATGCGGATCTGAAAGCGATGGTCGGCAACGGTTATCTGGTCATTACCATCTCCCCGGAAGAGGGTGAGCGCTATCAGGGCGTGGTCGGTCTGGAAGGCGATACGCTGGCCGCCTGCCTGGAAGATTACTTCCAGCGTTCAGAGCAGCTGCCGACGCGCCTTATCATCCGCACCGGCGAACATGAAGGCCAGCCGATGGCGGGCGGGATGCTGCTGCAGGTGATGCCGGCCCAGGATGCCCAGACTGCCGACTTTGAGCACCTGGCGACGCTCACCGAGACCATCAAGGCGGAAGAGCTGTTCACCCTGCCGGCGAACGATGTGCTGTGGCGTCTGTACCATGAAGAAGAAGTCACGGTCTACGATCCGCAAAGCGTGGAGTTCAAGTGCACCTGCTCCCGCGAACGCTGCGCCGGCGCGCTGAAGACGCTGCCGGACGAAGAGATAGATAGCATCCTTGCCGACGAAGGCGAGATTGATATGCACTGCGACTACTGCGGTAACCACTATATCTTCAACGCCATGGACATCGCCGAGATCCGTAACAACGCCTCTCCGGCCGACCCGCAGGTCCATTAATCCTCACTTCTTCTTCAGGCGCCGGGCGGCGATGTGGTTTGTCGCCCGGTGCCTGACTTTTATTTATTCACGAGTTGAATCGATTCTCGCTGAAAGAGTTACGTAATTTTATTCCAGGAAAGCGATTACATTCACATTTCAGCAGTTTTTTTAATTACTTTTTAACCATTGAGAAACATCTAACCCCACCATCCGGCCATTTCCTGAGATAATCCACTTCACTTCGTGACAGGAGTCACCGTTTTTTTCGTCATTCTGCGGAATGTCGAGATACGTAAATCTATGAGCCTGGTCGCGGTCAATACCCGGTAATAAACCCTACAATTTACAGCAGTACATCTTGGCTAAGGAGCAGTGACATGCGCGTTAATCATGGTTTAACCCCGCAGGATCTCAAGGCTTATGGTATCAATGACGTTCAGGATATCGTCCACAACCCCAGCTACGACATGTTGTTTCAGGAAGAGCTCGACCCCAACCTGGAAGGCTACGAACGTGGCGTATTAACCAGTCTGGGTGCTATCGCCGTCGACACGGGCATTTTTACCGGTCGTTCTCCGAAAGATAAGTACCTCGTGCGCGACGACACCACCCGCGATACCGTCTGGTGGTCCGATAAAGGCAAGGGTAAAAACGACAACAAGCCGCTTTCGCAGGAAACCTGGCAGCATCTGAAAGGGCTGGTGACACAGCAGCTGTCCGGTAAACGCCTGTTTATCGTCGACGCCTTCTGCGGCGCTAACGCCGATACCCGTCTCAGCGTACGTTTCATTACCGAAGTGGCCTGGCAGGCGCACTTCGTGAAGAACATGTTCATTCGCCCGAGCGACGAAGAGCTGGCGGAATTCGCGCCCGACTTCATCGTGATGAACGGCGCGAAGTGCACCAACCCGCAGTGGAAAGAGCAGGGCCTGAACTCGGAAAACTTCATCGCTTTCAACCTCACCGAGCGCATTCAGCTGATCGGCGGCACCTGGTACGGCGGCGAAATGAAGAAAGGGATGTTCTCGATCATGAACTACCTGCTGCCGCTGAAGGGCATCGCCTCCATGCACTGTTCTGCCAACGTCGGCGAGAAAGGCGATGTCGCCATTTTCTTCGGCCTCTCAGGCACCGGCAAAACCACCCTTTCCACCGATCCGAAACGCCGCCTGATTGGCGATGACGAACATGGCTGGGATGACGATGGGGTGTTTAACTTCGAAGGGGGCTGCTACGCCAAGACCATCAAGCTCTCTGAAGCGGCCGAGCCGGATATCTATCACGCCATCCGCCGCAACGCCCTGCTGGAAAACGTGGTGGTGCGCGCCGACGGCACAATCGATTTCGATGACGGTTCAAAAACCGAAAACACCCGGGTCTCCTACCCCATCGACCATATCGATAATATCGTCAAACCGGTCTCCAAAGCGGGTCACGCCACCAAAGTGATCTTCCTGACGGCCGATGCGTTCGGCGTACTGCCGCCGGTCTCCCGCCTGACCGCCGATCAGACGCAGTACCATTTCCTGTCCGGGTTTACCGCCAAACTGGCCGGCACCGAGCGCGGCGTGACCGAACCCACGCCAACCTTCTCCGCCTGCTTCGGCGCCGCCTTCCTGTCGCTGCACCCGACGCAGTACGCCGAAGTGCTGGTCAAACGTATGCAGGCGGCTGGCGCGCAGGCTTATCTGGTCAATACCGGCTGGAACGGCACCGGCAAGCGCATCTCGATTAAAGATACCCGCGCCATCATCGACGCCATCCTCAATGGCTCGCTGGACAACGCGGAGACCTTTACCTTGCCGATGTTTAATCTGCAGATCCCGACGGCGCTCCCAGGCGTGGATACCCAGATCCTCGATCCGCGCAGCACCTATGGTTCCCCGGAGCAGTGGCAGGAAAAAGCCGACCAGCTGGCGAAGCTGTTTATTGAGAACTTTGAGAAGTATACCGATACGCCAGCGGGCGCCGCGCTGGTGGCGGCAGGGCCGCAGCGCTAACGGACGCAGAGATGAAAAAGCCGGGCTTGCCCGGCTTTTTATTGCGCAACGTTTTGACCAGCCAACCGCGGGCGCGATCAGCTCTCTTTGGCCGGTTTCATCGGCGTCAGCACCCGGTGCACCGGCAGCCAGGCGCGGATCAGTAACCCGCCGCGTTCGCTGGAGCCAATCTCCAGCCGGCCGTTGTGATTGTCGATAATACGCTGAACAATCGCCAACCCCAGCCCGGTTCCGCTGGTGCTGCGGGCGCTGTCGCCGCGCACAAACGGCTGAAACAGGTGCTCCCGCTGCTCAGGTTTAATCCCCGGTCCGTCATCTTCAACCTGGAACCACGCCCGGCTCGCTTCGCTGCCGCTGCTGACCTTGATCCAGCCATTGCCATAGCGGGCCGCGTTGACCACCATATTCGCCAGCGCGCGCTTGATAGACAGAGGATGCATGCGTACCGGAATTTCGCCGGCCTGCAGGGCGGTGGCGATCTCCCGCTCATAGCCGCTCTCCGCAGCGATCACTTCCCCCAGCACCGCATTCAGATCCGCCAGCTCCAGCGGCATCTCCTGCCCGGTGCGCAGGTAGTCGATAAACTGCTCGATGATGGCATTGCACTCTTCGATATCTTTGTTGATCGACTCCGCGAGATAGCCGTCCTGCTCGCCCATCATCTCAGTGGCCAGACGAATGCGGGTCAGCGGAGTACGTAAATCATGGCTGACCCCGGCCATCAGCAGCGTACGGTCGTCGGCCAGCTGCTTCACGCCCGCGGCCATGTGGTTGAAGGCGCGGGTCACCGATCGCACCTCAGAGGCGCCGTACTCGCGCAGCGGCGGCGGGATAATGCCGCGCCCAACCTGCAGCGCCGCATGCTCCAGATCCACCAGCGGGCGGTTCTGAATTCGGATAAACAGCCAGGCGCCGCCTATCGCCAGCAGCATGATCGCCAGGGTATAGCGGAACAGCGGCGAGAAGTCGCCCTGATGGATCTCGGTCAGCGGCACCCGCACCCAGATATTGGGCGACAGCCAGGTCTTCAGCCACACCACGGGGGAGCTTTTATTGACCTCCACCCGCACCTCAGTGGGGCCGCCAAGCTGATGAGCCATCTGCTGGCTCAAGAATTCATAATGCTGCGCCCAGCGCAGGCCTGCGTCTTCCGCCGCTTCATTGGAATAGAGCGAAATCCCCAGCTCGCGATAAATTTCACGACGAAACGCCGGGGGCACCACCAGTTGGGTGCCATCCTCCAGCTGCAGCTTATCGGTCATCAGCATACGCACTTCGTAGGCCAATACTTTATTAAACTGCTGGAGGCTCGGCAGGATCGCGAAATTCAGTACCACCAGATAGGTCGTCACCAGGCTGACGAACAGCAAGGTGACGATCAGGAGCAGCGTGCGAGCAAAGGAGCTGCGCGGCGAAAAGCGCACGCGTTTCATGCCTTAGAACCGTCCGGGACGAAGACGTAGCCCAGACCCCAGACGGTCTGGATATAGCGCGGATGCGCCGGGTCCTCTTCCACCATGCGGCGCAGGCGGGAGATCTGTACGTCGATGGAACGCTCCATCGCCGAGTATTCGCGGCCGCGAGCGAGGTTCATTAACTTATCGCGCGACAGCGGCTCACGAGGATGGCTCACCAGCGCCTTCAGGACCGCGAACTCGCCGCTGGTCAACGGCATCGGCTCGTCTTCACGGAACATTTCGCGGGTGCCCAGGTTCAGTTTGAATTTACCAAAGGCGATAACCGCCTCTTCCTGCGACGGCGCGCCCGGCAGCTCGTTCGCCTGACGGCGAAGCACCGCGCGGATGCGGGCCAGCAGTTCGCGCGGGTTGAACGGCTTCGGAATATAGTCGTCAGCCCCAATCTCCAGGCCCACGATCCGATCGACCTCTTCGCCTTTCGCCGTCACCATAATGATCGGCATCGGGTTGCTCTGGCTGCGCAGACGGCGGCAAATCGAGAGACCATCTTCCCCGGGCAGCATCAGATCCAGCACCATCAGGTGGAAGGATTCGCGGGTTAACAGACGATCCATCTGTTCGGCGTTCGCCACGCTACGAACCTGGAAGCCCTGCTCGGTCAGATAACGTTCGAGCAGCGCACGCAGGCGCATGTCGTCATCCACAACCAGAATCTTATAATTCTCTTGCATTGTTTGTACTCCCAAAGGTTCACTGCAATAGTCAGTGCGTATTCTCAAAAAAGCCCGGCGCGCTCACCAGCTAAATCTGGTATACATTCCAGGCTAAATTGTTACAAAGCATATTTAACAGCAGGTTAAGTATACATTTAATCATAAGACACAGTATTTATCCTGTCGGTATTATTGCGCGCTACAAATTGTGCGCAACGACAGACTGTCAGAAGGTTGAACTCACGATGAAAACGCCGCTGATCACCCGCGAGGGATATGAAAAACTGAAGCAGGAGATGGACTACCTGTGGCGCCAGGAGCGCCCGGAAGTGACCAAAAAGGTGACCTGGGCCGCCAGCCTTGGCGACCGCAGCGAGAACGCGGATTACCAGTACAACAAAAAGCGCCTGCGCGAGATCGATCGCCGGGTCCGCTATCTGACCAAATGTCTGGAACAGTTAAAGATCGTCGATTACTCCCCGCAGCAGGAGGGCAAAGTCTTCTTCGGCGCCTGGGTAGAAATTGAAAACGATGAAGGCGATATCAAGCGCTTTCGCATCGTCGGTTACGATGAAATTTTTGGCCGCAAAGACTATATCTCCATCGACTCGCCGATGGCGCGCGCGCTGTTAAAAAAAGAGGTCGGCGATCTGGCCATCGTTAACACGCCGGCGGGGGAAGCCAGCTGGTATGTCAACGAGATCGAATACGTAAAATAGACAAGAACTTTCCGAGAGACGCCGGGCGCGGCTGGCATTTTCAGCCGCCAGTCCGTATAACTAGTCCCTGTTTTTTGACCCTAAAGATGAATTAAAAGCCATGATGAATGATTCGCTCTGCCGCATTATTGCGGGTGAACTTCAGGCCAGAGCCGAACAGGTAGAAGCTGCCGTTCGCCTGCTTGATGAAGGGAACACCGTGCCGTTTATTGCACGATATCGTAAAGAAGTCACCGGCGGTCTGGATGACACGCAGCTGCGTAATCTGGAAACCCGCCTCGGCTACCTGCGCGAACTCGAAGACCGTCGTCAGGCGATCCTCAAATCCATCGCTGAACAGGGCAAACTGACCGACGCGCTGGAAAAAGCCATCAATACCACGCTCAGCAAAACCGAACTGGAAGACCTCTACCTGCCGTACAAGCCGAAGCGCCGTACCCGCGGACAGATCGCCATCGAAGCCGGGCTGGAGCCGCTGGCTGACCTGCTGTGGAACGAACCGTCCCACGATCCGGAAACGGAAGCCGCAAAATATATTGACGCCGATAAAGGCGTGGCCGACAGCAAAGCGGCGCTGGATGGCGCGCGCTATATTCTGATGGAGCGTTTTGCCGAAGACGCCGCGCTGCTGGCGAAGGTCCGTGACTATCTGTGGAAAAACGCCCACCTGGTCTCCACCGTCGTCAGCGGCAAAGAAGAGGAAGGCGCCAAATTCCGCGACTACTTCGATCACCACGAACCGATCGCCGCCGTGCCGTCGCATCGTGCGCTGGCGATGTTCCGCGGCCGCAATGAAGGCGTCCTGCAGCTCTCTTTAAACGCCGACCCGCAGTTTGACGAGCCGCCGAAAGAGAGCCACGGCGAGCAGATTATTATCGACCACCTGGGCCTGCGCCTGAACAACGCCCCGGCGGACAGCTGGCGTAAAGGCGTCGTCAGCTGGACCTGGCGGATCAAAGTCCTGATGCACCTCGAAACCGAGCTGATGGGCACCGTGCGCGAGCGCGCCGAAGACGAAGCCATTAACGTCTTCGCCCGCAACCTGCACGACCTGCTGATGGCCGCGCCCGCCGGGCTGCGCGCCACCATGGGCCTTGACCCGGGCCTGCGCACCGGGGTGAAAGTGGCCGTAGTTGACGGTACCGGCAAACTGGTGGCGACGGACACCATTTACCCCCACACCGGCCAGGCCGCCAAAGCGGCCGTCGCCGTCGCCGCGCTGTGTGAGAAATACAACGTTGAGCTGGTGGCCATCGGCAACGGTACCGCCTCGCGTGAAACCGAGCGTTTCTTCCTCGACGTGCAGAAGCAGTTCCCGAAGGTCACCGCCCAGAAGGTGATCGTCAGCGAAGCCGGGGCTTCCGTTTACTCCGCCTCCGAGCTGGCGGCGCAGGAGTTCCCGGACCTCGACGTGTCGCTGCGCGGCGCGGTCTCCATCGCCCGCCGTCTGCAGGATCCTCTGGCCGAGCTGGTGAAAATCGACCCGAAATCCATCGGCGTCGGTCAGTATCAGCATGATGTCAGCCAGACCCAGCTGGCGCGTAAGCTGGACGCGGTGGTGGAAGACTGCGTGAACGCCGTCGGCGTTGACCTGAACACCGCCTCCGTGCCGCTGCTGACCCGCGTTGCCGGCCTGACCCGCATGATGGCGCAGAACATCGTCGCCTGGCGCGACGAGAACGGCCAGTTCCAGAACCGTCAGCAGCTGCTGAAGGTCAGCCGTCTGGGGCCGAAAGCCTTTGAACAGTGCGCCGGCTTCCTGCGTATCAACCACGGCGACAACCCGCTGGACGCCTCCACCGTTCACCCGGAAGCCTATCCGGTGGTCGAGCGCATTCTGGCGGCGACTCAGCAGGCGCTGAAAGATCTGATGGGCAACAGCAGCGAGCTACGGAACCTGAAAGCCGTCGATTTCACCGATGATAAATTTGGCGTGCCGACGGTTTCCGACATTATCAAAGAGCTGGAAAAACCGGGCCGCGACCCGCGTCCTGAGTTCAAAACCGCTCAGTTCGCCGACGGCGTGGAGACTATGAACGACCTGCTGCCGGGGATGATCCTCGAAGGCGCGGTGACCAACGTCACCAACTTCGGCGCGTTTGTTGATATCGGCGTTCACCAGGACGGCCTGGTGCATATCTCTTCCCTTTCGAACAAGTTCGTTGAAGACCCGCATACGGTGGTGAAAGCGGGCGACATCGTGAAGGTCAAGGTCATGGAAGTCGATCTGCCGCGTAAGCGTATCGCCCTGACCATGCGTCTCGACGAGCAGCCGGGCGACAGCAACGCCCGCCGCGGCGGCGGTCAGGATCGCCCGCAGGGCAATCGCCCGGCCGCGAAAGCCGCCAAACCCCGCGGTCGCGACGCGCAGCCTGCCGGCAACAGCGCGATGATGGATGCCCTCGCCGCGGCGATGGGTAAAAAACGCTAATCCCTCCCTGCCCCTTTTCAGGGGCAGTTTTCCTTTTCATTGTCACCGACCTATAGCCGCTTTTTCGCGCAAATGGCTCTCAGTTATTTCTGATAACCTGCATTTATTCCGCGCCGGGTAGATAGCGAAATTAATATTTTCATTTCGTTAACTTAAGAAACCTTAATTAAACATTAGAGCGACGAAATAATATTTCGCATATTTTCGATCACAGGCGGACTTTGCGGCATATCAATAAAAAGGTGAATTTCACTTTAAAAATGGCATAAAGCGCATCATATGTATTGATGATAAAAACCATTCTCATTATCATCGCTTGCAGAATGTTTTTTCTTTTTCGTTGGCTACGGTCCCCGGCGCAACTGCCTCCAGGCGTCCGGAAAATTCTTCTTCGGTTAGCGATAGACAAGTAGGCCCTATGCAATTCACACCTGATAGTGCGTGGAAAATTACCGGATTTTCCCGCGATATTAGCCCAGCATACCGTCAGAAATTGCTCTCCCTCGGCATGCTGCCCGGATCCTCTTTTCATGTGGTGCGCGTGGCGCCGCTCGGCGATCCTGTTCATATTGAAACCCGACGCGTCAGTCTGGTATTACGCAAAAAAGATCTCGCCTTAATCGAACTGGAAGCGGTTGCACAATAACGGCTGACCCGGCACAAGAGTTTGAAATATGAAAAAATTAACCGTTGGTTTAATTGGTAATCCTAATTCCGGCAAGACTACCCTGTTTAATCAGCTGACCGGCGCCCGCCAGCGCGTGGGCAACTGGGCCGGGGTCACCGTTGAGCGTAAAGAGGGCGTGTTCGCCACCACTGACCACCAGGTCACGCTGGTCGACCTCCCGGGAACCTACTCTCTGACCACCATCTCTTCGCAAACCTCGCTGGACGAGCAGATCGCCTGCCACTACATCCTCAGCGGCGACGCCGACATGCTGATTAACGTGGTCGACGCCTCCAACCTCGAGCGAAACCTCTATTTGACGCTGCAGCTGCTCGAGCTGGGGATCCCCTGCGTCGTGGCGCTGAACATGCTGGATATTGCCGAAAAGCAGCAGGTGCGTATCGATATCGATGCCCTCGCCGCACGCCTCGGCTGCCCGGTCATTCCGCTGGTTTCGACCCGCGGACGCGGGATCGAAGCGCTGAAGATTGCCCTCGACCGTCATCAGGCGAACAGCGATATCGAGCTGGTCCACTATCCACAGCCGCTGCTGCGCGAAGCCGACCTGCTGGCGCAGCAGATGTCAGCGCAGATCCCGGCCCGGCAGCGGCGCTGGCTCGGTCTGCAGATGCTGGAGGGCGACATCTACAGCCGGGCCTATGCCGGCGACGCCGCCGATAAACTGGATATCGCCCTGGCGAATCTCAGCGACGAGATCGACGACCCGGCTCTGCATATCGCTGACGCGCGCTATCAGACCATCGCCGCCATTTGCGACGCCGTCAGTAACACCCTGACCGCCGAGCCAAGCCGCTTCACCGCGGCGATGGACAAAGTGATCCTCAACCGCTTCCTCGGGTTGCCGATTTTTCTCTTTGTTATGTACCTGATGTTCCTGCTGGCCATCAACATCGGCGGCGCGCTGCAGCCGATTTTCGACGCCGGCTCGGTCGCGGTCTTTATTCACGGTATTCAATGGCTGGGTTACACCCTGCACTTCCCGGACTGGCTGACCGTCTTCCTCGCCCAGGGGATCGGCGGCGGTATCAACACCGTACTGCCGCTGGTGCCGCAGATCGGCATGATGTATCTGTTCCTCTCCTTCCTCGAGGACTCCGGCTACATGGCGCGCGCCGCCTTTGTCATGGACCGCCTGATGCAAGCTCTCGGCCTGCCGGGGAAATCCTTTGTCCCGTTGATTGTCGGTTTCGGCTGCAACGTGCCGTCGGTGATGGGCGCCCGCACCCTCGACGCCCCGCGCGAACGTCTGATGACCATTATGATGGCGCCGTTTATGTCCTGCGGCGCGCGGCTGGCGATCTTCGCCGTCTTCGCGGCCGCCTTCTTTGGTCAGAACGGCGCGCTGGCGGTCTTCTCGCTCTACGTGCTGGGCATTGTGATGGCCATTCTCACCGGCCTGATGCTGAAGCACACCATTATGCGCGGCGAAGCCTCGCCGTTCGTGATGGAGCTGCCGGTGTACCACGTCCCGCATATTAAGAGCCTGATTATCCAGACCTGGCAGCGCCTGAAAGGCTTTGTGCTGCGCGCCGGGAAGGTGATCGTCATTGTCAGCATCTTCCTCAGCGCGCTGAACAGCTTCTCGCTGAGCGGTAAGGTCGTCGACAACATCAACGACTCCGCGCTGGCCTCGGTGAGCCGGGTCATCACTCCGCTGTTTAAGCCGATCGGCGTGCATGAAGATAACTGGCAGGCCACCGTGGGTCTGTTTACCGGCGCAATGGCGAAGGAGGTGGTGGTCGGTACGCTGAACACCCTCTATACCGCCGAAGATATCCAGAACGAGGAGTTCAATCCGCAGACCTACAGCCTCGGCGAGGAACTGCTGGCCGCCGTCGACGAAACATGGCAGGGACTGAAAGACACCTTCAGCCTCAGCGTCCTGGCCAACCCCATCGAAGCCAGCAAAGGCGATGGCGAAATGGCCACCGGCGCGATGGGCGTGATGGGCAGTAAATTTGGCAGCGCCGCGGCGGCTTACAGCTATCTGATCTTCGTCCTTCTCTATATCCCCTGCATCTCGGTGATGGGGGCCATCGCCCGCGAATCGAGCCGCGGCTGGATGACCTTCTCCATTCTGTGGGGACTGAATATCGCCTATTCGCTCTCGACGCTCTACTACCAGACCGTCAGCTTTAGCGACCATCCGCGCTACAGCCTGGTGTGTATCCTGGCGGTGATATTGTTCAACGTGGTGCTCTTCGGTCTGCTGCGTCGGGCGCGCAGCCGGGTTGACGTCTCGCTGCTGGCCACCCGGAAAACGCCGGCCTCCTGCTGTTCCAGCCCGGCTGGCGATTGCCACTAAGGAGGATCTGTGGCGTCGTTAATGGAAGTCCGCGATATGCTGGCCCTGCAGGGCCGCATGGAGGCGAAACAGCTCAGCGCCCGCCTGCGGACGCCTCAGCCGCTGATTGACGCCATGCTCGAACGCATGGAAGCCATGGGTAAGGTGGTACGGATCAGCGAAACCAGCGAGGGCTGTCTCTCCGGCAGCTGTAAAAGCTGTCCTGAAGGGAAAGCGGCGTGCCAGCAGGAGTGGTGGGCGCTGCGATGAAGGGAGTAAGGCCTGCCAGCGCCACGGGATAAAACGAGTGCGACGGCAGGGAAAAACGGGCCAGCAGGCCCGTTTTTATGACTGGATTATTTATACACGTCAGCGTTAGCGTGAACGGTTTTTTCGTTTTTCTGCCCGGCAATCACCACAAAGTATTTTCCACCCAGCTCATCGGCTTTTTTCGACAGATCGCGTCGGGCGTCCATCGGCGAGGTCGTCCTTGAGGTCGTGATGCTGCCGACCTTGGTCAGATTCATCTTCGCCACGTCCTCTTTTTGGATCTCTTTCGCTGCGAATGCGCCAAAAGACAGACAGCCAATCACCAGAGATGCAACCATTCCTGTAACAAGTTTCATAGCCTCTACTCTCCATTAGGTTGTTATTTTAGGTCACGGTGGCGGAATGAAATAATCAACCACCGTAACAACCTAAGTATTGCTGTGAATGGCCCTTTTACCATGGCGCGGCAAAAAAAATTACCCCAGCCGTTTTTTCAACGCCAGCAGCGGCTCGCAGAAGGCCGCAGGATGGGAAACAAACGGCGCATGCGCTGCCTTGTCAAAGAGAATGGACTCACTATCCGGCCATAGCTTATCCAGCAGCGGGACAATCTTGCGCGGCACCAGCCCGTCCAGCCGACCGTACAGCCGCAGAAACGGCATCGGCAGTCCGACCAGCGCCTGACGCAGATCGACGGTTCTGAGGATCTCCAGACCGCCGTTCAGCGCCTCAGCGGAAGGCATCGGCAGCGAGAGCACCGTCTGCTTTAACGCCCGCGCATCCTGACGGGCGCTCTCCGTTCCCATGGTTTGCAGGGCGAGGAACCGCTCGACGGTACGCTGGAAATCCTCGCTCAGCTGCTGCTGAAACCCGGCCAGCACCTCCGGCTTGATGCCCGGCCAGTCCTCATGGGCCGCGAAACAGGGGGAAGAGGCGACCGTTACCAGCGCCTGCACCCGTTGCGGGCACCTTATCGCTATCTGGCTGGCCACCAGCCCGCCCAGGCTCCAGCCCAGCCACACCGCCTGAGGCGGAGCCTGCTCCAGCACCCGCTGCGCCATCGCCTCCAGCGACATCGCCCCAAACCCGCCGCTACGGCCATAGCCCGGCAGGTCCACCAGGTGAAGGATAAAATGCGAAGCCAGCTGCGGCGTGATGCAATCCCAGACCTGAGCGTTCAGCCCCCAACCGTGCAGCAGCACAAGATGACAATCACCTTCGCCGATTGTTTGCCACCAGATGTCGTTCATCCGTTACCGTTCTCTTTTTTACTGGACAGAAGGCCAAATATGCTAACAGCACACAGCTTATGCTGGCTATGCCAAATGCCGCTGGTGGTCGCCCGCTGGGGGATCTGCTCTCGCTGCAGCCGCGCCCTGCTCGCCTGCCCCCCGCTCTGCCCGCAATGCGGCCTGCCGTCGGCAATGTCCCGGCATCCCTGCGGCCGCTGCCTGCAAAAGCCGCCTCCCTGGCATCGGATGGTGGCGGTCAATGACTATCGTCCGCCGCTGAGCGATCTGGTGCGGCAGCTGAAGTTTCACCATCGTCCGGAACTGGGCCCCGCCCTGGCGCGCCTGCTGCTGCTGCGCCTTAAACAGCGTGACGATTTGCCGCCGGTAGACGCGCTGGTCGGCGTGCCGCTGGGGCATCGCCGCCGCTGGCGCCGGGGTTATAATCAGTGCGATGAGCTGTGCCGACCGTTAGCCCGCTGGCGTGGGTGCGTCTGGCGTCGCGACGGCCTGACGCGCCAGCGAGCGGGCGCCGTGCAGCATTCGCTTAATGCCCGCCTGCGCAGGCAGAACCTGAAAAATGCCTTTCAGCTTGAATTTGCCGTGCAGGGACTCCATATCGCTCTGGTGGATGATGTCGTCACGACCGGCAGCACCGTCGCCGAGATATCCCGCCTGCTTTTGCGAAACGGCGCCGCGACGGTTCAGGTATGGTGTGTATGCCGTACCTTGTAGACCCCCGCTGATGGGCGTATTATAACCCAGTAAAATAGTCAACTATTAGGCCAACGCTATGATCCGTATTTCCGATGCTGCACAAGCGCACTTTGCCAAACTGCTGGCAAATCAGGAAGAAGGGACGCAAATTCGCGTATTTGTGATTAATCCCGGCACCCCAAACGCTGAGTGCGGCGTATCCTACTGCCCACCGGATGCGGTGGAAGACACCGACACGGCGCTGAAATTTGAACAGCTGACCGCCTATGTCGATGAGCTCAGCGCGCCCTATCTGGAAGACGCTGAAATTGATTTCGTCACCGACCAGCTTGGCTCGCAGCTGACCCTGAAAGCGCCGAACGCCAAAATGCGCAAAGTCGCTGACGATGCCCCGCTGATGGAGCGCGTCGAGTACCTGCTGCAGTCGCAGATTAACCCGCAGCTGGCCGGGCACGGCGGCCGCGTGTCGCTGATGGAGATCACCGACGACGGTCTGGCTATCCTGCAGTTCGGCGGCGGATGCAACGGCTGCTCGATGGTCGACGTGACCCTGAAAGAAGGTATTGAAAAACAGCTGCTGAACGAGTTTCCGGAGCTGAAAGGGGTTCGCGATCTGACCGAGCACCAGCGCGGCGAGCACTCCTACTACTAAGCCTTCCCTCCGGCGGCAGCCTGTCGCCGGCTCTCCTTTCTCCTTTCTGTGTTACCGCGCAACATCTCCCGCTAAACGACCGGCAAAAACCGGGGAAAGAGTATGACTTAAGTCTCATATTTAACATTTTCCCCCGCCAGGTGATTCTCAACCCTCACATGTTACCCGTATCATCCCCTTCAGGCGCCACCGGCAAAAAAATAGCCAGCTATCCTTTCTCTGGGTAAGGATAATGCAAGCGTTTACGGTGCCAGACTATTTTGCTCCCTGACGGAGCGAATGTTGTAAAGGTTGAAACTTTGACGTTACCCATAACAAATTAAGGCCAGGTAAATCATGCCATTAATCATCGTTGCTATCGGGGTTGCCCTGTTATTGCTGTTAATGATCCGTTTCAAAATGAACGGCTTCATTGCGCTGGTTCTGGTGGCGCTCGCCGTCGGATTAATGCAGGGTATGCCGCTGGATAAAGTGATCGTCTCCATCAAGAACGGCGTCGGCGGTACCCTTGGCAGCCTCGCGCTGATCATGGGCTTCGGCGCTATGCTCGGTAAGCTGCTGGCAGACTGCGGCGGCGCTCAGCGTATCGCCACCACGCTTATCAATAAATTCGGTAAGAAGCATATTCAATGGGCCGTGGTCCTGACCGGCTTCACCGTCGGTTTCGCCCTGTTCTATGAGGTGGGCTTCGTGCTGATGCTGCCGCTGGTGTTTACCATCGCCGCCTCGGCCCGTATTCCGCTGCTGTACGTCGGCGTACCGATGGCCGCCGCGCTCTCCGTCACCCATGGCTTCCTGCCGCCGCACCCGGGTCCGACCGCGATCGCCACCATCTTCCACGCCGATATGGGTAAAACGCTGCTCTACGGCACCATTCTGGCTATCCCGACGGTTATTCTCGCCGGCCCGGTTTTCGCCCGTTTCCTGAAAGGCATTGATAAGCCGATCCCGGAAGGCCTGCATAACCCGAAAGTGTTCACTGAAGAAGAGATGCCTGGCTTTGGCGTCAGCGTCTGGACCTCGCTGGTTCCGGTGATCCTGATGGCGATGCGCGCCGTTGCCGAGATGATCCTGCCGAAGGGCCACGCCTTCCTGCCGATTGCCGAGTTCTTCGGCGACCCGGTCATGGCCACCCTGATTGCGGTACTGATCGCGCTGTTCACCTTCGGTTTGAACCGCGGCCGCTCCATGGAGCAGATCAACGATACCCTGACCTCTTCGATTAAAATCATCGCCATGATGCTGTTGATCATCGGCGGCGGCGGCGCCTTCAAACAGGTGCTGGTGGATAGCGGCATGGATAAATATATCGCTTCTATCATGCACGAATCGAATATGTCTCCGCTGTTTATGGCCTGGTCTATCGCCGCGGTGCTGCGTATCGCGCTGGGTTCGGCGACCGTAGCCGCCATCACCGCGGGCGGGATCGCCGCGCCGCTGATCGCCACCACCGGCGTCAGCCCGGAGCTAATGGTTATCGCGGTCGGCTCCGGCAGCGTTATCTTCTCCCACGTGAACGATCCGGGCTTCTGGCTGTTCAAAGAGTACTTTAACCTGACCATCGGCGAGACCATCAGGTCCTGGTCGGTGCTGGAAACCATTATCTCGGTCTGCGGCCTGGTAGGCTGTCTGCTGCTGGGGATGGTGGTGTAAGGTTACTCCCGCCATAGAAAAAGGTCTCTGCTTAAACACCAGCCGTCCCGGCATTTTTACTGCTCATGCCACTCAATTGTATGACTGAACTTACCGGTAGGTAGTGTATCGTGCCGGGGC